>NZ_DASWXE010000244.1:0-41151 GCF_036405635.1 Gemmatimonas sp. | reverse complement strand
CATCCCGACGGCCCGTCCCGGGTCTCGCACGTCTCGCAAATTGCTGCAAAGTGCAAGACAGGGGACTTCGCGATTCCGGGCAACTCGCGCTGCCCGGTTGCCGCGCAACCTCAGGCCTTGGCCGACACCCAGTCCGTGCCCAGGCCCATCTCGACCAGCAGCGGCACGTTCAGCACCGCCGCGCCCTCCATCTCCCGCTTCACCAGCGCCGACAGGGCGTCAGCCTCCTCCACCGGCAGCTCGAACACCAGTTCGTCGTGCACCTGGAGCAGCATGCGCGACGCGAGACCGCCCGAGGCCATGGCCTGCCGCACGTTGATCATCGCGATCTTGATCAGGTCGGCCGCCGAACCCTGGATAGGTGCGTTCTGCGCCACCCGCTCGCCGAATGCGCGGATGTTGAAGTTGCGCTCCTTGAGCTCGGGGATGTAGCGACGCCGCTTGAACAGCGTCTCCACGTACCCCTTCGCCCGCGCGTCCACCACACAGGCATCGAGAAACGCCCGCACGCCCGCAAAGCGCTCGAAGTATGTCTCGATGAACGCCTTTGCCTCGGCGTTGGTGATGCGTAGCTGCCGCGAGAGTGCGTGCGCACCCTGCCCATAGATCGTCGCGAAGTTGATCGTCTTCGCGCGCGCGCGCATCTCACTCGTCACGTCTTCCAGCGGCACGCCGAAGATGATCGCCGCCGTCTGCCGGTGAATGTCGCCGCCCGCCTTGAACGCACTCACGAACGCCGGATCGGCCGACAGGTGCGCCAGCACACGCAGTTCGATCTGCGAGTAGTCGGCACTGAGCAAACGCCATCCCTCACGTGGCACGAAACCACGACGGATATCGCGGCCCAGTTCACGGCGAATGGGGATGTTTTGCAGGTTCGGATCGTGGCTCGACAAACGGCCCGTGGCCGACACCGTCTGGCTGTACGACGTGTGCAACCGCTGATCGCGCGGGTGCACGAGACGCGGCAGCGCGTCGATGTACGTGCCCTCCAGCTTGAAGATCTCCCGATACTCCATGAGCAGCGTCGGCAGCACGTGGCCTTCTTCCGCCAGTTCCTGCAACACGCTCGCGTCGGTGCTTGGGCCAGTCGCTGTCTTCTTCTTTACCGGCAAACCCAGCTTGTCGAACAGGATCGCGCGCAGCTTGGGGTTGGAGTTGATGTTGAACTCCTCGCCCGCCTCGCCATAAATCAACTGTTCGACGCGCCCACGCTCGGCGGCAAAGCGGGCCTTGAGCGATGCAAACCATTCGAGATCGATGGCGATGCCTTCCCACTCCATCTCGGCCAGGACCGACACCAGCGGGACTTCGATCTCCTGGAACAGCGACAGCAGCGCGTGTTCGGCCAGCATGGGTTCGAGCTTCGCGCGGATGCGCATCGTCACATCGACGTCTTCGCACGAGTAGTCACGAGCGGTGTCTACCGGTGCAACGTCGAATGGCAGCTGTGTCTTGCCCTTGCCCACCAGCGTGTCGTACGCCGTCATGGTGTGGCCCAACTGCTCGAGGGCCAGCAGGTCGAGACCATGCGAACGGCGACCCGGATCGAGCACGTAACTGGCCAGCATCGTGTCGAACGCGAGACCGGCCACGCGCACACCATGCCCGCGCAGTACGAGCAGGTCGTACTTGGCGTTCTGCGCGATCTTCTTCACGCTCGCATCTTCGAGCATGGCACGCAGCGGCGCGCAGGCCTCGCTGTCGAACGGCGGCAGGTTCACCGGCTCCGGTGTGCCCGCATTGATGCGGCGCCCGACGATGCCCGTGCCCACATCGCCGGCCAGCAGCGCCAGGTTACCACTACCATCATCGCGGCGATGCGCGAACGGCAGGTAGTACGCCTCACCAGGCGCCACAGCAATCGAAAGACCCACCAGGCGTGAACGCAGCGCATCCACCTCGAACGGCGCACCGGGTTCGATCACCGTTTCGGTATCGATCGCGATGTATGGCACTTCACGCACGCGCACGAGCAATGACGCGAGTGCTTCCTCCGTATCGACCGTGACATAGCGCGCGTCGGCCAGCACGGGCACGCCGCTCTCACCGACGGTGACCGCAGGCGCAGGTGGACGACCCGGTACCGTGGGCGGCGGCACTGGCGTGCCAGCGGAGGCATCGCCTGCGGCAGCACCTGGTGCGGCACCTGATGCGGCACCCGCTGCACCGGCAACTGGCGTCGACGGCACGGCACCACCCACATCCTTGAGCAGTGACGTGAACTCGAGATCGAGATACAGCGCGCGCAACGCGTCGGCATCCGGCTTGCCCACCGTCAGCTTCTCGGCCTCGAACGCAATGGGCACGTCGCAATGGATGGTCACCAGCTGCTTGGACAAGCGCGCCGAATCGGCGTACTGCTGCAGCGCCTCGCGCGGACGCTTCTTGGTGATGTTGTCGACGTTGGCGAGGATGTTCTCGAGCGGACCGTACTGCGTGATCAGTTCGATCGCCCCCTTCTCACCGATGCCCTTTACACCAGGTACGTTGTCGGACGTGTCGCCGACGATGGCGAGGTAGTCGATCACGCGATCGGGATGCACGCCGAGGCGATCGCTGCCGTTTTCCACGCCCACCCAGTTTTCGTCGACACTGGCCGGCCCACCGCGACCGGGATTGAGCAGCCACACGCCGGGGCGCACGAGCTGCTGGAAATCCTTGTCACCAGACACGATCACCACGTTGTAGCCCGCTTCCACACCACGCGCGGCCATCGTGCCGATTACGTCGTCGGCCTCGAAGCCCGGCGCGCTGAGCACCGGAATATCGTAGGCCGCGAGCAGTTGCAGCACACGCTGAAGCCCCTGATCGAAATCGGCCTGCAAATCGTCGGTCAGCTTTTCGCGCGTGGCCTTGTAGTCGGGATACAGCTCGTCGCGAAACGTGGCGCCGGAATCGTGCACCCAGGCCAGCAACTCAGGCTGGTGCGTGTTGAGCAGGCGCTTGAGAAAGCTGGCGATGCCCCACGCGATGGATGTGTTCTCACCGCGGCTGGTGGAGAGCGGTCGCTGCAGCAGGGCAAAAAACGCGCGATAGATCAGCGCGTAGCCGTCGACCAGAAAGAGGCGCGGCGCGGTCGGGCGGGTGACATCAGCCATGGATGTCACCCGCATTCATCACGCGATCACTGGTCGCGCTGAGCCATCTTGCGACGGATGGCGTTGTCGAGATCCGCGCGACCTTGCGCGTTGAGCCGCCAGCGGCCGAAGCCCGTCTGGTCGACAAAGAGGAGCTGCACGCGCAGCTCACGATATTCCCAGATCTGCTGGCGGACGCGCGCATTCGGGTCGATGAGGCCGGTGTCCACGATGTTGTCGGGATCGCCGAGCGCCACAAAGGCGATACCGCGATCCGACTGCCAGCCGACTTGCGCGTCATCTCTGAAGCGCGTGTTGGCGGTGCGAATCCGTCCAAAGTAATCCCGGAGCCCCTCGTGTTCAGCCGTGGCCGGCACGGGATCGGTTTCGCGCAGAAACGTAGTCCACACGTCGGCCCGCTGGGCTGGCGATGCGTCACGGAGCGGCTTGAGTCGTTCCGCGGTGGTGAAGTACCGCAGATAGGCCAGCATTTCGTCGAAGGTGGCGATGGGCAGGTCGTCGCCGAGGGTGACCAACACCCTGGTACGAACGGTGTCCGTTGTACCCGGGATCGCCATCTGCACCGTGTTCAGCCCCACGCCCATCCGGGTGACCGGAATGGTGATGGTGGTGCTGTGCGCATTGCCGCGCTGGGGCAGCTCGATGCTGTTGGTCCAGCTGACCAGATCGCCCTCACCCACCACCCGCACATCCACGCGGGTCGGGGCATTGGCACCAACCGCGTCGATGTACACGGGCAACACCGAGTCCTGGCCAAAGATCACGGTGGACCGGGGACGGGCGATGATACGCGGCAGCGAATCGGCGCTCTGTCGCGGGATGGCTTCGTACACAGCGATCGGCGAGGCCAGTGACCCGAGGCGTACCGGTGGCACGTCAAGATTGACATCCTCGGCTGCGTTGCGCAGGCCGCCTTCGTCGCGGATGGCCACGGTCATCGAGTAGCGACCCGGCGCGAGACGCACGAACTGCTGCCAGATGATGCTTTCATCCGTGCGCGACGTTTCGCGGAACGTGGGCACACGCACCGTTTCGTTGGCTTCGATGGTGCGCAGCACGGTCGGGCCCCGGCGCAGCTCCACGCGGGCCGTGTAGCCCGCGACGTAACGCTCTCCCTCGCGGCCAAAACCAAGTGCCCGTGACGGCAGTGACAGAGAGAGCAGCACCAGCGTGCTGTCCGGAGTGGGGGATGGCAGAAACGACACCGACGCAACGAATGGCAGCGTCGCAGCTCCCGCGACGAGTCCCATGTTGCGATAGAGCCTCTGCATGTCGCCCGTTGTGGCTGCAGCGGCACCAGGTCCCCCGGGTGACCCTGGCGCACCGCCGGGGGCGCCCGGCGTGTTACCGGATGCGCCACCACCGGGATCACCGGTCGGCCGCGGCTTGGCGCAGGCGTTGACCACCAGCAGCGTCGCCAACGCCATCGCCGGAGTTGCCACGCGCGCAAAGGTCGATCGGAACACCGATCGACGTGATGTGGAGTGAACAAACACTGGGCGCATGTTGCAGACCGGTATCGTCATCAGAAATTCAACTTGCTGCTATGAGAGGTCGGCGTTACGTTCGCCCCGTGGCTATCGAGACGCTAGTCGGGACGACATTGGCCGGGTACACGGTGCGCGGGAAGGTCGGTGAGGGTGGAACCTCCACCGTTTTCCGCGCCGAACATGCACAGCATGGCACCGTGGCCCTGAAGGTGCTGCGTGAAAAACTGCAGCATGACAAGACCGCCGTCGCGCGTTTTCTGCGCGAAGCGCAGTTCGGCGCACGGGTGGAACACCCCAACATCGTACGGACCCTAGACTACGGGCAGTCCGACGCCGATCGCTATTACCTCGCGATCGAGTGGGCCTCCGGTGAGATCCTCGACAAGTACGCAGAAAAGGCGGGCCCGCTCCCGGCGCCCGACGTCGCGGGCGTCCTGTCCCAGATCTGCAGCGCCGTACAGGCCGCACACGATGTCAACATCGTCCACCGCGATCTCAAGCCCGAGAACGTGATGTACGATCCGGCCACCAAGCAGGTGAAGCTGCTCGATTTCGGCATCGCTGCCGACACCGACGCTGCACCTGACCAGCGCCTGACTCGCGCCGGCTTCTTCGTCGGCACCCTCATGTACGTGGCCCCCGAAGCGCTCTCCGGCGAACTCGTGGGTCCGGCCGCCGACCAATACTCGCTGGCCACCATCGCGTACTACCTGCTGTCCGGTACACTGCCCTACACCGGAAAGTCCCCGCGCGAGCTGTTTTCCCAGCTGCTCACGCAGCCGCCTGTGGCGTTGAACAAGGCGCGTCCCAACCTCACCTTTCCGGCGGCGATCGAGTCGGTGGTGATGAAGGCGCTGTCCAAGCAGCCCGCGGATCGGTATCCATCGGTGAAGGCGTTTGCCGATGCGTTCACCCAGGCCGCGCTCAACCCGTCGGCACCGGTCGCCCAGTCCCCACGTCAGGCGACCCCCGCTGCGATTCCGACTTCCGCTCCGACCCCCGAGCCCAGCGACGAAAAGTCCGGACTGCTCGGCAAGGTGCGAGGGCTGTTCCGCCGCGGGTAATGGCCGAGGCCAACACCGTGTGCACCATCCCCGCACACGGTCGATGCTCCCGAACCCGCTCAGTATCTCGTGACTGATTCTACGCTGTCGCAACTCGTCGCCCTGCTCGCCGATCGCTCGGCCAAGCGGGGCGATTTTGTGCTGGCCTCCGGCCGCCGCTCCTCGCTGTACATCGACTGCCGCCTCACGGCCATGAGCCCCGAAGGACAGCTGCTCATCGGACGGGCCGGACTCGCCAACCTGCGCGAATCAGGCTGGACCGTCGACTCGGTCGGTGGTCTTACCCTGGGCGCCGACCCCATCGCCTACGCCATCGCCCATGCCAGCGCGCTGGCCAAGGAGAATGGCAATGGCGAGCTCGTGCGCGCCTTCACCGTGCGCAAGGAAGCCAAGCAGCACGGCACCGGAAAGCTCATCGAAGGCCCGTTCCGCTCCGGTGACCAGGTCGTCGTCGTCGAAGACGTGATCACCACCGGCGGCTCCGCCCTCAAGGCCGTGGACGCGATCCGCGCCGCCGGCGGCAACGTGCTCGGGGTGCTCGCCCTGGTCGACCGTGAAGAAGGCGGCCGCGAGGCTCTGCAGAACGCCGGCCTGACCGTGCGCGCGCTCGCCACCGCCAGCCAAATCCTGCCGCTCCTGCCCGCACTGCCGGCCTGAGCCACTGGTCTCCCGGAGTTTCGCGAGACCACACACCCCGTTCGCGCGTCTGTGGGGATATGCCATCGCATATCCCCAACGACCCGTTCGGCTCCTTCTCGCCGATGCCCGGCTCCTCGGCCTTTCCTCAGGAAGAGCACGAGGGCGCGGGCGTGCACAGCCGTTCGCTGTTCGATGAGGAGCGCGCCAAAGACATGGCCACGTTCGCCGTGGCTGCCCGCCGGCGCTTCTGGAGCATCATTGTCGTCGCTGGCATCCTGCTCACCGGCCTCCGACTCGGCCTGGCGCACGAATCGCTGACAGCCGTCCTGACGATGTTCTGCGGTGCGATTGTACTCAACTGGCTGCTGGCAAGCGCCGGAAGATCGTACAAACTGTACCGTTGGTGGCTCAAGTATGTTTTTGCAGTGTTTGACACTCTCCTCGTGAGTGCGGTTGTCTATATGTTCGGCCAACCGGTGTTCGTGTTGGCCTACGTGCTCGCCATTGTGCCGTATTCGTTCGATCGTGGGCCCATGGTCGGCTATGTCGCGACCGGGGCATCGGTGGCTGGGTTCTTGGCCGCCAGCGCTGGGTTTGCCCAGGCCCGACCGGCCGATGCGGCGCCGTGGCCGCAGGTCGTGCTCGCGGCCGTGCTGTTGATGGTGGTGGCCCAGCAGGTCATTCCCATGCCGTCCCGCATCATCCGGCGCATCCGGCGTACCCGCGAGCGTATGGCCCAGGTGGAGCGCGGTGATCTCACTGCGCGCGCCGACGCTCGTCATGCCGACGAGTTGGGCTTTCTCGAACACTCGTTCAATCGGATGCTCGATGAACTCGCGCTGCTGATCGAGACCGTGCAGCGTGAGGCCGAGGAGTTGGCGTCCATCGTAACGGAGGTCTCGAGTACGTCCGACGTGCTGCACCGACGCTCGCAGGAGGTGGCGACGGGTTCTGAAGCCCTGAGCGACGAACTGCGTCAGCAGCGTGAGCGTGCCGCGTCTGGTGTGCGAACCGGTCAGGATGCCAGGCAGACGGCTGAAGCCACCAGGCGCACCGCCGAGGCAACGGCCAGTGATGCCCATGCACTCGATGACGCCGCGGCGACGAGTCGCGAAGCCATCGAGCGGGCCGCTCAGGCGCTGCTCGATGTCGGCCGCGAGGTGGGTGATGCGGCCAGGCAGGTGCGCGCGCTGGCCCCGGCATCGGAGCAGGTCGGAGACTTTGTGGACACCGTCTCGCGCATCGCACGACAGACCAACCTGCTGGCGCTCAACGCCGCCATCGAAGCATCCCGGGCTGGTGAGGACGGGCTCGGATTTGCGGTCGTCGCTGATGAGATCCGGGCACTCGCGGTGGAGAGTGCACAGGCTGCCAAGCGGGTGGCCAGCACCGTACAGCGGGTGCGTGGCGACATCGCCGTGGCGGTCACTGCGATGGATACCACGGCACAGGAAGTAGAGGGTGCCGGCTCCATTGCCCGTGATGCCACACGCGCATTGGCCTCGATGGTGGACGGCATCACACGCATTGCGCGCCAGAGCGACGAAGTGTCGACCTTGGCCCACACGCAGGCACGACTCAGTGCCGGGGCCGCTTCCGCATTCGAGTCGCTGGATGGTTCCGCGCAGCGCGCTGCGGCCAATGCGCGGTCTGCCGTGGATGCCTCAGCAGCCCAACGCGTGGGCAATGACGCCCTCTCGCGCAGTGCCCAGCAACTCGCTGATGCGACAGCGCGTCTGCGCGCCGTCGCTCGACGGCACGCCGCCTGACTGTTTGAACCGCAGTCCGACCGGCGTGCGTTTCATCACGCTGTGTCGTATGAAGCTTTTTTCTTGCTGACGGTGCGGCAGTTGCACGATGAAAACTCGCGTGTCTCACCTCACACTGCGAGAGTGCTCATGATCACGACGGCCTTGCTGGCTGCTGCAGCCTTGGATTGGCAAACGATGTTCACGCCTACGGTGAGCCCGTTTGAGCTGTTTCTTCGCGCCACCGGCATGTATCTGGCGGTATTGCTCGTCTTGCGGCTCATGCGACGGCAGAAGGGTGCGCTGACTGGCGCTGACTTTCTGGCCATCGTGCTGATCGCTGAAGCAGCGCGCAATTCGGTGGCTTCGGATTTCCGTTCCATCACCGAAGGTGTGGTGATGGTGGCTGTGGTGTACCTGTGGGAATACGGGCTCGAGGCACTGTCGGTCCAATCGCCGCGACTTCGCTCGTTGCTCAACGGCGGTCCGCTGATGCTCATCCGTGATGGTCGTTTGCTGCGCCAGAATCTGCGGCGGGTGATGCTCTCGCGCGCAGAAATACAGGCGCAGCTTCGTGAACTGGGCATCGAACATCTGCGCGATGTGCGACAGGCGTATCTCGACGCCGACGGCCGTATCAGCGCCCTGTTGAACTCCGATGTGGAGCACATGCAGCGGTCGCGCATCGTGGAGAACATGGCGCGCGCCTGATGGCGGCCATCGCGTTGTGAATCATCCGGCTTGCGGCAGTGGGACCTTGGTATCCACCGAGGATTCCTGCTGCCGCGTGAGCCAGGAGGGTGGCGCGTCGATGGGGTCGAAGGTGCGCAGTGCGTCCCGATAGGGAATCACCACCCGCTCACACATCTCCTGCAGCATCGATTCGCCGGAGTATCGTCGGCGAAACGTGGCGGCGCCGCAATCGAGCATGCCTTGCACGTGGCGTGAGAAACTCTGTGGCGATGAGTATTCGAGCAGCAGCGCAACCTGCGTGATGGAATAACCCGGATTTTCCATCAGCGCCGCAGCGCGCACGAGACGCGCCAAGGCGAGATATTTCTTTGGCGCGGGCAGTCCATGACGAAAGAAGCGGCTCATGAACGTCGTGGGCATGACACCGAGCAATCGGGCGAGTTCGCGCACGGTGGTGAGTGTGGTGGGCACCGTGAACAGCGCGTCGAAAAACGCCAGGCATGCGGGTCGCATGGGTTCGAGCTCCCGACGCATGCGCTGCATGGCGATGGACTCGATACTGCCCGGAATCTCTCGGGCGACGAACTGCCGAAGATCGCGCCATCCGGCGGGATCGCGCGCGTCGACCAAAGTGCGCACGCCCTGATGACCGAGTGAAAGCAGGGCCTGCGTGGTGCGGGCTTCGTTCGCTGTCAGCAGCGCCACCGCAGGCACCCGTGGAAACTCGCGCACCAGTCTGGCCATGTGCGAGGCATGCTGCTGCTGGTAGCGCGCCACTGAGACAATGATGGCGGACACCGGTCGTGAGCGCAGGTCGACGAGCACCTGCTCGAGGTCTTCGCGGTGCATCGTCGTATAACATCCCTGCCCGGCCGCGTCGACGCGTGATCGTTCCGCGGGTGTGAGGAAGGTGAGAACGGCTTTGGATGACGGACCGCCGAGGCTGCTCATGGCTCCCTCGATGTCTGACGGATGTATGACGACAGAGTGGTCACGCGGGGCGTGGCAGGAACAGCGGCGACGCTAGAGTGGTTCGTCAGTCATTCGTCATTCCCTCGCGTTGACGTGTACCACAGCAGCACTGCAGCAGCACTGCGATATATTGCGTACACGGATGTCACCGGCCGGATGGTCGCGAAACAGGGGAACGGGCCTTCATGGCTACGCCCGTGTTCCGAGGAAAGTCCGGGCTCCATAGGGCAGATCGCCAGGTAACGCCTGGGCGCGCATTGCGTGAGCGCTGCGCGACGGACAGTGCAACAGAAAGCAAACCGCCGTCTTCGCAAGAAGGCGGTAAGGGTGAAAGGGTGGGGTAAGAGCCCACCGCGCATCCGGCAACGGATGTGGCTCGGTAAACCCCGGTCGGAGCAAGGCCAAATAGGCGGTGAGAGACGGCCCGTCTCGACAGGATGTCGCAAGACATCGAGCCGCGGGTAGGCTGCTGGAGCGTGTTGGTGACGACACGCCGAGAGGAATGACCATCCGGTGCACCTCGGTGTACCGACAGAACCCGGCTTATAGGCCGGTGACATCCGTGTTCTGCATAGTTTTGCATCGTTCATGCATCCAGTGCCCCGCCTCCTTCCCGCGCACGTCGCCAATCACCGTTCGGCCATCGCGTCTTCGTCGATGGCGGTGTTCGTGCTGTTGCTGAGTGCCTGCGGTGGCGGACCTGTTGTTACGCCTGCTTCGACGCCCACACCGACACCGGATGCGCCTCCTGCCGTTCGGGTGACGACGGCGCGTCTGACCTTGCCAGCGCGCATTGCCAGCAACTGGCAGGTGAGTACGGTCGCCCGTATGACGGCCACCGACCTCCGGCCCAGTGATGCGCGCCCGTCGACGGAGGTTCGCACGGATCCCCGCGGCGAAATACGTGGCGAGCAGCGCATCGAGTCCCGCGCCATTGTCTCCTGGACGATGGACCGTTCAGCGACTGGCGCTTTGCGTGCGACCGGTCAGGTGGATTCGTTCACCGTGCGTTCGACGCTCGATGCACTGGAAACGCAGGGACAACGCCGCGATGCGCGCACCGGCGCGACAGCTGCAACACCCAATCGCGCCACCCCGCCTGCCACGACCCGACCAGCGCTGCTTCTCCTCGATGCGGTATTTGACAGCAGCGTGGCGCGTGTCGTGACGCGGCCGCTGCTGGCCAACGAGTGTGATCGCCCGGAACTCGGTGCCGTTGCTCTGGCCAAGGACGTGTTGATCCGCATCCCGGAAGGCGTCGCTGTGGGAGATCGCTGGCGCGACAGTACCGTGTCACTCGTATGCCGAACGGGCATACCGATCACCGTCTACACCACCACGCAGCACCAACTGGAACGGCTCGACGACCAACGCGCAGTCATCATCCGCACGATGTCCGGCACGATGGAAGGCAAAGGCGGGTCGGCGTTTCGTGGCCTGGAGCTCACCGGTGTATCGAGCGGTACACAGCGCGCCGAGGTCCTGCGGTCCACCGGGGTGCTCGAGAAACTCGAAGGCACCAGCACGCTCACGCTGCAGGTGAGTGAACGCACGCCGTCGGGTGCGCCGCGGGCGCAGCAGATTGTGCAGCGGATGGAGCTGAAAGCAGAACGGGTCGCCCGCTAGGACGACCCGTTCGATGATGCTGGGTGCTGTGGCTGCGCGCACCATAGCGAACAGCAACGCGCGCTCAAGCCGCCATCAATCCATCAGGCGCAGTGGCATCACGAGGCAGAGATACTTGGCCGGATCATCCCAGCCTTCGGGCTCGATGGTCGCCGCGCGTTCCGGCGCCTTGAACGTGAGACGCACCTGTTCGGTGGGCATGAAGCGCAGGATCTCCAGCAGATACGTGGCATTGAAGCCGATATCGAGCTGGTCACCCGTGTAGTTCACCGGCAGCTCGTCGCTGGCTTCGCCGAGGTCGGGCGTGGTCACGCTGAACTTCAGCATGCCGGTATTGAACGACATCTTGATGCGGTGCGTCTGGTCGGACGCAATGACGCTCATGCGCTTGAGGGCGCTGGTGAGTGCCGCCTTGTCAGCCAGGGCGTAGCGATCGTTGTCCTTCGGGATGACCTGCTCGTAGTTGGGATACGGCCCTTCGACGAGACGGGTGAACACCGACGTGAACGGCGAACGGAAGCCGAGGTGGTTGTCGCCGCGTGCAATCTCCAGCTCCTCTTCTGCCGGGAAAAGACGGCGGATCTGCTCCAGGGCCTTGGGCGGCACAATCAAATCGCCTGGCGGGGCACTGCTGGCCTCTACCGGCAATTCCATCTTGGCCAGTCGGTGGCCGTTGGTCGCCACCATGCGCATGCGCTCCTCACGAAGCTCCCACAGCACGCCGTTGAGGATCGGACGGGACTCCTCGGTGCTGACGGCGAACGCGGTGTGCGAGATGAGCTTCTGCAGCTCGCCCGACTTCACGCGCCACGAGTCGTTGAATCGCACGCTGGGGAATGTCGGGAATTCGTCGCGTGGCAATCCGAGCAGCTTGAACTTGGAACGGCCGCATTCGAGCGTGACGCGCTGCTCACCGCTGGCCGAGATCTTCACGGGTGACGGGGGCAGCTCGCGCGCGATCTCGCCGAGTTTCTTGGCCGGGATGGTGATGGCGCCCGGCGCTTCGACATCGGCGCTGACTTCGGTACTGACCGCGATATCGAGGTCGGTCGCTGAGAAGCGAATGCCCCGGTCGGTCGTTTCGACCAGCAGGTTGGCCAGCACCGGCAAGGTGGTCTTGGCCGGCACGGCAGCAGTCACGGCCTGAAGGCCTTCCTGCAGCTTCTCACGCGAGATCGTGAACTTCATGCGCGGGTTTGTGGAAGGACTGCTGAAGCCTGTTGTTAAAAAACAGACTTAGAGATAAAAACAGTCGTAGTAGCAGAGGATGTGGGCATGTCTACAAACGCTGCAAGCTACGCATCCAGAACAGCTTTCGCCATGATCGGTAATGTGAACTCCCTGTTGGGAGTCCGGTCCTGTCCCCGCCTGTGCACATCACCTGGTGCTGATTCTGTGGGCGGATGTGGATGGCTGGGGACTCAGGAACCCAATTGTCCAGTTGTCCGCAGACTTTCCAACATGCCCCGAACCTTGAGCACACGCTCGGTAAACGTCGGTTCGGCGTTCATGTCTTCCGCCACGCGATCGAGCGAGTGGATCACCGTGGAGTGATCCCGACCCCCGAAAGCATTGCCGATTTCCACCAGCTGGAGTGCCAGCAGTTCTCGGCAGAGGTACATGGCGATCTGCCGCGGCACGGTGAGCTGCTTGGTACGCGTCTTGGAGCGCAGGCCGTCGGGTGTCACGCCCCATTCACGGGCCACGACCTGCTGGATGGTGGCCACCGTAATGGTGGTAGGCGGGACATCCGGGAAATCCGACGTGCCGCCGGCGCGCAGCTTGTCGCGCAGCGCCTCACGGGCCAGGTCGACCGAGATGTCGCGGTGCTTGAGTGAGGCGTAGGCCAGCAGCTTGATGATCGACCCCTCGAGTTCGCGCACGGATGATTTCACGTGCTGGGCGATGAACTCGATGACCTCATCGGGGATGGTGAGCTCGAGGTGGTCGAGGCTCGCCTTCTTCTTGAGGATGGCAATGCGGTGTTCGAGGTCGGGCGAGTCGATGTTGGCGACCATGCCCCATTCGAAGCGGGAGACCAGGCGGGATTCGAGTCCCGGGATCTCCTTGGGCGGCCGATCGGAGGTCAGGACGATCTGGCGGCCGGCTTCGTAGATCGCGTTGAACGTGTGGAAGAACTCTTCCTGCGTCGATTCCTTGCCTTTGAGGAACTGGACGTCGTCGACGAGGAGGAGGTCGATTTCGCGGAACCGGCGGCGGAAGTCGCCCATCGCGCCGGCCTGGATGGCGCCGATGAACTCGTTGGTGAACTGCTCGGTGCCGACGTAGGCGAGGCGGAGGTTGGGCGTGCGGCGGAGCAGCTCATGGGCGATGCCCTGCATGAGGTGCGTTTTGCCGAGTCCGGTTTCGCCGTAGATGAAGAGCGGGTTGTAGACCTTGCCCGGGGCCTGGGCGGCCGCTTGGGCGGCGGCGGCGGCGACATCGTTCGACTTGCCGATGACAAACTGGTCGAACGTGTATCTGGGGTTGAGTGGCGTTGAGATGCGCGGTTGCTGCACCACTGGTGCTACGCTCGCGACCACCGGAGGCGGGGCGACGAACATGTCCATCTGGACCCGCCCGAGGCGTTCCTGGTGGACTTTGAAGCGCACCTTGATGGGATGCCCCAGGGCGACCGGGGCAAACGTGGCGAGCAGGTCGGCGTGCTTGGACTCGTTCCAGTCGGCCGTGAACTGGTCCGACGCGCCGACCAGCAGGGTGTCGTTCTCGAGTCCGATCGCTTCGGTGGGCTCGAGCCAGGCGCGATAGGCCTGCTCGGGGAGCACCTGGCGCGCGCGCTGGCGCAGGCGATCCCAGATTTCCGCAGGCGAAAGCGACATGGCAGCGAGGGGCAGCGAGAGAGGACGCGGTGCAGACCGGGAAACCGCCGAGGTCGGGACGGTGCCTGCGCGCAGAGTGCGGGCACGACGTGGATGCCGACCAAGGGGGGGCGAAGGTACCCGGGCCGGTGTGGATAAGTCAATCAGGCTCGGCTTCGGCAGGACATGTCTAATCGTTCGCCCCTCTGCCCGATACGTGTTCGCAAGCAAGTGGAGGGGTTGATGGTCAACTCGTTGTCAGAGATACATTTGGCCAGCCCCACCCCTTGACCGGGCGCTACCGGCAGGGGTAAGTTGGGAGGCTATTTCTGTCACCACGCCAATCCGTTTTCGTCAGAGTTTGTCATGGGCAAGCCCACCTATCGTCCGCGCAACACGCGTCGTATCCGCAAGCACGGCTTCCGTGCGCGCATGGAGACGAAGTGGGGTCGCGAAGTTCTCGCTCGCCGCCGCAAGAAGGGGCGCAAGCTGTTGACCGTTAAGCTCCCGTCGAAGTACGCGGGCGCCTGATTCCCGCACCTTCCCGCGCGCGCAACGACTGACGCGCGGGCCGGAGCTCGAACGGGTTCGACTGGAAGGGAAGCGAGTGCGCAGCGCGTCCATCGAGGCGCGCACCACTGCTTCCCTTCTTGTATTTCCCCGTGTGGGGTTGGTGGTGCCGCGGTACAAACACTCCGCGGTGGCACGCAACCAACTGAAACGGCGTTTGCGCGAGCTCGTACGGCTGCATGTGCTGCCGACTGCTCCTGCCTGTGACGTGGTGTTTCGCGTCGTGCCCTCCGCATACCACCGCCCGTTCGAGGCGCTGCGTGAGGAAGTGCAGCAACTCGCCGCGCGCCTCGCGCGCCTGCACGTCGTGCCACCTCATGTGGTGCCTCCCCACGTCACGCCTCCGCACACCATCCCATGACCACCGGCATGAGCGCGCGGCGTATGGATCTCCGTACATGGCCGCGCACGCTGCTGGTGCTGCTCGTACGCGGATACCAGATCACGCTCTCGCCCATCTTCGGGGGGGCGTGCCGGTATTATCCTTCCTGCTCAGCGTACGCCATCGAAGCGTTGGAGAAACATGGCGCGCTCCGGGGTGGGTGGCTGGCCGCGCGTCGCATTGCACGCTGTCATCCGTTCCGCCCCGGCGGCTTTGATCCGGTGCCCTGAGCACCTCCCCCTTTATTTCTCATGGAACCACGCCGCATCGCCCTCGCCGTCGTTCTGATGGCCGCGGTCCTGATTCTGACGCCGTACATCTTCCCGACGGCCAAGCCGGCACCCGGAAGCACGGCCGTCGCCGCAGACACGCTGCGTGACTCGGTGGCTGCCGCCGCCGCGCGCGTTGGCAGCACCACCCCCACGACCGCCGGCGCTTCCGCGAGTGCCCCCGTGGCTGGTGCGGTCGGTGATTCGCTCGCCGCCGCAGCGTCCGCTCCGGTGCTGATCGACTCCACGCTCGTGAAGACGGCGGTGGCCGACTACCGCACCACGAATCAGGGCGCGGCGCTCGTCGGCGCCACGATGACGCGCTACCAGGAGCTGTCCAATCGGGGACGCACCAAGGAAGGCGTCGTCGAGCTGGCCGCCGCTGGCGATCGCCTGCTGAGCTTCCGTCTGGTCGTGCCCGGTGACACCATCGCGCTCGACAAGCAGGTGTTCCGCACCACCGAAAGCGCGGCCAATGGTGTGAGCACGGTGCGCTACGAAACCGAGCTCGCCGCAGTGGCCGGCGCCGCGCGCCAGGTCGCCATCAGCTATTCGTTCCAGCCCGACAGCTACCGCGTCAACATCGCGGCCGCCGTCACCGGTGTGCCGGAGAACAGCTTCCTGCTCGTCGACCTGCCGCGTGGCTTCCGCAGCTCGGAAGCCGACACCGTCGAAGATCAGAATCATCTCGCATACGCCTACAAGCCCGAGCTCAAGAGCGCCGAAGGCGTGACGTTCCGCTCACTCGATCCGGGCGAACGCCGCATCGAACCCGGCCCCATCAGCTGGGCCGTGGCCAAGAACAAGTACTTCATGTTCGGCGTGCTCGTACCGAAGGGTGGCACGCCATTCCTCGAAGCCGACTTCACCGGCGGTCCGCGCGTCGCGAAGGCCGCCACGCGTGGTGAAGCCACGCTGGTCATGCCGCTCAAGGCCGGCAATGCGGCGTTCGAAGCGTATGTCGGTCCGCAGGAGTTCAAGCGACTTGTCGCGATGGGCCGCGAGTTCGAAACGTCGAACCCGTACGGCGGCTGGATTCAGGGCATCGTGCAGCCGTTCGCCACGATGGTCATCACGCTCCTCCTGTGGATGAAGAAGACGCTCGGTGTCTCCTACGGCTGGATTCTCGTGATCTTCGGCGTGGCGGTGCGCATCATTCTGTGGCCGCTCAACCAGCGCGCCATGCGCAGCTCCATGCAGATGCAGCGCATCCAGCCGGAACTGCAGGCCATTCAGGCGCGCCACAAGGGTGACCCGCAGAAGCTGCAGGCGGCGATGATGCAGGTGTACAAGGAGCACGGCATGAGCCCGTTCAGCTCCCTGTCCGGCTGTCTGCCGATGCTGATCCCGCTGCCGGTGTTCTTCGCGTTGTTCTTCGTCTTCCAGAACACCATCGAGTTCCGCGGCGTGTCGTTCCTGTGGTTCCCCGACATTTCCGTGAAGGACCCGTACTACATCATCCCAGTGCTGGTGGCGATCACGGCACTCGTGCTGTCGTGGCTGGGCATGCGGGGCATCAAGGCCAACGAGCAGCAGAAGATGATGATGTACCTGATGCCGGGCATGATGCTGATCTTCTTCATCAACATGGCGTCGGGTCTCAACCTCTACTACTTCATCCAGAACCTCGCGTCGCTGCCGCAGCAGTGGCTCATCTCGCGCGAGCGCAGCAAGGCTGCGCCGCTCGTGCGGGGATAGGCGCGCATGCCGGATGCTCCGGCCGCGGTGATGGCAGGCGGCGATGACACCATCGTCGCCCTCGCCACGCCGCCCGGACGTGGCGCGGTGGCGCTGGTACGACTCTCGGGGGCGCGGGCGGTGGATATCGCTCGCGCCCTCGGTGCGTATGACGAGGGTCAGCCCGAGCCCCGACATGCCCTGCGCGCCATTCTGCACGACCCGACCACGCGCGAGCCGCTCGATGAAGTGCTGGTGACGTGGTTCGCGCCGCCACGTTCGTACACGGGCGAACTCACGGTGGAGATCACCACGCACGGTGGCACCGTGGCGCCGCAGCGCGTGCAGGCCGCATGTGTGTCAGCCGGCGCACGACCGGCGCTGCCGGGTGAGTTCACCCGCCGCGCGGTACTCAATGGACGCCTCGACCTGCTGCAGGCCGAGGCCGTGGCCGATATCATCGACGCGCGTACCTCCGCCATGCAGCAGCAGGCGCTCGCCCAGCTCGACGGGGGACTGTCGCGCCGATTGCTCGCCCTGCGTGAAGCGGTCGTGCACCTCGAGGCGCTCATTGCCTACGACATCGACTTCCCCGAAGAAGACGATGGACCGATCGCGGCTTCACGCATCACGGCGGCTGGTGACGCGCTGGTGAGTTCACTGGACGCGCTGTTGCGTACGGCGCCCACCGGCGCATTGGTGCGCGACGGTGCACTGGTGGTGCTGGCGGGGCCGCCCAATGCGGGCAAGTCCTCACTGTTCAATGCCCTGCTCGGACAGTCACGCGCGATCGTCACACCCATTGCCGGCACCACACGCGACGCCATCGAGGCACTACTCGATCGCACGCCATGGCCGCTGCGCCTGGTGGACACCGCCGGGTTGCGCGACACCACCGATCCGATCGAACAGCTGGGGATCGAAGTGAGTCGCCGCTATCTCAGCGAGGCGCAGGTGGTGCTCGCCTGTGGTGACGATACGGATAGCGTCACGCAAACCGCCGCAGCGCTGGCGCCCTACACCACCGCCCCCGTGATCGCCGTGCACACCAAATGGGACTTGGTGAGATCAGAAACGACCGGCGTAAATGTTCATCGGGTGAGCGCCGAATCGGGTGAAGGTCTCGTGTCGCTGCTGCAGGCCATCGATGTGGCGCTGGGATCGTCCGCCGTGTCGCCTGCGTCGGGCGATGTCGTGATCACCCGTGAGCGTCATCGTGCGGGTCTCACGATGGCGCGCGACGAAGTGCGTGCCTTTCTCGATGCCTGGACCCGTGGTGCGCTTCCGGCGCCCGTGGCAGCCGTGCACCTGTTCACCGCGCGCGAAGCGTTGAGCGATTTGATCGGCACCATCGATACAGACGATGTGCTCGACCGGGTCTTCCGCGACTTCTGTATCGGGAAATAGAACCGCGATCGCGCGCCTGCATGACGAGGCACAAACAGTGATGCAGCGCACGAAAAATCGTGCGCCCAGGGGAATCAGCTGACGACGGTGAGTCGCGGGCGTTCCATCACCGGTTCGGCAGCCGCCGCCAGCTCTTCAGCGCTCGCGCGCACCGACCACGAGTAGCCACGCGCCGTGATTGCCGACTCCACCATGCGCGCGCCCAGGAAATAGCCGGCGCGCTCGGGAAGAATGACGCGATCGACCGTGCGGGCTTCGTCGCTCATGCCGCCCGACAGGTAGCGCAGGCGAAGACCCAGCGCGGCGCGGTCGAAATCACGCGTGGCGGCGCGCTGCAGCACGGGCTCGATCTCGCGTGTGCGCGCATACTGCCGACGCGCGAAGCCGAAATACTCCCAGGTCGCATGACCCGGGCTCACGGCGCGCGAGACCTGCACAGCCAGACCTTCATTGACCAGCAGCTCGCGCAGCGGCGCCTGGCGCCCGGTTTCCCAGTACGAGTAGTACCCACCCGCATCCAGCACGAGATCGCGCATCATGCTGCGGCTGCTCGGCGACGTGTAGCGCACGACGTGGGCGATTTCATGCGCCAGCCAGAGCGGGATCAGCTCGGGATCGAGACCAAGCCCCTGTGTGTCGGGATTGGCGACACCGGTGAAGTGCTCGAGGCACACAAACGCGACACCGCGGCCGTTCACCACCAATTCGCCCGCGTTGGCAGCGCCCACACCCACCATGAGCACGATGTCGTAGCTGACATCGACGTCGAGCAGGGTGCGGACTCTCTCCTCGGTGCTGCGGGCCAGCGCGACGATGTCGGTGTTGGCGAGCAGCGCGTGGAGATCGCTGCGATCGGCGGCCACGGTGGCGCGCACCACTTCTTCGAAGTGGGGGCCAGTGGGCTCGAGGACGTAGTTGTCCCAGTAAGCCGACAGGAGCGCCCGGTGGCGCTCGAAATACGCGAGATACGCCGCGTGGCGATCCGCGGCGTCGAGTACAGCGAGAAAATCGGGAACGAGATTGATCAACATCAACAACCCGGAGTCGGGAAGCCGGCGCGATCGTGGAACACCGCGTACCACTCGCCGCACACATGTCATGAAGTGACGCGGCAAGATAGCCCGCGAAAGTGTCGGCAACAAGGCACGATTCTGAAGCCGGGATTTGTACGGAGGCGCTTGCATTCAACTCACCCACCGGTGCTGCCGACACTCACAATCGAAGCAGGAACCCGGACCCGCCACGACCATGACGACGCTCAATCACATCGAACTCACCTGTCCCGTCTGCGCGAGCGACTTCAGCTCGCAGACGGTCGTGGCGACCAACGGACATGGCGGCAAGCGCACCGACTTTCACGAGCGCGCGAGTGGCACGCAGCCGCTGCCGTTCTTCGTGCACCTTTGCACGCAGTGTGGCTATGCGGGCGTGACCCGTGACTTCGACGAAGATGTGGCCCTCACCGACATCCTGCGCGAGCAGGTGTGGGATGGTCTGGCGCCGACGGTGCATGAGGAGGCCCCGTCAGGATCCCTGAAGTACGAGCACGCGGCCAAAGTGGCCGAGTGGCAGGGATACGAGCCGCGCTACCTGGCGGATCTGTACCTGCGTGCCGCGTGGTGCTGTGTGGACGAAAAAGACACCGAAGCCGAGCGTTACTTCCGTCGGAAGGCCGCGTGGCGTTTCATGGACGCGCTGGCCGATTTCGACAATATCCCGTCCGAAGAACGCGCCGTGATCACGTATCTGGTCGGCGAGCTGTGGCGGCGCATCGGTGACGAGCGCCTCGCGAACGAATGGTTCGAGCGCGTGGTGGCCGAGATCGTCGACCCGGTGGAGCAGAGTTGGGTGATGATGACGGCGCACCAGCAGATGGTCGAACCGCGGGAGTGGTTCGACTGATCCACCCCGCGGTGAGTCGGTTGCGTTAGCGCGTGCCGAAGAGTCGGTCGCCCGCGTCGCCCAGCCCGGGCAGGATATAGCCGAGCTCATTGAGCTCGCGGTCGAGCGACGCGGTCAGCACGGATACGTCAGGATGATCGGTCGCCAACCGACGTACGCCTTCGGGCGCTGCGACGAGGCACAGGAAGCGGATGCGTGAGGCCCCCGCCCGCTTGAGCGATGACACGGCCGCCGACGCGCTGCCACCGGTGGCGAGCATCGGATCGAGGAGCAGGAAATCCCGCTCACTCACATCGCCCGGCACCTTGAAGTAGTAGTCGACGGGCTCGAGCGTATCGTGATCGCGATACAGCCCGATGTGTCCGACGCGCGCGGAGGGGATCAGGCGCAGGATGCCTTCGACCATACCCAATCCGGCCCGAAGAATGGGGACGAGCGTGAGCTTCTTCCCTCGCACCGTCCAACCGCTGGTGGTTTCGAGCGGTGTGTCGACGCTGCTGGGCTCGAGCGCGAGGTCGCGCGTGGCTTCGTAGGCCATGAGCATCGCGATTTCGTCCACCAGTTCCTTGAACTGCTTGGTGGGCGTGGCGCGGTCGCGGAGCAACGTGAGCTTGTGACGCACCAGCGGGTGGTCTACGATGCTCAGCGTGGGAAAGTCGAGCGGTGAAGACATAGTGGGGCAAGGTAGCCCGTCCGACGCCGTCCTCGCCATCTCTGCGATTCTGTCCGCGGAGGGGCGTACGTCCACGGCGTTCAGTGCGATGCTGCGTGGCATGCGTGTCGAGTTCCCGGCGCCGGCCTCGTACGTCGCGTATGCCACGGTGCCCGGTGGCGTCGTCACGGCGGGTGAGCCTGTTGCTGCGCCGGCGCAGCTGGTCGAGGTGGCAGAGTTGTTTCTGGCGCAGATGCGCGCGCAGGGAACGCGGGTGGCCTTCTTCGCGACCGAGGGGCGGCTGCTGCATTCGCAGCAGCTCGATCGCTGGCTGATCGGCGAGCAGCCGGTGTGGAATCCGCAGGCGTGGGACGCGCATGTGCGCGGGCATCGTTCATTGCGCGAGCAATTGCGGCGGGCACGGGCCAAAGGTGTGTCCGTTCAGATGCTGGATGCGTCCACCGCCATCAAGCCCACATGGCGTGCCGCGTTCGACACCCTCATTCGCCGATGGCATGCCACGCGCAGTATGCCGCCGATGCGTTTTCTCGTGGATGTGGATCTGGACGCGGGTGCAGCATGGCGGCGCACGTTTGTGGCGTTGCGCGGCCGCGAGCTTGTTGGCGTGCTGTCGATGGCGCCGGTTCCGGCGCGCGGAGGCTGGTTGCTGGAACACTTGCTGCGCGACCCTGATGCGCCGAACGGCACAGCGGAACTGCTGGTGGATCAGGCCATGCGCGTCATGGGCACCGAGGGCGTGACGTGGGCGACGCTGGGACTGGCACCGCTACATGGTTCCATCGCGCCGTGGCTGGCGCACATCCGCCGTGCATCGCGGCCCCTGTTCAACTTCGATGGATTGGCTGCGTTCAAGCGCAAGCTACGCCCGGCCGCGTGGGAGTCGATCTACCTCGCGTGGCCGCGCGACGGGTCGCGATGGCGAGCGCTACACGACGGATTACGCGCGTTTGCCGACGGACCGCTGTGGTGGTTCGGTGTGCGTACGATCGCGCGTGGGCCGGCGTCCCTGCTGCACCTGTTGGAGTGGCTGCTGGTGCCCTGGACCGTGTTGCTGTCGCTGGCGCCCACATCACCGTGGTTTCCCTCGCGTACCGTCCATGCTGCGTGGGTGCTGTTCGATGTGCTGCTGGTGTTCGGACTCCGTCGCTTGCGATTGCAGGCGACGCAACGTGGGCAACCGGCCCGCGCGCGGGCGGCACAACTGGGATGGTGGCTGGCGGCCGCGGTGTCGTGTGACGCCGTGCTCACCCTGGCGCAGGCGGGACTCTGGAACTGGCCACGTCGAACGGGATGGCTTGCTGCGGCAATCATCGCGGTGGCGTGCATGGCACCCGCGCTCACCGCTCCCGTGCTGTGGGGGGCATGGCGCCGGCTGCGGACGTTGGCCTCGGGCGCTGCTAGCTTCCCGGCATGAACAACACTCCAGAGTCCGCCACCACCGTGACGATTCCCACCCCGCTGCGGCGCATCGGCATCTACTGCGCGTCCAACGACGGGGCGCGGCCCGCATATGTCGAGGCCGCACGACGGGTGGGTACACTGCTCGCGACGCGTGGCCTGGCGGTGGTGTACGGCGGTGGCCGCACGGGATTGATGGGCGCGGTGGCCGATGCGGCGATGGCCGCCGGCGGCGAAGTGATCGGTGTCATGCCGCACGGACTGGTGCAGCGCGAGGTGGCACACACAGGCCTCACCGCGCTGCATATCGTCGACTCGATGCACGAGCGCAAGGCGATGATGGCGGAAATGGCGGACGCGTTCATGGTACTGCCGGGTGGCATCGGCACACTCGAGGAGTTTTTCGAGACGTGGACGTGGGCACAACTGGGTGTGCACCGGAAACCAATCGGTCTGCTGGACGTGGAAGGCTTCTGGTCACCACTGCAGCAATTGTTCGACCGGATCGAACAGGAAGGTTTCCTGCGCGGGACGCCCCGGCGGTGGCTGCAGGTGAGCGAGGACCCGGTGCAGCTTCTCCAGGCGCTCTCCACGTTCGATGCGCCGGTCGTGCGTCGGTGGCTGCGGCTCGGCGAAACATGATTGGTGGGCGACCGGTCTACGATCACAACGTGATCGACGCCAGTTCGCGGACAGCCTGATCATTATGTGATACAGATGTTGGCAATGTGCAGAAATGTGGGCGCAGCGACAGTTCTGCACATGCAATGCACATGCAATTCAGACGTGATCAATGAGATCTGGCTGAAAATCACAGAAAACGTGTGGTGCCTGCTCGACATTGCATGTGTTCCTCAGAGGCGAAGACGCTTACCGCAGCCTTGAAGTGGCGCTCATACGCGACACCGCGGCTGCAGACGAGGCCATATGCTCGAGATCAATGTCGGTGCATCGCGTCCGTGGCATCAGAGAATGCCGGGCGAAGATGGACCGGGTGCTGTGCAATCATCGCGGCTGTCCGTAGCGGCGGCCGAACGACGTGCCGTAGTGCGGGTGCTGGTGGTCACCCCCTGTGAGGAAGCGCGCGAGGCATTGCGCGCCGGGCTCGAGGCGATCCATCGCGAAGTGCTGCACGCCGAGAACCCGGGAGGGTTGGGTCGCATGATCGAGCCAGCCAAGATCGACCTCGTCATCTGCGACCAGCGGTTGGTCACCGACGATGGAGTGGAGATGCTGCGCGCCATACGTGGATCGAAGAGTTCACTACCCATTGCCTGGTTCGATGCGCCCCCGCATCGCAACGACCACCTTCCTGCACTACCGCATGGTCCGATCGGCAGGCTGAAGTTGCCGGTGGATACGGGTGACCTTCGCCGTCTCATGCAGGCTGTGGAGGAGCCGGAACAACCGGCGCGCACGATGGGCGCGCCCATGGTGTTTCACGGCATGCTGGCCGGGGCAGCCAGCATGGAAGAGGTGTTCCGTAAAATCCGTCGCGTTGGTCCTACCGACGCCTCGGTGCTCATCACCGGGGAAAGTGGCACGGGCAAGGAGCTCGTCGCCCAGGCACTGCACCAGGAAAGCCCGCGCCGCGACCGTCCGTTCATTGCACTGAACTGCTCGGCGTTGCCGTCGGAACTCATCGAATCGGAGCTCTTCGGTCATACGCGTGGCGCCTTCACCGGCGCGATGCGTGATCGGGCTGGACTGTTCGAGGCCGCAGATGGCGGCACGTTATTCCTCGACGAAATCGGCGACCTCGGGCCGCTCGCGCAGGCCAAGGTGCTGCGCGCCCTCGAGAACCGCGAAGTGATGCGCGTGGGTGGTACCAAGACCACGTCTGTGGATGTGCGCATCATTGCAGCCACGCACCGCGATCTGCCCCAGATGGTCTCGCTCGGAGAATTTCGCGAAGACCTGCTGTACCGTTTGCAGGTCATCGGGCTGACGTTACCGGCCCTGCGGGAGCGTTCCTCCGACATTGGGTTGCTCACGGAACACTTCGTGCGGCACTTCGCCGAGCGTCACGGGCTGGTGCCGCGCATGCCGGACAGGACCGCTCATGCGGCGTTGGCAGCCTATGCGTGGCCCGGCAACATCCGTGAATTGCGCAATTGCATCGAAGGCGCGCTGATCCTCTGTGATGGCGACGCGATCACGCTGAACGACCTGCCGTCCAGTCTCATCGACGCCGCACCCCATTCGGGCAGCACGACGAGCGCGCACCTGCCGCACCGGCAAGTGTCTGGTGTGGAACTGCGTGAGGATCTGACCTTTGTGGAAGCGCGCGAACTGGCCCTCGATGAATTCGATCGCTCCTACCTCGCCACCGCGCTGTCGCAGCACGACGGCAACATCGCTCAGACGGCGCGCGCCATCGGGCTGCACCGACAAAGCCTGCAAAAGCTCCTCACGCGAAGGCACATGCGAGCCGGACCCAGCTCGAACTAGCTCCCTATCGGGGTGCGTGGCAGAAACCGCCAGGCACCCCGATGTCGTTGGGGAGCATGCGGTCGTCGTCGCCACTCCAGTGTGCACACACGATGGTGCGTTCCGCGAACGCGCCCAGCAGATCATTCAGCAGCGCCTGCACGATCACCTGCGTCGCATGCTCGAGCGCCGCGTACATCGCCGGAAGGCGCGGGACCAGGCGTAGCACGCCGGGCACCGGTTCGCTGCGGTCGAGCGCCGGCCGCGCCACGTCATCGAGAAAGAGCGGCGTCTCCACATAGAGCACGTCGCAGGTGCGGGCGAGACGCGAGAAAATCTCCTGGGGCCGCTCCCAGGCTGCATCCCAGCGCACCGGGCTGTGCACCAGAAAAGTTCCCGCAGTGGCAAGGTCGTCACATCGCATCGTCATGGGCTCTCCTGCGTCGGAGGAATCACACCAAACGGGAGAATGCGCACAGAATTGGTGCCCCGCCGTGACGCAGCGCAGTGATGTGTTTGGCACCGTGCTGGAAACCACACGAAGTGACAGTGCATTCCAGGAACGGCACGCGGATTGCCATTGAAAGAGTCGGCGAAGGTCGACTGATCGACGCAGATCAACACTTAATGCCGGAGCGAAGACATGGCTCGTGAACAGCATACCCGATATCCGAATCGCGAGCAGTATCGCGGTGAAGACTATAACAACCAGCGCTACCAGCAGGGTCGGGAGCGCGATGCGTGGTATGGCGCCGAAGAGGCGCGCATGCGTGACGACCGCCACTGGCAGCAGGGTCCGGATGACTGGAACTCGCCTTATTCTTCACGCCAATCAATGGATGAGGGCATGTACAATGATCGTCCCTCATCTCGTGATCGCGGCGAGACGTATCGCAGCCGCGGCAACGCGGAATGGGAGCCGTACGATCGCGGCCCGTCGCGCTATCGCAACGGCGTGAGCAACCAGGCCGATGGATACGGTCAGGATCAGGACCGCTACCAGGGTGGACGCACCGTAGCGCCCACGAACGGCTACAACCGTGGTCAGAATGGTCCGTACAACGGTCAGTATGCGGACCGCTCCAACGGCTACGGCGATACCCGCAGTGACAACTACGGCGGTGGCGGCTACAACGGCGGCGCCAATGCCGACCGGGGCCGCAACGGATACAGCGCCCGCCAGCAGGAGAACGACCACCGCACCGACGCGCCGTACTACGGGTCCGAGTTCATCCAGGACATGGAGCGCGGCCGCAGCGACTCACGCTATGCGCAGCGGGGGGACGGCTTCGACTCACAGTCGAACTTCAGCGGTCGTGGCCCGAAGGGTTGGAAGCGCTCCGACGAACGCATCCAGGAAGAACTCAACGAGCAGCTCGAACGCCACTCGGCAATCGATGCGAGCGAGATCGAAGTGAAGGTGCAGAGCGGAGAAGTTACGCTGTCCGGCACGACATCCGACCGCCGCATGAAGCGGATGGCGGAAGACATCGCTGAGAATGTGGCCGGCGTGCGCGAAGTGCAGAACCAGATTCGGTTGCAGCGCGCAGATGGCGCCAATGGGTCGGCCGATCGTAAGCAGCAGTCGGACGATTCCAAGCAGGCCAAGCAGCGCACCGGTATGACGAGCTGATAGGCAGGAACCGATTGGCCAGTCGCTGATCGGAGTAGTGCGAGAGCCGGAACGGGCCGCGTGGTCGGGTATCGGTGTCGCGATGCCCTGCCAGGCGGCTCGTAGCCGTTTGAGCATCGCGTTGCTCACGCGCGGGATGGCTATGCAGCCGTCACGTTGCCACCGAGCAGCGTCAGCACTTCGCCAGTGATGTAGCTCGAGTCAGCCGCCGACGCGAAGAACACAAAGGCTGGTGCAATCTCTTCAGGTTGGGCTGGGCGCCCCATGGGGGTCTTCATGCCGTGGCGTCCCGCTTCCTTTGCAGGCTTGTCGGCCACATTGAGTGGAGTCCACACGGGTCCGGGCGCTACGCAATTAACACGAATACCACGATGGACCAGATTCCGCGCGAGCGACTTGGTGAACGCATGAATGGCGCCCTTGGTGGCCGCGTAGTCCAGCAAGTCTTCACTGCCTTCCAGACCGGTAATCGATCCTGTGTTGATGATCGCCCCTCCGCGTGGCAGGTGCGGCAGTGCCGCCCGTGTGAGGTAGAAACTGCCAAGGATATTCGTGTTGATCGTGCGATCGAGTTGTTCGTCGGAAATGTCTTCGAGTGAATCCTGGCGATGTTGCCATGCCGCATTGTTCACCAGGATGTCCACGGCGCCGAAGGTATCCACGACATGCGCGACGGCGCGGCGACAGAATGCCGGATCGCGAATGTCGCCGGCCAGGGCGAGCGCTTCACCGCCGGCGTCCCGAATGTGCTGCAGCGTCTCGGCGGCATCCTCACGTTCCTCCTCCAGATGGAGAAACGCGACGTTGGCACCCTCACGCGCGAAAAGCACGCCAACCGACCGTCCAATGCCAGAGTCGCCCCCACTGATGAGCGCCACCCGCCCCTTGAGCTTGTCGGCCGCACGGTATTCCGCGCCCTCGAAATTCGGGCGTGGCTCCATACGGGCTTCGAGTCCCGGGCGCTTTTGGTGTTGCGCGGGAAAGGGTGGTTTGGGTTCTTGGGGTTCTTTGGGCATGCCGGCTCCGTGATAGAGAGGGGCTGGAGCGGCATGCGATGTGCCATGTGGTGTGACGCAAGTGATCTGAGTCGTGCAGTGGCGGGCCCAGCGACAGCCATGAAACGGAGCGATGTCACGACGAACGGAAGTTTCATGTCACAGCGCACATAATGCGCTCCGTCACTGTGCTGTTTCCGCGCGGTGCTTATACTGTCACAACACGGGTGCCGACGGCGGTGCCACGAATATCTGAGCAGGAGACTGACGATGACCGACATGGGCCGACGCTGGTTCATGCAGTGCTGGGGTGCGATGCGGGACTGGTTGTCCACGCATCGGGCTGAATCGATCGCGCATTGGCCGCGCCAGCGGGACTGGTAGCAGGCACCCGCGCGCCCGCTGCGGGCGCGTCGCGCACACGCACCACCCCCACGCTGGTAGGTGCGAGCGAGGTTGGCTAACATTGCCGGACGGGCCCACTCGTGTGTATGCCGATGGGAGAGGAGTCCGCTGTTGACGACCAACCGCTAGCCCACCGCTCATGCATATCGAGTTCTCCGGCGCTGCCCAGGAAGTCACGGGCTCCTGCCACATTCTCCGCGTAGGAAACCGCACGGTTCTCTTGGACTGCGGCATGTTTCAGGGCAAGCGCAGCGAGTCGCGCGAGAAGAATGCGCGATTGCCGGTGCCCGTGGATGAGATCGATGCCATTGTGCTCTCTCACGCCCACATCGATCATGCCGGTCGCCTGCCCTACCTCGTCGCGCAGGGCTACAAGAACAGCATCTGGGCCACGTCGGCCACGCGCGACCTCTGCGCGATCATGCTCGCCGACTCCGCGCACATCCAGGAAAAGGACGCCGAATTTCTGGCGCGCCACCGCGATGAAATCGTCGAGCCGATGTACCGCGTCGAGGACGCCACGCGTACGCTCGAACGCATGATCGGCATGCCGTACTACAAATGGTTCGACGTCACCGACGGCGTGCGGGCCATGTACACCGACGCCGGACACATCCTCGGCAGCGCCTCCGTCACGCTGGAGCTTCGTGAGGGAGACACCTTCCGTCGCCTCGTGTTTTCCGGCGACGTGGGACGCAGCGGCCTGGCCATCATCCGCGATCCTCAGCCGCCCACCACGGGCGCTGATGTGATCATCTGCGAGAGCACGTACGGCGATCGCGATCATGAATCGGTCGAGGGCGCACGCGAGCAACTGGCGCGCGTGGTCCGTGAGACGGCGGCGCGTGGCGGCCGCGTGATCATTCCCTCGTTTGCGGTGGGACGCACGCAGGAGCTCGTGTACGACCTGCATGGACTTCGCCGCGAGGGGAAGATTCCCGCCATTCCCATCTTCATCGACTCGCCGCTCGCCACCGATGCGACATCGGTGTTTGCCATGCACCCCGAAGTGTTCGATCACAGCGAAGATCTCGTGCGGCGCACCAAGGATCTGTTCGACTTCCCCATGGTGACGTTCACGCGGGACGTGGCGGAATCGAAGCGACTGAACAGCCTGCATGGACCCATGGTGGTGATCGCCGCGTCGGGTATGGCCGAATCGGGGCGCATCCTGCACCACCTGCGCAACGGGGCGAGCGACCCACGCAACACCATTCTCATCGTGGGATTCCAGGCCGAGCATACGCTGGGCCGCCGCATCGTCGAACGGCGCGACGTACTCCGCATCTTCGGCGAAGAGGTGCCGCTGGGGGCGCAGGTGGAGGTGCTGCAGGGCTACAGCGCCCATGCCGATCGCGGAGAGCTGCACCGCTGGCTGCAGTCGGTGCGCGCATCGGGTGCGGCTGACGGGCGCGACCATCCGCATGTGTGTCTGGTACACGGTGAAGCGCCGGCGCAGGAGAGTTTTGCCGAACGGCTGCGCGCCGACGGGTTTCATGTCGACATTCCGGCGCCAGGGACGACTGTGTCACTCTGAGACGGCGCTCGCGCGACGTGGTCCAGTACCGAAAGCAGGGGGACTGAATAGTTTGGCCGCATGGCCCGCGTGCGCCGATTCTCCTACAAGCAACTGATCGCCAGTATCCTGGTCGGCGCCTTCATGGGGTGGCTGGTCTGTCTTGGCGCGATCGTGTACTGGTCGCGCGGCAGCGACGAGGGATCGGCCGACGCCATCGTGGTATTGGGCGCCGCGCAGTATGGAGGCCGACCGTCCCCCGTGCTGAGAGCACGTCTCGATCACGCACTGGGGCTCTGGCGCAGTGAACGCGCACCATGGGTGGTGTTGACGGGAGGCCGCCGCCCGGGCGACCAGATCAGCGAAGCCGCGGCCGGTCGGCGCTATCTCGTGCGCCGTGGCGTGCCCAACCAGACGGTGCGGCTCGAGCAGGTGGGACGTACGTCACTCGCGTCGATGCAGGGTGCGTCGAACCTGTTGCACGCGTTGCGTGATTCGCTCGCCGCGGCGCCACGGGGGACGGGACAGAATGCGCGTGCGCCGCTGGCGGATCGGCCACGGGTGCTGCTCGTGAGCGACCCGTTTCACATGCTGCGATTGGATCTGCTGGCGCGACTGCATGGCTTGCAGCCGATGACGTCACCCACGCGCACCAGTCCCATTTCCGCCAATCGCGCGGTGCTCGAGTACATGGTGCGGGAATCCATTGCTCTGCCGGCCGATGTCGCGCTGATGTTGTGGCTCAAGGCCACTGGGCGCGAGATGGTGGAGCGCTGACACCAACACCACGCAGAGACCGACTGGCCTCCGCCGAGCCTCCACGTGGTGCGGGATGTCACTCAGCGACGACTCACCGGCTGCGTAGCGAAGCGCGCACCAGCACCGGTGTGCCCGCCGGCGAGACTTCGAACAACGGGAGGTCTGCGATGTCGTTGCCCAGCGAGACCACATCGCTCTCGACGAACGGGAACGCGTAGCGCAGCTGTGCGGTGATGGAGTACGGGTCGGCCGCGCTGAGATTGACGACGTAGCCCAGGTCCTGCAGTGAGCCCACGGTGAGTCGGCTGAGCGGGTTGGTCACGTTGCGATTGAGGAAGCCCGTCATCAGTTCGCGCGTCAGCACCGATTCACGCCAGTGGCTGTCACGCGTTCCCGCAGCGCCCGTGTTCTCCACCGGCACCGCGTTGCCACTGTATGCGAGGGTGCTGATGGCGGCGAACTGCGCCCGACCCGTGGTGCCCTGGAAATACGGATCGTCGCCGCCACTACCCACGAGCAGCGTACGCTGGAAGTTCCAGAGCGTGCCGATGCCGAGCACATGCCCCATCTCGTGCAGGATGACCTCGGTCAGGCTGCCGTTGGCGATGAGCGAGGCCATGTCGTCTTCATCGAATTCCATGATGCCGACGGCCGACAATCGCGAGCCGGTATTCACAAAACACGGCCCGGCCTGACCAAGAATCTTGCCGGGGCCGTCGATGGGTGTGATGCGCGCGAAGATCACGACATCGTTCACGACTTCGTTCATCGCCGGCATCCAGGTGGTGCAGCTGCCCGCCGCGACGGTGACGCGCGTGTTGTGCATGTCTCCGGCAATGATCTGACGCCACTTCGCGGCAGCATTCGTGAAGGCGCTGCGCACCACTGTACTGCCGCCCTCGCCGATGAATCGCACGTCGATGTCATACAGGGATGTGGTGGCGCGCGCGGTGAACGTGACCGAAACGCCCGGCAGCATCGAACTGGTGGCCACCAGTGTCTGCGTGGGCTCCGCACTCAATGTCCAGCTGCCCACAAAGGCCGCTCCAGTGGCCAAGTCGGTGACAGCCGTGGCGCCGGTGACTGTGCCCGAGTTCGGCCCTGGTGTAAAGCTCACCGGCACGTTGCCCACCGGATTGTTGAAGGCATCCACCGCGCGCACGCCAGGTACGATGGGTACCGGCAATCCCACCACGGCCTGCTGGTTGTCGCCCGCGATCTTGAGCAATCCCACCGCGGGGCCAGCCAGAGCGGTGGCGCCAAACACGGTACCCGGCGTGCCGGTAGCCGACACGCTCAGCACCTGCTGGCCCGCCGTCGTGCCCAGTCGCCACGAACCCACCGTGGCTATGCCAAGCGTGCTGGTCGTCTGTTGCTCGCCGGTGATGCTGCCGCCGCCCAAGGTCACCGCGAACTGTACGACGACATTGGGCACTGGATTGCCATACTGATCCTCGGCGCGCACCGATGGCGGCGCCGTCACCAGCGTATTGACCGTGCCGCTCTGCACCTCGGCGCTGACGCGTGTGAGTTGCACGACGGGGCCGGGGGCCGCGGTGGCGGTGAAAGTCACTGTCGGGACACCATCGGCCAGCGCCTGCAGCGTCTGTGTGCCGGATGTGGTGCCCAGCGTCCACCCGCCCGATGACGCCTCTCCCGAGGCGTTGGTGCGGATGGAGTCATTCACCACCCGCCCACCACCGCTCGCGACACGCCAGCGCACCAGCACATTGCGGATGCCCTTGCCCTTGGCGTCGGTGATGCGCACCGATGGCGCCGCGCCCACTGCGGTGGCCACCGTCGCATTGGCTGTGAGGCTGCCCGTGGGCACCGCTTCGGTGGGCACCTGCGGATCATCGCCGCAAGCGGCCAGCATGGTCAGTGCCGCCACCGACGCCACACCCGCAGCGGTGCGCGCGGAAAGTCGCGTGATCGCACGCACGGTGTGTGCGAGTGTCCCGCCGGCAGCACGCACGGCATTCGGAATGGAGCACAGCGCAAAGCGCATCGCAGATACGGAAAGAGGAGAACCCGGGGTTCCGGGTTGCATGACCGGCCCTGAATATTGACTCATGCACATCCCTGTCGAGAGCTACCGCCTCCCGAACGGCTTGCAGGTGGTACTCTCAGAGGACCACACGGCACCGATCGTCGCGGTCAACTTGTGGTATCACGTCGGCTCGGCGAACGAGCGACTGGAACGCACCGGGTTCGCCCACCTGTTCGAGCACATGCTCTTTCAGGGGTCGGCGAACGTGGAAGCGAACGAACATTTCGAACTCGTGCAGCGTGCGGGCGGCACCCTGAACGGGTCCACCTGGCTCGACCGCACGAACTACTACGAGACTCTGCCGTCCCACCAACTGGCGCTCGCCCTGTGGCTCGAAGCCGACCGCATGGGACGCATGCTGCCTGCGATGACACAGCAGAAGCTCGATACGCAGCGCGATGTGGTGAAGAACGAACGGCGCTGGACGGTGGACAACCAGCCCTACGGGACGTGGTGGGAGCGCTTGCCCGCACTGGTCTTTCCCGAAGGCCATCCGTTCAACCATTCGCTGATCGGCTCGATGGAGCATCTCACCGATGCGTCCCTGGATGACATCGCTGCGTTCTTCAAGCTGTATTACACGCCCGACAATGCCGTGCTGACGGTAGCCGGCGATTTTGATCGCGGTGAGGCGATGCGGTGGATCGCGGAATACTTCGGTGACATTCCGCGTGGCGAGGACCGGCCGCCGCTTCGCGACATGACCCTTCCGCCCGTCTTTGGAGACACGCGGCGGGAAGTTGTACCCGACGCCGTCGCTTTGCCCCGCCTGTTTGTGGCCTGCCGCACACCGGTGTTCGGGACCGATGGCTACTACGCGGCCAGCCTGGCCGCGGCTGTGCTCGGTCTGCGCACCGGGTGCCGTCTCGAACAGTCACTGGTGCGCCGTCAGCGCGTCGCCTCACAGGCCAGCGCCTTCACGTACGACCTCGCCAAGGGCAGTGACATGCTGGTGGTGGATGCCACGGCCCACCCCGGCGTCTCGCCCGAACAACTCGAGGCTGCGGTGCTGGCCGAACTCGATGCCATTCATCGCGATGGCGTGACCGAGGCGGAAATCACCCGCGCCCGTGCGCTCATCGAAACCAGTTTCGTGACCGGCATGCAGTCGGCGGCCGAACGGGCCGACCAGCTCTCCCGGTTTGCCACTTACTTCGGTGACGCATCGCTGGTGAACACCCAGGTCGATCGATATCGCGCGATCACGGCCGCCGATGTATCGGCGTTGGCTCGCGAGCGCTTGGGGCCTGACAATCGGGTCCTGCTCATGTTTGTGCCCGCCGAAGCGAGCGCCGACGAAGCCGAAGTTTTGGTCGAGGCCACGGCATGAGTCAGGAATCCACCAAGCCCGTGCCAGAGCCTGTGTCAGACAACGCACCCGTCGGACCGCCGCGTCCGGGACCCGGAGCGCCGCGAGCGTATCGCTTTCCGGCGTTCGAGACCCGCGTGCTGCCGAACGGTCTGCGCGTCACGGTGGCGCCGGTGCCGGCGTATCCGGTGGTCACCACCCTCGCCGTCATCGAGGCCGGCGCTACGCGCGACCCGCGTGACGAAGAAGGGCTCGCCCGCTTGGCCACGCATGCCCTCACCGAGGGCACCGCTAACATGGACGCGCTGGCTCTGGCCACACGACTCGAAATGCTTGGCACCACGCTCGACACCGGCGCCGACTGGGACTCGGCCATCGCCCAGCTCACCGCACTGTCGACGCGTATCGACGATGCGATGGCGGTATTGGCCGACGTGCTGCGCAACCCGGCATTCCCCGAAGCCGAGCTGGAGCGACTGCGGGCCGAACGTCTGGCCGATCTCGCGCAGCTGCAGGCCGAACCGCGCGGGCTGGCCGACGTGTTCTTTTCGCGTCTGTTGTACGAGCCGGATTCGCGCTTTGCACGATTGGCCGGTGGCGATGAGCGCAGCATCGCGCGCATCACGCGCGAGCATGTGCTGGCGTTCCATGCCCAGTGTTTCCGCCCCGATGCCACGTCGTTGATGATCGTCGGCGACATCGATGTGGAGCATGCGGTGCAACTCGCCACCACGCACTTCGGTGACTGGACCGGCAAGGCGCCGGCAATCGCCGAGCCCTCGGCGGTGCAGCGACATCTCGAGCCGCGTGTGCACCTGGTGCACAAGGCGGGCGCACCGCAGTCGGAGGTGCGCGTGGGACACGTGGCCATTCCGCGTCTGCACGAGGACTATTTCCCCGTCGTCGTGATGAACGCGATCCTGGGCGGACTGTTCTCCTCCCGCCTCAACCTGAACCTGCGCGAAGAGCACGCCTACACCTACGGCGCGCACTCGGCGTTCGATTGGCGGCGCGGCGCGAGCCCGTTCGAGATCTCCACGGCCGTGGAAACCGCCGTCACGGCCGATGCCCTGCGTGAAATCGCGCTGGAGTTCACGCGCATGCGCGAGGCGCCGGTGACGGACGCCGAGCTGTCACTGGCCATCAGCTACCTGGTGGGGGTGTTCCCCATTCGTTTCGAGACGACGGCCGAAGTGGCGGGTGGACTGGCCAACGTGGAAATCTTCCGCCTTCCGCCAACGTACTTCGATACGTATCGCGAGCGCATCGCCGCCGTGACCGCAGACGATGTGCTGCGTGTGGCGCGCGCCCATCTCGACCCGTCGCGCCTGCAGGTCGTGGTGGTCGGCGATGCCGACGCCATCCGCGAGCCGATTGCCGCATTGGCACTCGGACCGATTAGTGTGTACGAGCCCACGGACGACGATGTCGTCACCCCGGTTTGAAGACCGGGACTACCGCCCCCCTGCATCCACCGTCGTGAGTCCAGCCAGGAAGTCCGCCACTCCCGCGAAGCCGCCCAAGTCCGAGCTCTATGAAGTGCGGCGTTCGCGCATTCAGGGACGCGGTGCGTTCGCCGTGAAGCCGATCCGCAAAGGGCAACACATCGACGAGTACTGGGGCGAACGCATCACGCACGACGAAGCGGAACGCCGCTACGACGACACCGAGGGCCGGCACCACACGTTCCTGTTCGTGCTGGACGACAACACCGTGATTGACGCACGTCGCCAGGGCACGGACGCGCGGTTCATCAATCACTCGTGTGATCCGAACTGCGAGACGGAGATCGAGGACGGGCACATCAACATTGCCGCGATCAAGCCGATCAAAGTGGATGAAGAGCTCGTGTACGACTACCGGTTCGAGTGGCAGGACGAGTACGAACCGGAAGACGTGCGGTACTACGCCTGTCGCTGCGGATCGAAGAAGTGCCGCGGGACGATCCTGCGCGTGCCGGTGTACCTGCGCGCCACCGTGCGCGAGTGGCTGGCCGGCAACGACGTGAAGAAGCCCCGCAAGCCGGCGAAGAAGTCCGCCAAGACGGCGAAGAAGAGCGCGAAGAAGGTGGCCAAGAAAGCTGCGAAAAAGGCGGCCAAGAAGGTCGTGAAAAAGACGGTGAAGAAGGCCGCAAAAAAGTCGGCCAAGAAATCCGCGCGCGCGGTGAAGCGGTGAGCAGCGAAGAGACCGGCCCGGTCGGCAAGGTCGGCGGAACGCGCGCCTATACCGGGCGCGTGATTTCCGTCGATCTCGACCAGGTCCGGTTTCCCGATGGCTCCATCGGGTCGCTGGAAATGGTGCGGCATCCGGGTGCGAGCGCCGTGGTACCGGTGATCGGGGAGCTGACCGCTGACCCCACCGTGTTGCTCATCCGGCAGTACCGCTATGCCGCCGAGCAGTACCTGTATGAGATCCCGGCCGGCCGACTCGATCCGGGCGAATCACCGGATCAGTGCGCCCATCGGGAGCTTCAGGAGGAAACGGGGTACACAGCAGAACGGGTGGACCACCTGTTCACGATGTATACGACACCCGGCTTCACCGACGAAAAGATCCACCTGTTTCTGGCGACCGGTCTCACCGAAGGCGAGGCGCACCGTGAAGCGGATGAGTTCGTCGAATTGGCACCGATGCCGCTCTCAGCCGCGATGGGGCTTATTCGGAATGGTGAGATTCAGGACGCCAAAACGGCGCTGGCCCTGTTCTATGCGGCAGAGTTCCGGATCGGCTGAGCCGAAATGACGGTCTTGGTGTCCACTTTCTCGGACGCCAAGCTTGGAAATGGGGACGTTTCCCGATGATCTCTCTCGGAGACAAACTCGACGGTGTCGCCGTAAGTTGTTGACTGGAAACGTGTTAAGTGGAAATGTTCCCAAAAGTTCCCTCGCGGCACGACCCGTGCGATATGGGGTGGTGCGCACCGACCTCGGACCGGGATGTCCACCCGGCAGGACGTGAGCGCCGCGAGCGTGCAGGATCTCAGGCTCGCGTCACCGCAGTTGGAGGACTCGACCCATGGCCTTGGCCGAACTGACTCGTACGCAGCGGACTTCACAGAACACCTCCACCGTGCCTGTGCGCGAACACCTGCGCACGCTCGAAGACGGAGATGTGGTGTCGTCCTTCCTCGCGGGTGAGGAGCGGGCGTTCGAGGAGCTCGTCGACCGTTATCAGGGACGGCTCCTCAACTTTGTGTATCGCACGATCGGTGACCGCGACCGCGCCGAAGATCTGGTGCAGGAAGTGTTCATCCGCGTCTATCGCCACATCGCGCGCTTCGACCGCTCGAAGAAGTTCTCGACGTGGATCTACACCATCGCCTCGAACCTGGCGAAGAACGAGCTGCGCAACCGTTCGCGCAATCCGCTCGTGCTCTTCCAGACGATCAAGGCGAAGTTCGAGGACGAAGATCGTCCCCTGCAGTTCGAGGACGTGCACACGCGCCCCGATGACCTGTTCCGCAAGCGTCACCTGCGGGAGATGGTCGAACAGTCGGTGGGCAAGCTGCCGGCGCATCACCGCGAGGTGTTCGTGCTGCGCGAACTCGAAGGCAAGTCCTACGAGGAAATCGCCGACATCACCGGCGTGAACCTCGGCACCGTGAAGTCGCGCCTCAACCGCGCCCGCACGGCCTTCGCCGAGATCATCGCGCCCATGGTTCGGTAAGAGGAAAGGCGTCTGATTTCTGGAGTGAGCAGGGGGCAGTTGGAGAGGAAGCAGATCAACAGGACCTGATCCTATCGATCTGCACTCTCTCCAACTGCCCCCTGCTCCCTTTTGATATAAAACCGGCGCGCAGCCGCCGGCCCGTTTCTTCAATGCCATGTCATTCGTCCCAGCCAGAGCCGGGACGGGTATTGCCTCCAGGAGTCAGCACGGGGATTTTCCCCGTGCCGGTGCTCGTCGGAACCGTCCGATGGCCCCCCGGGTATCCTCGCATGCAGCCGCCCCACTGCAGCGGGTGCCACCGGTTTTTCCGCAGGACTCCGATCCGTACCGATGGACTGCAAGCAATTTCGCAAACAGCATCTCGCCTACCTCGACAACACCTTGTCGGGAGAGGCGACTTCCGCCGCCCAGCGTCACGTGATGGCCTGTGACCCGTGTGCGGCGCATGACACCATGGTCCGACGCTCACTCATGGTCGCCAGGAGCCTGCCGTCGCTCTCGCCGAGCGACGAGTTCCAGGCTCGGTTGCGCGAGCGGCTCGCCACCTGTCGATCGGCCGATGGTCGATATCCGGCGGGCGATGAACTGGGGCTTCCCCGACCGCGCGCCACCAAGGCCCTGATCGCCGTCGCCGCGAGCGCCGTACTGGGCGTGATCGCGATCCAGAGTTTCCAGGGCGATCGCCCGTCCGAGCTGTCGATGCAGCCGGTGATTGCCTCGCAGCCTTCCCGCCCCGTTCCGCTTTCTGCGGTCCTGCCTGCTCACCACGACGCCTTGAATGGCGCGCCGACGTACGTGACGCCGGCACTCGTGCAGGTGATGGCGACCGGCAACCCGGTGTGGCCCGCCGCCATGATCGTTGAGGATGCGCCGATGCAGTTGGTCAGCGCGCACTTCTCCTTCGAGGTTCGCTAAGGCGCACGTCCCCGCGTGATGCTCCACGAGGGCACCGCGGGGCAATCGGTTTAGATTGCAGGGATGCCGCCACGAGCCGCTGCCCCCAGCAAGGAAGCGTCACCCCTGCGCACCGTGCAGGCGGCCGTTCAATCGCGCCAGTTCGATCCCGTGTACTACCTGCACGGTGATGACGACTACCTGAAGGACGGCGCGATCCGCGATTTGCTCGAAGCGGCCATCGATCCCAGCACACGCGATTTCAATAGCGAAATGCGCCGCGGCGGTGATATCGACGCCGAGACGCTGGGCAGCTTGCTCAATACCCCGCCCATGCTGGCCGAACGCCGCGCGGTGGTGCTGCGCGATGTGAACGCCCTCAAGAAAGCGGCCCGCGCGCAACTCGATCGCTATCTCACGCGACCCGCGTCGGACACGCTGCTGTTGCTGGTGAGTGCAGCCGGTATCAAGGTGGACACAGCGCTGGTCGATGCGTCCACGTCGCTGGCTTTCACGCCGCTCACGCCGGAACGGGTGCGCCGGTGGATTGCGCACCACGCCAGCACGGCGCTCAACGTCGACATCACGGCCGATGCCGCCGAGCTGCTGCAACAAGCCGTGGGCAACGATCTGCACCTGCTCGCGGCAGAACTCGACAAGTGCGCGAGTTATGTGCTGGGCGCACACGACGCAGCGGGTACTGCTGCACCAGCAAGTGCACCAGCAAGTGCACCAGCAAGTGCACCAGCAGGTGAAGACTCCATGCGTGTCACGATCGACATCGATGCGGTGTCGGCAGTAGTGGGTGTACGGCGCGGTGAAACGGTCACCGACCTGCTCGACGCCGTAGCGCGACAGGACGCGGCCACCGCGATCACGCTGGTGGGACACGTGCTCGGCCAGCCCAAGGTGACCGGCGTGCAGATCGTGATGATGCTGAGCACACAGGCGTTTGCCCTGTCGTTTGGTCGCGCGCGCCGTGATGCCGGCATCCCCACCAATCGGCTGCCGCAGGAGTACTTCGCGTTTCTCAAGGAAACCGGCGGCTTTCCCGGCAGGCCCTGGGGCGATGCCGCCTCGGCCTGGACCAAGGTCACGGACAAATGGAGTCGCACGGCGTGTGATCGTGCGCTCCGGTTGTTGCTGGAAGCAGATATGGCACTCAAGGAAACCACGGTATCGAATGCGGAGCAGATCCTGATGTCGCTGATTCTCGGGCTGTGCGCTTCGCACACCTCGTCGCGGAGTGCGGCATGAAGGCCATGCAGACATGGTCCACGTCATCGCCGTTCATGCGGCGAGCCGCTGCACTGTGCATCGCCGGCGCGTTGGCGCTTCCGATGCGCGCGGTGACAGCACAGGCCACGGGCGGCGAAGGGGTGAGCGCCGGGCTGGCGCGCGAAGTCACGCGGGCTCGTGCCCTCATCGAGCAGGGTGACGGTGCGGATGCGCGTACAGTGCTCGATTCGTTGGTGCAGGCCGCACCACTGGCCAGCCTCGACCTCGCCGAAGCATTGTATTGGCGCGCGGTGCTGGCCGAACGCATCTCCGATGCAGAACGCGACTGGAAGCGTCTCGTGATTGAGGCCCCGTTGTCGCCTCGCACGCCCGACGCGCTGCTGCGCCTGGGCGAACTCGACATGCTGCGTGGGCGCCCTGCCGATGCGCGTCCGTATTTCGAGCGCGTGGTGCGGGAGTTCCCCGATAGCACCCGCATTGCGCGTGGCACCATCTGGTTGGTGCGCAGCTACTTCGACGAGAGCGAACTGCCGCGCGGATGTCAGACGCTGCGCGCGTTGCCGGTGGGCAATGTGCCGGAGGGCGAACTCCGCCTGCAGGCGGATGAGCTGCGTCGTCGGTGCACGTCGGTGGTGACGGATGCCGCGACGACGGCGGCGCCGAAGAACACCGCTGTGGCTCCTGCCACCAGGCCGGCGCCGGCTGCGCCGGTGGAGTCCACCACAACTACCGCTGCCGCCGAACCCGAGAAGCCAACGGCAGGCTCGGGACGCTTCAGTGTGCAGCTCGCTGCATTCGACACACGCAAGGAAGCGGAAACCTCCGTGGCACGCCTCAAGCGCGCCGGCGTGGAAGCCCGCATCGATGGCAGTCGGAAGCCGTTCCGCGTGCGTACCGGTCGTTATGCCACGCGCGCCGAGGCCACGGCGGCATTGGCCAAGCTCAAGAAGCAGGGGCAGGGCGGATTCGTCGCGGAGATCAGTCCGTGAGTGGTACGGCAACACCGTTGATGCAGCAGTACCGGGAGATCAAGGCGCGCCATCAGGATGCGATTCTGTTTTTCCGGATGGGCGATTTCTACGAGATGTTCTACGAAGACGCCGAGACGGCGTCGCGTGCGATCGGGCTGACACTCACGTCGCGTAACAACGGTGGCGCGGCTGAAGTGCCGCTGGCCGGCATTCCGGTGAAGGCGGCCGCCGAGTACCTGCGCCGCCTGGTGAGCCAGGGACATCGCGTCGCCATCTGCGAGCAGGTGGAAGACCCGAAGCTCGCCAAGGGCATCGTCAAGCGCGAAGTGGTCGAAACGATCACGCCGGGCGCCGCATTCGCCGATGACCTGCTCGATGGTGCGCGCGCCAACTACGTGTGCGCACTGGCCATGGCACGCGATGTCATGCGTGATGTGCCGCGTGATGCCGTGCCGGTGGGCATCGCCGCTGCAGACCTCAGCACGGGTGAGCTGCGTCTGTTCGGGGCGACCATTGCCGACGCGCCGGCCGTGCTGGCCCGTCTCGCACCACGCGAACTGCTGCTGGTGAAGAACACGGCGCACGCCGAGCTCGCGCCGGTGCTGCGTCAGGCCGAGCAGGCGCTGGTGACCTCTCGTGAAGGGTGGGAGTTCGACGCCCAGCTCGCCGCCGATGACCTCTCTCGTCAGTTCGAGATTCGCAGCCTCGAAGGTTTTGGGCTCGGTGCCGATGATGCGGCCGCGGTGGGCGCTGCCGGTGCGCTGCTGCGCTATCTGCGTGAGCTGCAGCCGGGCGGCCTGCCGCACCTCGCGCGTCCCACGCTGGAGCGTTCGGGTGGTGTGATGCCGCTC
>NZ_DASWXE010000243.1:0-6238 GCF_036405635.1 Gemmatimonas sp. | reverse complement strand
TGCCGCCCGGCCCCGGGGCTCGGTATCCTGCGGCATGACCGAGACACAGAATCCCCGTTCCCGCGCACTCCTCTTCTGGGGGGCGGCTGCGCTGTCGCTGCTGCTGGGCTATCTCGACCTGTGGCGTGGCGGCGAGACGATCGCCCCGCTGTTGCTCGTGCTAGGGTACGTGGTCCTTGTGCCGCTGGCCATCCTCAAGGGATAAGCCGCGGTAACCGGTCGATGGACGGGCGGAGTGGGGGACTATCTCCCGTCCGAACGTGACATTCCGGTTAATTTCTCGCACAAGCAGGAACGGCGCCTTCGGACCGTTGTAGTTTATTCAACGGACGGTCCGGACAGGGCGTAGCTGCGGGCGAATAGCTCAGCTGGTTAGAGCACCTGTCTTACACACAGGGGGTCGGGGGTTCGAATCCCTCTTCGCCCATACCGTCCGGGCCGTGGTCGCGTGCGCGTCGCTTGCCACCACGGATCGGATGTCGCAGTTTCGGTTTCCCCCCAGACCCCATGGCTTGCGCACGGCCGGCGGGTTGTAAAGCCCGGGAGCCCCGGGTCCCACGGTTCACGGTGCGGAGGTTACGACATTGATGTCACGGCATTTCCAGGCGTTGGCAGGGATGAGCTTGGCCCTCGGTGGCTCGCTCGTGCCTTCGGTCGCGTCGGCGCAGTACAATCGCGTCCCCGATCCGAACGCCAAGCGCGTGATGGTCGCGGTGTTCCGTTCCGGCGAGAAGGGCCTGGGGGTGCAGGCCGCGGACGCACTGCGCTCGCGCATGACCAGCGATTTCCCGTTCAAGCAGGTGTATGTCCTGCCGAAGCAGGACATCGTCGCCACGCTTGAAGCCTCGGGCTTCCCGGTGGCCGACGCGCTCGAGCCGCATGACCAGAAGGCGCTCGCGACCATCCTGCGCGCCGATGAGTACCTCGCGGGTATCGTGACCAAGACGGAAACGGGCGTGAAGGTCGAGGGCCAGCTCGTGCTGTCCCGCGACAACTCGCTTGTGCAGCCGTTGGGCACCTACGAAGCGAAGAGTGTCGGTGACGCGGCGAAGGAGATCTCGCGCGAACTGAAGGAAGCCCGCAAGCAGCTCGAGTTCGAGCAGAAGTGCACGAATCTCGGTCGTCAGGGCCAGTACGATCAGGCCATCGCGGCCGCCAAGGAAGGCATCGCGGCGTACCCGAAGGCCACCCTCGCCCGCACGTGCTGGGCGCAGGTGCTCATTTCGCAGAAGGCGACTCCGGCTCAGATGCTCGAGGTCTCCCGCGAGATCGTGAACATCGACCCGAAGAGCAAGCAGGGGCTCGCCATCCTGGCCCAGGCGTATCGGGATCTGAACCAGCAGGACTCGTCGGTGGTGACGCTGACCCGCCTGCTGGCCACGGACCCGAAGAATCCGCGCCTGCAGAAGGACGTTGTCGATGCGCTCACGGCCATGGCCAACCCGGCCATTGCCCGCCCGATCATCGACGAAGCCGTGGCCAGCAACCCGGGTGACCCGGAGCTGCTCCGCGCCCGCTGGTTCATCCTGCTCGGCCAGCGTGACTTCAAGGAAGCGTTCACGCAGGGCGATGAGCTCGTGAAGCTCGACACCTCGTTTGCCGACACGACGTACTTCATCCGCACCGCCCGCGCCTATGCGGCGGACAGCCAGGCGCAGAAGGCGGCCGAGACGGCGGCCAAGGGCCTGCAGAAGTTCCCGAACCAGCCGGCGCTGATGTACGAGCAGATCTTCTCGCTCCGTGCAGCGGGTCAGCTTCAGCCGGCTCTCGAAGCGCTCGATCGTGCGATTGCCGCCAAGGTGCCCGTTGAAAACGCCTCGGTCTTCCGCGTCCAGCTGCTCAAGGATCTTGGTAAGGCTGACGAAGTGCTGCCGGCAATTCGCGCGGCCATCGCGGCGGGTGACACGGCCAGCAATCTGCGAGTGCTGCTCATGCAGTCCGCAAACGACAGCTATCGGAAGGCGGCTGCCAGCAAGACGCCCGAAGACTTCCAGGCTGCTGTCGACATCCTGAAGTATGCGGATGAAGCGGTGACTGGCCCGCTCAAGGGGCAGGCGCAGTTCCTCCTTGGTGCCACGTATGTCCAGTTTGGCCAGGTCAAGCTGAACGCGGCACAGGCCGAGAAGTCCTGCCAGCCGGCGAAGGACGCCAAGAACATGTTCGTCGAAGCCCAGATTCTGCTGCCGAAGGGCGGTGCGACCGCTCCGGACGCGGTTCGTCAGCTGATGGGCGCCTTGATGCAGCTTGATCCTCTCGCGGATCAGACGGCAAAGGCCTTCTGCAAGTAATCGCAGCGTAAAGTCACAGCGGGCCCGCCGTCCTCGGACGGCGGGCCCGTTTGTTTTCGGTTCGGCGCACGTCGTGAAACGACAGGATCACATCCGTGTAGAGGATCGGGTAATGCACAATTGTGGACCTCTCACGCTCGCTTGACGCTGCTCCATCGCTTCCGCTAACATGACCCCCCACTGACGCGCACCGTTCGCGCGCCGCCCATTGCATCTTTCGTCCATGTGGCGTCCCAACGTGTTTCCCGTCAGCGCGTGACCCCGGTTCGTTCCGCCCCCACTGGCCGCACCGGCACGTACCACGTTCCGGTACTGCTCGCCGAGATCGAGGCGATGCTCGTCAACGCTTCCACCGTGCTCGATTGCACGCTGGGCGGCGGTGGCCACACCGCGGCGTTCCTCGAGCGCGGTATGCGCGTTACCGGCGTTGATCGCGATCCGCGTGCGCTGGCCGCCGCGCGAGAGCGGCTTGGCGAGTTCGAGCGCTCTGGGCAGTTCCGTGCCGTACTGGCCAACTACGCCGCGCTCGATGAAGCCGGCTTCACGGGCGACGATCGTTTCGACGGCATTCTGCTCGATCTCGGTGTGTCCTCGCATCAGTTCGATGACGCCGCGCGCGGATTCACGTTCCGCGAGGGCGCCCCGCTGGACATGCGTATGGGCACGGACGCCGATGTTGATGCCGCGGAGCTGCTCAATACCATCGACGAGGTGGATTTGTCGGCGCTGCTGCGCGCATATGCCGATGAGCCGCGCGCGGCCCGCATGGCCCGCGAGATCGTGCGACGCCGAGAGCGGCGTCCGTTTGCCACCGCCGATGACCTGGTGGATGCCATTCGGGCCGTGCTGGGACCGCGCAGCGGCGCACCGGATTTTGCCCGCATTTTCCAGGCGGTGCGCATCGCGGTGAATGACGAACTCTCGGGGCTCGAGCGTGCGCTCCCCGCACTGCGCGACCGTCTCACGCCCGGCGGTGTGCTCGCGATCATCTCCTATCATTCTGGTGAAGATCGGCTGGTCAAGAACGCGTTCCGCGACTGGAGCGCGAGCTGTGTGTGCCCACCGCGACAGATGATCTGCACCTGCCGCGGCCGGCCGTTGGGAGAAACCCTGACTCGTCGTCCGGTCAGCGCCACCGAGCAGGAAATCGAACAGAACACGCGGGCCCGCAGTGCGCGCCTGCGCGCGTGGCGTTCGGCATGAGCGTGTCGATGAGCATGTTGCCACCGCTGGCATCGTGATGGCGCGCGCGCGTCGGACAAAGAGTGCGCTCAAGGGGCGCTCGATCGTGGCGATCAGCCTCGGTTTGTTCGTCGCGGTCACCGCCATCGTGGTCTGGCGGCGCAGTGTGGGCGTGGGCACCGCGCGCGAGATGCAGCGCATGGAAGCCGAACGTCGCGCGTTGCGATCGGAGCGTATCACGCTCGAGAACGAGCTGCGGCGTGCGACGAGTCGTCGACAGGTGGTGCAGGAGGCGGAGCGACGCCTGGGCATGCATGTCGCGACCGAGTCGCAGACGCGCTTTCTCGCTGACGCCGTCCGTGCGGCGGCGCCCGCCGATTCGGGCACGCCATGACGCACTATCCATTGGACGCCGAGCCGCGTCATGGCGGCGGCACGACGCACATGGGCCACGAGTCCGCCACACCGGCCCAGGAGCCGTTTCCGGTCAGCCGCGGTCGGTCGGCGTTTGTGCATGTCACACTCGTGCTGTTCGCTGCGGCGATCGTGGCACGTGCGGCGCAGATTCAGCTGGTCGAACGCGAATCGTGGCAACGCATCGCCGAGCGTCAGCATGTGAAGGACCTGGCGGTGGCACCGCCGCGTGGCGCGATTCTGGAAGCGACGGGCAACGTGCTGGTGGAAACGCGCGAGCAGATGAAGCTCGTGATCGAGCCGCACAACCTCACGATGGTCAAGCGCAAGGGGAAAGACGGCAAGACGCGCACGGTCGATACGCGAGCGGTGGTGCGACGGGGGCTGCGGGAGCTCCGCGTGTCGGATGCGAACATGCGCCGCGTGTTCAACAATCCCAAGGCGCGGTGGGTGGAACTGCCATATCGGTTCCTGCCGGCCGACCTCGATCGCTTCAAGGGATTGCCGGGTGTGAAGACGCTGCCGGTGCTGACGCGGGTGAACGCCACGCCGGATGGGCTGCGCGGGATCGTCGGCGCGTTGAATCCGGATGGTGCGCCGTTGGGTGGCATCGAACTGGAGCTCGATCCCTTCCTGCGTGGCGAGGCGGGCCACACGCCGGTGGTGCTCGATGGGCGTGGTGGGCGCATCGGTTCGCCCATGCTGGCGCCGGTGGAAGCGCGACCTGGGCACACGGTCACGCTCACCATCAATCAGTCGTTGCAGGAGATCGCCGAGCAGGCGCTCACCGATGCGCGCAAGCGCACCGGCGCATCGGGTGGTGATGTCGTCATTCTCGACCCACGGGATGGCGCCATTCTCGCGTTGGCTGGCGTGCGCGATGGGAAGGCCGCACTCACCAGTACACCACTCGCCGAACCGTACGAACCTGGTTCGGTGATGAAGCCGTTTGTCGTTTCGCGCTTGCTCGATGCGGGACGGGCCAAGCCCGATGAGTTGCTCAATACCGAGAACGGCACGTGGGCCGTGGCGGGGCGCACGCTCAGTGATGAGCACAAGGCGGCCAGCATGTCGGTGCGCGACATCATCCGCTTCTCGAGCAATATCGGCACAGCCAAGCTGGCGTTGCGATTCAATCAGCAGGAAGAGTATCAGGCCCTGCGCGACTTCGGATTCGGCAACTTTACTGGGGTGCCATATCCTGCAGAGTCACGAGGGCGGCTCGCGTTGCCGAAGGATTGGGGCAAGATGACACCGGCCTCGGTGGCGATCGGCTATGAGATGATGGCCACGCCGGTGCAGATCGCGACGGCCTACGCGGCGCTCGCCAACGACGGCGAATTGTTGCAGCCCGTGCTCGTGCGCGAAGTGCGCGACAGCGAAGGACGCGTGGTGTTCCAGCATCGCAAGCGCGCCATCCGTCAGGTCGTCACGCCCGCCACAGCGGCGCTGATGCGCACCATGCTCAAGAGCGTGGTGGACAGTGGTACGGCTCGCGCCGCGAACCTGGCCACTTTTGATGTCGCCGGCAAATCGGGCACGGCGCGTCGCCTGGTGCCCGGGCAGGGATACGTGCCGGGGCGATACAACGCGAGCTTCGCGGGCATGTTCCCCGCCGAAGATCCGCAGTACGTGATTGTCGCACGCCTGATCGATCCCGAAGGCACCTACTTCGGCGGTATCGTGTCGGGTGCGATGGCCAACATGATTCTGCAGAACGCGCTCGCCACACGTGACGCCTCGCTCGATCGTGGTGCACTCGCGCGGGTGGCGCGTCCCATTCCTGTCGCCCCGGTCAAGCCGCTGTCGCCCGAAGCCGTGCGCATCGCGGCGCGTGATTCGGCGCGGCGCGATTCCCTCAAGGCACCGCCACCACCCAAGGCCGAACCCTTGCCAGGACCGGCACGTGTGGTGGTGGACCTCCCATTCGACGCGCAGCGCGCAAGTGTCCGACGCGAAGACGGCGATGGCGAATTGCAACTCGTGCCATCGGTGTATGGTCTGGATGCGCGTGAAGCCGTGCGTGTGTTGTATGCCGCGGGCTTTCAGGTGAGCGTGACACGTGGTGGCGAGGCGCGTTACGGCGACGCGCGCGACACCGATGTGCGCACGCGTCCGGCTACGGGCACGGCGCTGCGCAGTGGATCCACGGTGCAACTGGAAGTTCCACGCTTCGCGTCGTCCGTACGCGTGTTGACCACGCCCGCCGTGAACGTGAGCGGCGCGAAGGGTGAGGTGGCCTCGGATGAGGAGACGCGGAAGGACGCTGCGACGAACACACCGGATTCCAGGACGGATTCCAGGACGGCCGTGAAGCCAGTCGCCAAGCCCACCGGGAAGTCGACCGCCAAGCC
>NZ_DASWXE010000242.1:0-30214 GCF_036405635.1 Gemmatimonas sp. | reverse complement strand
CGAACACGGTCGTCAAGCCTGATAGCGCCGATGGTACTCCGGGCGAGAGCTCGCGGGAGAGTAGGCCGTTGCCGGCACCTTTTGAAGCCCCCGTCACACTGGACTCCGTCCACGTGGCGGGGGCTTCGTTATTGCACCCCTGTCGTTGCGGCACCGTGTGCGGAGCCGCGTATTGACGCGACGCACCGCAAAGTGAAGTGCGAAGTAGTGCGAAGTGATGTACCGCAGTGATGTACCGCATCGTGTCGTTGGAATCACCGGAGAGGGCACACTGACCATCGAGGAGTTTCCCGAATGGAGTGCGACGCAGTACATTCGGGCAGTCCTGCAGTCGAACGAGACAGCCAGAAGCGTATCGTGAGCGAAGCAAACGGGCACCAGATCATTCCTCAGCAAACGGAAGCGCACCATTGCGGTGATCGCTTTTCAGGATATCCAGTGCGCCTGACCCTCCGCGATCCGGAGGTGACCGATCGCGGTAATCGTGTCGCCATCAGTGGCATCGGTTACGGCGAGCCCGCCCTTTCCGCGTGAGATCCGACCACCTGTCAACACGTGCAACGCGGTTCCAGCGTCTGGCGGCGATGTGGTGCGCCGTCTTGCTGCTGCCGTGGCTCGTATCCGCAAAGGCGTCCGCACAGGCCAGCGGCGCCCTGTTCCTGCTCACGCCTCTTGGCGCGCGAGCGGTTGCACAGGGCGATGCTGTCGCTGCAGACACCGTAATGGGCACCGAAGCGATGTGGTGGAATCCCGCGCTGCTCGCGCGTTTGCCGAAGCGTGAGATCGCGGTGCATCACTCCACGAGCTTTGCGTCCAACAACGACATGGTCGCGTTGGCGATGCCATCAAAGGTCCTCGGGACATTGGCTGTCTCGGGTCTCATCGTCGACTACGGCAGTTCGGATGCGACGGATGCGAACGGATTTCCCCTGGGTGGCCAGGTGGGCGTGTACAACTACCAGTTGGCCGCATCGTATGCGTCGCCTGTTGGGCGTCGGCTCAGCGCCGGCGTGACGTACAAGTACATCGTCTTCCGGCGCGCATGCTCCGGCAATTGTGGCGACAATGCCGAGAACTTCTCCGGCAAGTCGAGCGCCGTGGATCTTGGAGTGCACTATGTGCTGCCGACTAGGCTGCCCGTTTCGATTGGAGCATCGCTACGGAATGTCGGGCCCGGACTGCAGGTGCGCGATGCAGAGCAAGCCGATCCGCTCCCGCGCACGTTGCAGGTCGGCGCTCGCGTCGATATCCCGATTGCCGCGCTCAAGCGGAACAATGCGGCACTGGAAGCCTCTGCAGATGTCTTCTCCTCGGATTCCAAGATCACGACCGGTATGGGCCTGTCTCTCGGATATCGGAAGATGGCTTTCTTGCATGCTGGCTATCGAGGACAGTTGGAACTGGGCGGAGGTCCGTCCATTGGCTTCGGTTTTCGCCAGGGTGCATTTGGCCTTGATGTGGCACGGCGTTTCGAACAGTTCTCCAGCGGCTTTTCGCAGCCACCCACATACGTGATGATTCGGGCGCGGTTTTGACGTCCACGCTCATGCTCAAGCGAGTGCAACATGCTGACTGTGGGGGCCCGCGAGTCGCTCAGTCGTCGCGACTGCGCTCCCGTCTGCATGGACGGATGTGGATCGCGGGTCTGGCGGCTGTTGGCCTGGCGATCGGCCCGCTGTGGCGTCCCGTGCTCGCGCAGGAGCAGGGTGAGAGCCTGGTTGTTCGCCCGGTGGCCTTGGGGACCCACCAGACCCAACGTGCCTCGTTACCAGTCCAGGGTGACAACCCGCGTGTTGTCCGCCACGAACAGGCGATGCTGTCCAGCGCCGAGCGTGCACTCGCGGTCAGTGCGCTGCAGCCACCACCACGAACCGCTCCCTGGTGGGCGCCGGTGGCCTCGGTCGCTCTTCCAGGCGCGGGGCAGTTTGTCCTCCGGCAGCAGCGGAGCGCAGCATATGCGGTCGCCGAAGGCTATCTGATCCTGCAGTACCTCGCGGCGCGTCGAGATGGCAATCGCGAACGTGAGACCTACCGCCAGATCGCAGTGGATGTCGCCAGACGGCAGTTCGGCGGCGACTTTCCGGTCGGCGCGTGGGAGTACTACGAGCGCATGGAGAAATTCCAGGAGAGCGGCGCGTACAATCGCAATCCCGGAGGCCCGCTCACGCCGGAGACTGACGAGACCACGTTCAATGGGAATCGCTGGAAGTTCGCGCGCGAGACCTATTGGCGTGATCCCAACGTCGAGCCATCGCGCAACAGCAGCGAGTACCAGAATGCGATTGCGTTCTACGAGCGGACGGCCGTACGCGACGATTTCCGTTGGAGCTGGCGTGACGCGAGGCTGGAGCAGGATCAGTACAAGGAGACCATCAACGGCGCGAACCGCAGCTACCAGCGTGCGGTGAACTACGCCGGTGTACTCCTGGTGAACCACCTCACAGCCCTCATCGACGCCTATGTCAGTGTTAGGCTGCGGCGCTACGGCAGCGCAGGCAGTGGCGGGCTGCAGGTGCAGAAGGTCGAAGCCCGCTACGAGCCGATCGGCGACCCGCTCCTCGGGCAGGGACAATGGCGGGCGAGCCTGCAAGTCGGCCGCGGTCCGCGCTGAGGGCCAGGCAAAGGATGGGCGAGACGAGGGCCTGAGTCTCGACGATCACGCACGCCGGCCAGCGATGTGACGCCCCGCACATCGTGCCGATCCCCCGAAGTGGATCGTCCATAGGTTGAGGCGTCATGTCTCCGGGCCACGTCGGCACCGGAGACTTGGACGCCGTCCCCTTGGGCACGACCACCGGATGATCACTACCACCATCGAGCAGAGCGGGATGCAACTGTCCCCGGGGCACGCCGACCCGGCGTGGCTCGCTGCATGGTGGACGCAGTTTGGCGGTCCGCGGCTCGGCACGTCGGATCCCGATGTGGTGGTGCAGACCGCGCTCAAGGAACGGCCACGCTTCATCGTGCTCGATGCACGACCTGCGTCTAAGGGGCCGGATGTCGCCGATGATTGGACCGCGCGGGCTATCGCCGTCTGTGCCCGTCTCAAGCGGGATGCGTACACCGGTATTGTCCCGGTGCTGCTCATCGTACCGGCCGATGCGTTTGCTGACGCGTTCAAAGCCGGTGCGGACGAGGTGTTGCGCAGTGATGTGCCGGAAGTCGAGGCGATCGCCCGCCTGTCGGCCATGCTGCGACGCAGCGACCGCGATACGGACGTTCACCCGTCGACCCGCCTGCCCGGGGCCCGGGAGATCAGTGCCGAGCTGACCCGCCGGGTGGAATCCGGCGAGAAGTTCGCGGCCTGCTACGCCGATCTCGACCACTTCAAGGAATTCAACGATCGCTATGGTTATCACCATGGCGACGAGGTGATCCGCTTGCTCGCGCGGATCCTGCACGACGTGGTAAAGGGGCTGTGCGGAGGGGAGGGATTTGTCGGCCACATCGGCGGCGATGACTTCCTCTGCACGATCCCCTTGGCCGCCGTTCCGCGCGTGTGCGATGAAATCGTGCATGTTTTCGACGAACTGATCCCGTGGCAGTATTCCGAGCAGGACCGCCGTGTTGGATATTTCTTCGGGAAGGATCGCCGTGGCCAGCTGCATCGCGTTCCGCTGATGACTTTGTCAGTGGGCGTGGTGACCAATCAGCGACGCCACTTCACGCGGGCAATCGAGGTCAGCGAGCTGGCGACGGAAATGAAGAGCTACGCAAAGACACTTCCGGGATCGGTCTGGGCAGTGGATCGTCGGCGCGACGAAGGCGCGCCCACCACGGTCGACGGATCGGCAGAACATGATCGTATGGTGCGCGAATCGGCGCGTTCGGCAGGAGGCGCATCGTGACCGTCTCGTGCCCTGAATGCCAGTCGGTGTTCCGCGTGGATCCGGCGAAGGTGCCGGCCACGGGCGTGCGTGCACGCTGCTCGGTGTGCGGTGGTATCATCGCGATCGCGGGCGGTACACTGCCTGTGTCCGTCACGCCCGCCGCGACGTCAGCAATCGCCGCCGCGTCGCCGGCGTCCGTCGCTCCACGGCCTGCGATCGCTGCGATCGCTGCGACCGCACCGGCGGCGCCAACACCGCGTCAGGTCACGCCGCTGCAGGTGCCCTCGGTGCCCGCTGCGGCCATGCCTGCGCCGGCAGTGCCGGGTGCCATGCCGGGTCGTCAGACACCACTGCGCTCCACACCGCTTCGGGTCACGCCCTTGCGGAGCGCTGCCGTGACGCCGGCCATCGGGGGGCAGGCTGTGCCCGCATCAGCGCAGCTGTCAGCGCCACCGGTGGTCCCGGCTCCGGCAGCCGGGCACCCCTTACCCAGCAGCGCTGGTCGCCCGGCGCAGGTTGGTACGCCCGGCAGAGGCGTGTTCCCCATCGGGACCCCGTCCGTTGGCGCGGCGCGCCAACGGGGAACACCGGCCGTTGGAGCTGCTCCTGTGCAGGGCACCCCCGCGGAAGGGAAGCGGCCGATCAATCCCTTCCTCCGCACCGACCCCGCACAGCGGGCGCGCCGCCTCGCCCGGGCGCTGGTGTCTGATCTGGTGGCCTACCACCCGCAGAAGCGGGAGGACGGGCTACGTGATGCCAATCTCCGTCAGCTGTTCCGCGAGGAAATCAAGAAGAGCTACGAGGAGTATGTCGAACAGGTGGGACGCGAGACCGCGGAAAGCGCGCCGCACTTCCAGGACGCGCTGAACGACATCCTGTCCGGCGGGCGCCGCATCTTCTGACGGGCCTGAGGCGGGGATGCGCAGGTGGTGCATGACTGTTCCCGCGTCCCGCGACTCGATAACTTTCCTCCCTCGGATGATGGTGGCGCAGTAAGACCCGTGGGGCCGCTTTCCGGTGCGGAAGGCGGCTCTCGTCGTATGTGGAGGATGGATGCAGGACGGTGAACGCCTGAAGGTGCTGTCGCGGTCGGAAGAACGACTCGCGGACATGCGGAGGTATCTTTGACGTCGAGTCCAAGCGCTCGACGCTGAATGCGTACGAAGAGGAGATGTCCGATCCGGCTTTCTGGAATGACCAGGAGCACGCACGGGACATCGTCCAGCAGGTGAAGGTTCTCAAGGGGTGGGTCGAGCCGTCCGACAACCTGCAGTCGCGCATCGAGAGCGCGCGCGAGTTGGATGAGCTCCTCACGCTCGAGCCGGACAAGGCGATGAATGCCGACCTCGATTCGGAAGTGGAGCGCATCCTCACCGAACTCGAAGCGTTCGAGCTCAAGTCCCTGTTGCGCGGCAATGACGATTTCCGCGATGCGCAGCTCGAGATTTCGGCGGGCGCCGGCGGCACCGAGGCGCAGGACTGGGCTTCGATGCTCTTTCGTCTCTATACGCGCTGGGCCGAACGCAAAGGCTTCGAGCTCGAAGTGCTCGATCTCAGCGAAGGCGAAGAAGCGGGCATCAAGGGCGCCGTGCTCGAAATCAAGGGACAGTATGCGTACGGCTTTCTGCGCCCGGAGTCGGGGGTGCATCGCCTTGTGCGCATCTCTCCGTTCGACTCGCAGGCACGTCGGCACACCAGCTTTGCCTCGGTGTTCGTGTATCCCGTGGTGAACGAAGAGATCAACATCGAGATTCGCGAAGAAGATCTGCGCATCGATGTGTACCGCGCTTCGGGCGCTGGTGGTCAGCACGTCAACAAGACGTCGTCCGCGGTGCGCATCACGCACTTGCCCTCGGGCATCGTGTGTGCCTCGCAGCAGGAGCGCTCGCAGTTCAAGAACAAGGCGACGGCGATGAAGCAGCTGAAAAATCGCCTCTACCAGCTGGAAGCCGAGAAGCAGGCTGCCGTGAAGGCCGCCTTCGATGCGAACAAGCAGGATGTCACGTTCGGCAGCCAGATCCGCAGCTACGTCTTCCAACCGTATACGATGGTCAACGACCACCGCACCGAGCTCAAGATCGCCGATGTGCAGAAGGTGATGGACGGCGATATCGATCCCTTGATTCAGGCATACCTCAAGCAGGAGAGCATTGCCAGCAGCGAGGGAGGCCTGTCGTGAGCGAGGAACAGTTGCCGTCCGATGGCGGTGCGCTGAGCGGGGATGATGCGGGCGCGCAGAAGCAGGAGCTCAACTTCGTCATGAAGGCGCGGCGCGAGAAGCTCGACCGCCTGCGTGTGGCGGGTGTCGAACCCTTCGCCTACAGCTACGATCGGTCACACAGCTCCGTCGAGGCCATTGCCGCACTGGGTGATGCCGAAGAAGGTCCGGAGGTGTCGGTGGCTGGCCGCCTTGTGTCGTGGCGTGGGCAGGGCAAGACCGCGTTCGCGCACATTGTCGACATGGAAGGGCGCGTGCAGCTCTACTTTCGCCGCGACGACATGGGCGACGCGGTGTTCGCGCAGCTCGCCGAGTACGATCTCGGCGACTGGGTGGGCGCGCGTGGCACCATGATCCGCACGCGCACCGGCGAAGCGACGGTGAAGGTGGCGCAGGTCGAGCTGCTCTCCAAGTCGTTGCGGCCGCTGCCGCTGGGCAAGGAACAGATGGTGGACGGCCAGCTCGTGCGCTACTCGGCGTTCTCCGACACGGAGCAGCGCGCCCGTCAACGCTACGCCGACCTCGCCGTGCACCCTGAGGTGCGCGCCCTGTTCCGCGCACGCTCGGTGCTCACCCGCACGGTACGCAGTCATCTCGATGGGCTCGGCTATCTCGAAGTCGAGACGCCGGTGCTGCAGCCGCTGTACGGCGGCGCCGCGGCGCGGCCGTTCGTGACGCATCACAATGCACTCGACATGCCGCTGTATCTGCGCATCGCCGACGAGCTGTACCTCAAGCGCCTCATCGTGGGTGGCTTCGAGCGCGTGTACGAGATTGGCCACGACTTCCGCAACGAAGGCATCGACCGGACGCACAATCCGGAGTTCACGATGCTCGAGTTCTACGAGGCATTCGCCGACTACACGACCATGATGGGTCGTGTGGAAACGCTGATCGTCGCGGCGGCCGATGCGATCCGCAGCATTCCCGGTGTCGGCGAAAAGGTGCCGTCGTTTGTGACGCCGTTCCCGCGCATCGAGTGGGTGCCGTCGTTGTCGAAGGCCGCCGGTGTGGACGTCATGGCGGTGAGCGACGCCGAGCTGCGCGCATTGGCCGAGCGCATTGGGGTGCAGAAGGTGGGCACGCTGAGCCGGCCCAAGGTGCTTGATGAGATGTTCCAGGCCTTGGTGGAGTCCAAGATCGATCAGCCCACGTTCGTGCTCGACTATCCGAAGGAGCTCTCGCCGCTGGCCAAGCCCAAGCGCGGTGGCCCGGAGGGCATCACCGAGCGCTTCGAGTTGTTTGCGAAGGGCAAGGAACTGGCGAACGCGTTCTCCGAGCTGAACGATCCGATCGACCAGCGCGAACGGTTCGAGGCGCAGGCGCGCCTGCGCGATGCCGGTGATGATGAAGCCAGTGGCGTGGACGACGACTACCTGCGTGCGATGGAGTACGGCATGCCGCCGACGGGTGGCGTGGGTATCGGTATCGATCGGTTGTTCATGTACCTGACGGACACGCAGAACATCCGCGATGTGATCCTGTTCCCCACGATGCGCCCGGAGTGACGGGCGCCCGACCTGGAGACGCTCGGTGACCCGCCTCGAGCTTTCAATCGCCTGGCGCTACCTGCGCAGTCGTCGCGGGTCGCGTCTGTTGTCGCTCATCAGCGTGATCGCCATTGGCGGCGTGCTGGTGGGCGTGAGTGCGTTGATCGTCATCATGGGTGTGATGACGGGCATGCAGACCGACATGCGCGAGAAGATTCTGGTCGGCAGTCCGGATGTGCGTGTCTTGCCCTATGGCGACGACATGCGCATGACCAACTGGCAGCCGCTGCTGGAGAAGGTGCGTGCATTTCCCGGCGTGGTGACGGCGGCGCCGTTTGTGTCCACCCAGGGATTGGTGCGTAACCTGAGTGGTTACATGACCGGCACTGCCGTCGTGGGCATGGTTGGCCCGGACGAACCCGGCGTCGATGTCACCAGTATTCGCAAGCACGTGGTGTTGGGTGACTTCACATTGCAGCGCGAGGGCGTGTCTCTGCCTGGCGCGGCGTTGGGCAAGTTCCTCGCGTCCAAGCTCAATGCTTTTCCCGGTGACACCATCGTGTTGCTGGGTGCCGCGGGCCTCGACATGAACGCAGCTACCGGCGCCATTGTTCCGCGCGCGGACAGTGTGGTGGTGAGCGGTGTGTTCGAGACGGGCATGTACGAGTACGACGACGCCTATCTCTTTCTGCCACTGGCTGCGGCGCAGCGGTTTGCGGGACTTGGCGAAGATGTGACCGGCATCGAAGCACGTACCACCGATCGCTGGATCTCGCCGGCGGTGGCCGATTCGCTCGAGGTGTCGCTGAACGCCCCGGTGCGCGCGGTGGATTGGCAGGAGAACAATCGCTCGTTCTTTCAGGCACTCAAGCTCGAGAAGCTGGGGATGGGTGTGATCCTGCTGCTCATCGTGCTGGTGGCGGCGTTCAACATCGTGAGCACGCTCACGATGGTTGTCGTGGACAAGACACGGGAGATCGGCATTCTGCGTGCGATGGGGCTCAAGGCAGCGAGTGTGCGCCGGATCTTTCTCTTTCAGGGCATGGTCATCGGTGCCGTTGGCACTGGTGGTGGATTGCTCATCGGGCTGATCGTCGCCGTGCTGCTCGAGAAATACCGACTGATCACGCTCGACCCGTCGGTGTATTTCATCGATCACCTGCCGGTGCGCATCGAAGCACTGGATGTGGCGGCGGTGCTGGTCTCGAGCATGCTGGTGTCCACGCTGGCCACGCTGTATCCCGCGTCGCAGGCTGCCAAGCTCTATCCGGTCGAGGCCATCCGGCATGAGTGAGACGACGGCGGATCGCGAACTGGTTGTGGAAGCCGAGGGGTTGGTCAAGGAGTTCCGCGGTGGCGACGGCGGCATCATCCGCGTGCTCGACGAGGTCCGTCTCGATGTGCGGCGTGGTGAGATGGTGGCAATTGTCGGTTCGAGTGGCTCCGGTAAGAGCACTCTGCTGCACGTGCTCGGCGCGCTGGAGCGCCCGTCGGCGGGAAAAATCCGCCTCGCCGGTCAGGCCGTGGATGGACTGAGCGAACCGGCGCTCGACACGCTGCGGAACCGGAAGATCGGCTTCGTGTTTCAGTTCCATCACTTGCTGCGCGAGTTTTCGGCCGTCGAGAACGTGATGATGCCGCAACTCATCGCGGGCACCGACGAGAAGCAGGCGCGCGAGCGTGCAGCGTACCTGCTGGACCGGGTGGGGCTGGGATCACGCTTGCAGCACCGTCCGAGTGCCCTGTCGGGCGGTGAACAGCAGCGGACCGCGGTGGCACGCGCGCTGGCCACGGGGCCAGCCCTGTTGCTGGCGGACGAGCCCAGCGGGAACCTCGACTGGCACAACGCCGAGCGGCTCCATGACCTGTTTGCTGAGCTGGCGCGGGATCAGTCGCTCGGTCTGGTGGTCGTAACGCACAATCAGTCGCTGGCCGCGCGGGCGGACCGGGCACTATTGTTGGAAGGAGGACGACTGGTGACGCCGTCAGTCGACGCGGAAGGCCCCGAGACGGAGAGCTGATGTTGTGCGATAGCTGTCAGGAACGGGACGCGGTGGTGCATCTCACGCGCATCGTGGACAACGCGGTGACGCAGTTGCATTTGTGCGAGAAGTGCGCGGCGGCGAAGGGGGTGGAGACGACTCTGTCGGTGCCGCAGCATCCGCTCGGCGAGATCCTGCAGGCGGTGCAGCAGCAGGGCGGGGGGACAGCGGGCGAGGACGCCGCATCCTGCCGGTTCTGTGGTGCGACTGCGCGGGATTTCCGCGCGTCCGGGCGTCTGGGCTGCCCACATTGCTACGACGCGATGGAGCGCAGCCTGCGGGAGCTGCTGCGCCGTCTGCACGGTAGCTCGCGTCACGTCGGCAACCGATACGAGCCCCCAGTGGCCCATGTGCTGGAAAAGTCGGATTCGGTGCATGATCTGCGTGACCGATTGCGTCGCGCCGTGGACGCTGAACAGTTCGAGCTCGCGGCTGAGCTGCGGGATCGCATCCGGGTGTTGGAATGAGCGCGCCACGGCCTCCCCTCGACCTCTCGCTGCTGCCTGACGGGGGCGTGCGCTGGCTGGACGCGTCTGGCCCCTACGGTGACATCGTGATCTCCACGCGCATGCGGTTGGCGCGGAACGTGTCTGGGTATGCCTTTACGGCGCGCGCCCGGGACGGTGAGCGTCTGCGGATGTTGGCCCAGGTACGCGACGCGCTGACCGAGGTGCCCTCGCTGCAGGGCAGCATCCTGTTGCCGTTGGAGTCCATGCCGGTGGTGGAACGCCAGCTGCTGCACGAGCGGCATCTCGTGAGCAAAGAGCTGGCGGGCCTCGACCCGCAGAATCCCGTGCGCAGCGGAGCGGCGGTGATTCTGGGTGAGTCGGTAGGACTGCTGGTGAACGAGGAAGATCACCTGCGCCTGCAGGCACTCCGCTCGGGCTTCAACGTGCCCGATGCGTTTGCCGCGGTGCAGCGGCTCGACTGTGAGCTGGGCGCGCAGGTGCCCTATGCCTTTCACCGGGAATTCGGCTTTCTCACCGCCTGTCCCACGAACACGGGCACGGGGCTTCGGGCCTCGGTGCTAATTCATCTGCCGGGCCTCGTGCTGACCAAGGAGATCGGCAAGGTGCTCGCGGGGCTGCAGCAGATGGGGCTTACCTACCGCGGCCTGTACGGTGAAGGCAGCGAGGTGGTGGGGAATTTCTTCCAGCTCTCCAACCAGACGACGCTGGGACGATCCGAGGAGGAGTTGCAGGATCTCCTCGTGCGCGTCGTCCGACATGTGATCGAACGGGAGGAGGAGGCGCGTCGTGTTCTGGTGCGCGACGCGGGGTATATTATCGAGGACAAGCTCTGGCGCGCCTACGGGACGTTGCGGTATGCCCGCAGCCTCACGTTTGACGAAGCCATGAACTACCTGAGCGGCGTGCGCCTGGCGGTCGGCCTGAAACTGGTCACCGGGCTCAGTGTATACACACTCAACAAGCTCCTGATCTTTGCCCAGTCGGCGCACCTGTCTCATTTGGAGGGGCGGACGCTGACGGACACCGAGACGAACCTGGCCCGCGCGAAGTACGTGCGGCAGGTGCTCATGAGCGAAGGCGGCGGCGTCGAATGACCCGCATCTCAACGACCCTGAGGGGACGATGAACGGCTACAACTTCACCGAGCGGGTGCGGAAGGTCCTGGCCATGGCGCGCGAAGAGGCGGCGCGCCTGCACCACGAATACGTGGGCACCGAGCATATCCTGCTGGGGCTCATCCGCGAGGGTGAGGGGGTTGCGGCAGCAGTGCTGCAGAACCTCAACGTCGATCTCGACGACGTCACGCTGAAAATCGAGGAGACGGTCAAGAAGGGGAAGGCGGCGCAGGCCACCGGCCCGGACCTGCCGTACACGTCGCGCGCCAAGAAGGTGCTCGAGCTCGCGATGGCCGAAGCGCGCGATCTCAACCACAGCTACGTCGGCACCGAACACCTGCTCCTCGGCCTGCTGCGTGAGGAGAAGGGCATTGCCGCGCAGGTGCTGACGGATGCGGGCGTGAATCTCGAAGCGGCGCGCGCGGAGACCCTGCGCCTGCTCGGGACCGAGATGCCGCAGACGGGCGAAAAGCCACAGGCCGAAAAGGCCGGCACGGCGCCACCAGCAGCGGCTCCGGCCAAGGGCGACAAGAAGTCCAAGACGCCTGCCCTCGATCACTTCTGCCGCGATCTGACGCAACTGGCGTCGGAAGGCCAGCTCGATCCGACCATCGGTCGTGCCAAGGAAATCGAGCGCGTCATGGAAGTGCTGTCGCGCCGCAAGAAGAACAATCCGGTGCTCATCGGCGAGCCGGGTGTGGGCAAGACGGCCATCGTGGAAGGCCTCGCCCAACTCATCTCGGCCAACGACTGCCCTGATTCACTGCGTGATCACCGCGTGCTGTCGCTCGACATGGCGGCGGTCATTGCGGGCACGAAGTATCGTGGCCAGTTCGAAGAACGCCTCAAGGCGGTGATGAACGAGATCGCGCAGAACAAGCAGATCATCCTGTTCATCGACGAGTTGCACACGTTGGTGGGCGCCGGTGCTGCCGAAGGCGCGATCGATGCCAGCAACATGCTCAAGCCGGCGCTTGCGCGCGGTGAACTGCAGTGCGTGGGCGCGTCCACGCTCAACGAGTATCGCAAGTACATCGAGAAGGACGGTGCGCTCGAGCGGCGCTTCCAGACCGTCGTGGTCGATCCGCCGTCGATCGATGAGACCGTGCAGATCCTGCAGGGGCTCAAGAAGAAGTACGAGGATCACCACCGTGTGAACATCCCGGACGAGACGTTGCTGGCCGCGGCCAAGTTGTCGGAGCGCTACATCACCGACCGCTTCCTGCCGGACAAGGCCATCGACGTGATCGACGAAGCGGGCGCGCGCGCCCGTCTGGCGGCCCAGGTGCCGCCGGCGGAAGTGGCGGACCTCAAGGAACAGCTCGAGAAGATCAACGCCGAAAAGGAAGCGGCGGTTCGCGATCAGAATTTCGAGCGTGCGGCATCGCTGCGTGACAACGAGCGAGAGCTGCAGGCCGAGATTCGCCGCAAGCAGGAAGAGTGGGAACAGCGGCGTCAGTCGTTCCGCCCCACGCTGGGTGAGGAAGAGATTGCGTTCATCGTGAGCCGCTGGACGGGCATCCCCGTCACGCGCCTGCAGGAAGCGGAGACCTCGCGTCTGCTGCGCATGGAAGACGAGTTGCACAACTCGGTGGTCGGTCAGGATGAAGCCATCAAGGCGCTGGCTCGTTCCATTCGCCGTAGCCGGGCGGGTCTCAAGGATCCGCGTCGTCCGATCGGCTCCTTCATCTTCTCGGGGCCCACGGGCGTCGGTAAGACGGAGCTGGCGCGCGCGCTGGCCAAGTTCCTGTTCGCGGATACATCGGCGCTCATTCGCGTGGACATGAGCGAGTACATGGAGAAGTTCTCCGTGTCTCGACTCATCGGCGCACCGCCGGGCTACGTGGGGTATGAAGACTCTGGCACGTTGACCAAGGCAGTGCGGCGCAAGCCGTACAGCGTGGTGCTGCTCGACGAAATCGAGAAGGCGCACCCGGACGTGTTCAACATCCTGCTGCAGGTGCTCGATGAGGGTCACCTCACCGACAACTACGGCCGGGTGATCGACTTCAAGAACACGGTGGTGATCATGACGTCCAACGTGGGCGCCAAGGACATCACCAAGGGCAAGTCGCTGGGCTTCGCCACCAAGGATTCACGTGGGGATTTCGAGCGGATCGCCGAGAAGGTGAAGGAAGAGATGGGTCGGGTGTTCAACCCGGAGTTCCTGAACCGTCTCGATGATGTGATCGTGTTCCACCCCCTGGGCAAGGAGCACATCTCGCAGATCGTGTCCATCCTGTTCGCCGAGGTGCAGAAGCGCCTGGCGGAAGAAGAGCTCACGATCCGCCTGACGTCTGAAGCCATCGAGTTTCTGGTGGACCACGGGCATGACGAGCACTTTGGTGCCCGTCCGCTCAAGCGGGCCATCCAGCGGTATATCGAGGATCCACTTTCGGAGAAGATCCTCACCGGTGAGTTCTCGCGTGGGGACGAGATCGAGGTGGCGGTGTCGTCTACCGAGAAGGAGAAGCTGGAATTCCGTGTCCTGACGCCTACCCCGCAGGCGTCCTGACCGTCGGCCTGGGGGCAGGGGGCAAAAGTCCTCCGCGCTCAGGCAACGGTGGAAGCTGGTGATGTGTCGAACGGCCGGACCCTTGGGTCCGGCCGTTTGCCGTGGTCGACGATGGCAGGGAAGGCGGACCCACTGGCCTGGGGTGGGGTCGGACCTTTCCCTCGGCTCGTATATATTTCGAGGCTATGCTCAAACGCATTTCCCCCAAGTTGGTTCTGGCTGTCGCCGCCGTGCTGGTGACCGGGCTCGCGCCGCGTGGCGCGAGCGCGCAGCAGGAATCAGCGAGCCGTTGTATGACCCCCGATTCGATCGCCGTGCGCGGCAACGTGCGCGTGGCCGAGTCGCGCATTCGTACGGAGGCCGGATTGCAGGCGGGGGCACCGCTGAATTTCCCGGCGATCCAACGAGTGCTGAAGGCGCTGTACGCGATCGGCGAGTTCGATGACGCGCAGGTGGCCTGCGATCTCGAGACGGTGCCGGGGCGCGTGCTGTCGGTGATCCAGGTGCGCGAGCGGGCGATTCTGGGTGACCTCAAGGTCACCGGGCCGAGCGCGGTGTCGGAGCGCACCGTCAAGGACAAGATCGACCTGTTGATCGGTCGGCCCATCGACCCACTGCAGGTGGCGCGGGCGCGGGCGCGCATCGACTCGGTGTACGAGGCAGCGGGGTACTACCTCGCGCAGATCGAGATCGATTCCACCACGATGGACGATGGGCGCATCGCGATCACGTACACGATCGATGAAGGACGTCGCCTCGCCATTTCCGGCATCGATGTGGAGAGCCAGGGAGCGGTGTCCGGCAAGCGTGTCGTCAGCTCCATGAAGACGAAGCCGGAAGGATTCTTCTTCTGGCGCAAGGGCGAGTTCGACGAGGACAAGTTCGTCGGCGATCTGGGTGAACGCATTCCCGATCTGTATTCGCGACTTGGCTATGTCGACATGCGCATCATCAAGGACACGCTCCTGGTGGATCGCGAGCGTGGCAAGGGTATGGTGCAGATCGGGATCGATGAGGGCCCGCGCTATCGTGTGGGATCGTTCGAGATCGCCGGCAATCGCCGCTTCCCGACCGATGAATTGCGCCGCTTCTATCCGTTCGATGGGCAGGACCCCACGCTGACCCAGCGCGTGAAAGGGCTCATCAAGCGCGAAGCGGCAGCACCCGAAGGCATCTTCGACCAGCACAAGTGGGACGATGCCATCGAGAAGGTGAACAACGAGTATCGCAACAACGGCTACCTGTACGCGCAGATCCGTCCGGTGATGGATCGCCAATTCATCGGTGCCGACTCGGTGCCCACGGTGAACCTCCGGTGGGAGATCGACGAGCGGAATCCGGCGATCGTGAATCGCATCGAGATTGTCGGCAACGACTTCACAGCCGACGATTGTATCCGTCGTCAGATTTTTCTGGTGCCCGGTGGCCCATTCAATCAGGCCGCGCTGATCCGGAGCTATCAGAGCATCAGCAACATGAATTTCTTCGAGTCCCCGATGCCGTTTCCGGACTATCGTCCGATCAACGAGCAGGGTGACGTCGACATCGTGTTCCGCGTGAAGGAGAAGCGTACCGGCAGTGTGAACTTCGGTGCGTCTATGGGTCAGGGCGGCGTGGGCTTCGGTGGCTTCATTGGCCTCGAGCAGCCCAATCTGTTTGGCCTTTGCAAGTCGGGCCGCCTCAACTGGCAGTATGGTCGGTTCTTCAACGACTTCACGGCCACCTACACCGATCCGGCGCTGCGTGGTTCGCGCCTCTCCGGCGCTGTGAGCGCGTACCGCACCCAGTCCCGCTTTATCGTCGGTAACCTGGGCCAGAATATCCGCACGGGTGCCCAGTTCCGCCTTGGCATGCCGGTGCCGTGGTCGCTCTTCTCCACGTTCGCCATGTCGTACAACGGCGAATCGGCGACGTTCACGTCCGGTCAGATTCAGAACGGCTGTACGCGAAACTGCTTCCGTTCCAACATGGGGCTCGAGTACACCTCGGACACCCGCATCGACCTGCCGTTTGCCACGCAGGGTTCGATGAAGACGGTCACAATGGACTTCAGCGGCGGTCCCTTGGGCGGCACGGTGAATTTCCAGCGCGTGACGACGGAAATGCGTGCCTACACCCTGCTGGGCCAGTTCGGCGGCAACAACCCGGGCTCGCAGCCGCTCAAGTTGACGATGGGGCTCACAGCACGCGCCGGGTCACTGTTCGGCAACTCGGGACCGTTCTTCTTCCAGCAGCAGTTCGCCGTCGGTGGTGTGATGTTCGGTCAGATGGTCCGAGGATACCCGGAGTTCTCCATTACTCCGGGCGGGTTCAACCCCGGCACCGACCAGTACAGCTCGGATGTGGCCTCGTTTGGTAATGCGTTCATGACGCTGACCGGCGAGATTGGCCTCCGGGTGAACCAGATGTTTTACCTCAACGTGTTTTCCGACGCCGGAAACAATTGGGGCTCGGCGCGCCAGATCAACCCGACGCGCCTCTTCCGTTCTGCCGGATTCGGGGTATCTACCGTAACGCCGCTGGGACCACTGGGCCTGGATATGGCCTACGGTTTCGATCGCACTGCGATCGACGTGGCGACGGGCCGCGTCGTGAAGGCTCCGAAGTGGCAGTTCCATTTCCGGCTTGGCCAGCTCTTCTAACACAGGATCTCCCTCATGCGACTTCGTTCCATTCTTGCCACCTGCGCCGTTATGGCCGTTGTGCCGGCCGCCGTTTCGGCCCAGGCCGCGCAGAAGATCGCCTACGTGAATTCGTCGATGCTGATGCAGAGCGCTCCCGGCCGCGCGGAGGCCGAGGCGGCATTCGCGAAGGAGATTGCTCCCGTCGAGGCGCAGATGAAGAAGCTCCAGGACTCGGTCACTGCGATGAACGAGGCCTACGCCAAGGAAGAGGCAACGCTGACGGGTGCGGCCAAGGAAGCACGCCTCAAGGCGCTGCGCGAAAAGGAAGGCATGTTCGAACTGCAGGCCGCGAAGCTGCGCGAACAGGCGCAGGATCGTCAGGAAGCGCTGATGGCACCGATCATGGAGTCGCTGCGCAAGGCGCTCGATGACGTGCGCACAGAAGGTGGCTACTCGTTCATCTTCGACGTGGCCGTGCAGATGTCGTACATCGTGTCGGCGGACAAGAACCTCGACGTGACCGATCGTGTGCTTGCCAAGCTGCGGCTGTCGGCTCCGAAGGCGGCGGCTCCCGCTGCGGCCAAGCCGCCCGCCGCAGTCGGACCGGCGTCGACTCCAGCCGGTGTCACGACCAAGAAGCCGCCCACCGAGTGAGTCCTGTGGCATCAGATTCCGCCGGGCAGCCTGCGGCGAACGGCGGTGACGGGCACAAGCCTGTCACCGCCGCTGACATAGCGGCACAGATTGGCGGCCGCCTGATCGGCGACGGCCAGACTATCTTGCACAGCGTCGCGCCGCTTGACCGTGCTGGCGCGTCCGACCTGAGCTTTCTGGCGCACGCCCGGTACGGCGGATGGTTCGCCACCTCCAAGGCCGGCGCTGTGATCATGGGTCCGGCCTTTGAGGCGCTCGCTGGTACACCCGAAACACGCATCATCGTGGACAAACCGATGGATGCGATGGTGTCGGTGCTGGCGCGATTCCATCGGTCCGAGCCGCGTGTGGTGGGTGTTCACGCCAGCGCCGTCGTTTCACCGAGTGCGACCCTTGGCGTGGGGGTGACCATCGACGCCGGCGCCGTCATTGGTGATCAGGTTGTGATCGGAGATGGCTGTTGGATCGGCGCCAACGCGGTCGTGAGCACGGGCAGTGTGCTCGGCCGCGACGTGCGCTTGCATGCCCTTTCCACGGTGTACCCATACACCGAGCTTGGTGACCGCGTCGTGCTGCACAGCGGTGCACGGGTCGGGCGTGAGGGGTTCGGCTTCGTGCCGCAAGCCAATGGCCCCGTACGCATTCCCCACAGCGGACGCTGCGTACTCGAACAGGACGTGGAGATCGGTGCCAACAGTTGTGTTGATCGTGGGAGCGTGGATGACACGATCATCGGTGCCGGTACCAAGATCGACAATCTCGTGCAGGTGGCGCACAACGTGCGAGTCGGACGCATGTGCTTCTTTGCGGCCCAGGTGGGCGTGGCCGGGTCCACGCGCATCGAAGATGGCGTACAGCTGGGTGGCCAGGTGGGACTCAGCGGGCACCTGACTATTGGCGCCCGCGCGACGGTGGCGGCGCAGGCTGGGGTGTTTGGCGATATTCCTGCGGGTGAGCTGTGGTCCGGGTATCCGGCGCGTCCGCACAAGGAGCAGCTGCGATCGCAGGCCGCCCTCAATCGCTTGGCCAAAATCATTCGCCCGATCGAGCAGTTGCTGAAGGGAGAGTCTTCCACATGATCGCACGCGCCTCCGACCCATCCGGTTCGGCACGCGAGTGCACGGCCTCCATGGGAGGCGAGCGGCGCACCATTGCCGGTGTCGCGTCGGTGCAGGGCATCGGGCTCCATCTGGGGCAGCCGTGCACGCTACACTTCAGGCCGGCCGCGGTAGGCAGTGGCATTGCATTTCGTCGCACGGACCTGCCCGGCGCACCGATCATTCCCGCACGTGTGGACGTGGCCGTCGAGGCCGAGCGCCGCACCCAGCTTGGCACGGGTGAGTCGGCGCTGCACACGGTTGAGCATGTGTTGGCGGCCGTTGGTGGTTTGGCCATCGATGACCTGCTCATCGATATGGACGGCCCCGAGCCGCCGATCATGGACGGCAGTGCGAAGGCGTTTCTTGACGCGCTGACCGAGGCGGGTGTGGTAACGCATGGCGGTCGCGTCGAGTGGCTGGTGCTTCGCAAGTCGATTCGCGTGGTGGATGGCGATTCGGTGTACGAAGCGCATCCGTCGCTCGATTTTTCACTCGACGTCGATATTGCGTTTCCGCATCCACTCATCGGGGAGCAGGCGGGGCACTACCGTGTCACCACGGAGCACTTTCGCCGTGAGCTGGCCGAGGCACGCACCTTCGGGTTCGTGCACGAGGTGGACGCGCTTCGCGCGAAGGGGTTGATTCAGGGGGCATCGACAGCGAACGCGGTCGTGCTCGACGCCACCGGGGTCGTCGATACGACGCTGCGGTGGCCTGACGAATTCGTTCGGCACAAGGCGCTCGACTGCGTCGGCGATCTCGTGCTGGCCGGTGCTCGCGTTCGCGCGCGCATCATTGCTCACAAGCCGAGTCATCGGGGCACGGTCGCCCTGGTTCGAGCACTCGTGCAACACGCAGTCCGGGAGCCCGCCGTGTACACCGTCGAAGATATCCTGCAGGTCCTGCCGCATCGTTATCCGTTCCTGCTGGTCGATCGCATCCTCGAGCTCGAGGAAGGCAAGCGCATCGTCGGCCTGAAGAACGTGACGATCAACGAGCCGTTCTTTCAGGGCCACTTCCCCGGCCATCCAATCATGCCGGGGGTGCTGATCATCGAGGCCATGGCGCAGGTCGGCGGCATGTTGCTCATGCGCACCGTGACGGACCCGAGCACGAAGGTCGTGTACTTCATGTCACTCGACAACGTGAAGTTCCGTCGTCCGGTGAAGCCGGGTGATCAGCTGCGCTTCGAGATGGAAGTGCTGCAGATGCGTGGGACCATGTGCAAGATGCGTGGCGTGGCGTACGTGGACGGACAGGTGGTCACGGAAGCCGAGATGGCAGCGATGGTTCGCGATCGATGAACACCCCGATCACTCCTGGCATTCACCCCACGGCGCTGATCGACCCAAGCGCCGAGATCGGTCGCGATGTGGAGATCGGGCCGTGGGTGGTGATCGGTCCGCATGTCACCGTGGGCGACGGCGCGCAGGTGTCGGCCCGGGCCACGCTCGAGCGCAATGTCCGTGTCGGCGCGCGTGTGCGGGTGGGTATCGGTGCGGTGCTTGGCGGCGATCCGCAGGACCTCAAGTATCGCGGCGAAGAGACGTGGGTGGACATCGGCGACGATACTGTCATTCGTGAGTACGCGACGATCAATCGTGGCACCTCGCACTCCGTGACGACGAAGGTGGGCAAGCACTGCTTCATCATGAGCTACGTGCACCTGGCGCATGATTGCCTGCTCGAAGATCACGTGATGATTTCGAACGGTACGCAGCTCGCTGGGCACGTCATCGTCGAAGACCACGCGATCATCTCTGGCCTGTGTGCGATCCATCAGTTCGTGCGCATCGGACGCCACTCGTTCATCGGCGGCGCGTCGCGCGTGCCACAGGATGTTCCGCCGTTCGTGCGCGCGGTGGGCAATCCGCTCAAGCTGTTTGGCCTCAATTCGGTGGGGCTGCAGCGGAGCGGGTTCGATGAAACGGTACTGCGCGAACTCAAGCGGGCCTATCGTTTCTGCTTCCGTTCGGATCTCAACCTGTCGCAGGGCGTCGAGCAGGCGCGCGCTGAGGTGGAGCTGGTTCCGGAAGTACAGCAGTTCCTGGAATTCATTGAAGCAAGCCGACGCGGCGTCGGCTTCTGAACCAGTGCTCCGGTCGTGCGCCGGGGCACCGTGAGGCGGAGCAGGATCATGCAGGCAGGGCAGCAGCGGGCGCAGTTCGCGGGCACGGATGCGCCGCGCGTGGGTGTGGTAGGCGCGGGCGGATTGGGGATGCACCATGTGCGCATCCTCCGGGACCTGTGCGGCGCACGCTTCATTGGATTCGTCGATGAGAATCCTGGTCGCGCATCGGAGGTGGCTACCCAGTACGGCGTGACCGCGTATGCCTCACTCGATCGCCTGCTGGCCGACGTCGACGCGCTCTCCATCGTGGTACCCACACGCTCGCACTACGCGGTGGCCGCGAAGGCGCTGGCGATGGGCAAACATGTGTTTGTCGAGAAGCCGTTCACGGTGACCCTCGAGGAGGCCGATGAACTGCTGGCTATGGCGACGAGTGCTGGTGTTGTGCTGCAGGTCGGCCATGTGGAGCGCTTCAATCGTGCCGTGCGTGCCGCCATGCCATACGTCGATGGCCCGCGCTTCATCGAGAGTGACCGACTTGCGCCGTTCAGCCCACGTGGCGCCGACGTGGCGGTGGTACTGGACCTGATGATTCATGATCTTGATCTGGTGCACACCCTGGTGGGCACGCGTGTCGCGGATGTGCAGGCCATGGGTATTCCCGTACTCACCCCGCAGGTGGATATCGCCAACGCGCGATTGACGTTTGCCAACGGTGCGGTGGCGAACATCACGGCGAGCCGGGTGTCGCGTGAGCGCTTGCGTAAGCTGCGCATCTTCCAGCGTAGTGGATATTTGTCGCTCGACCTCGCAGCAGGCACCGGCGAGTTCTTCCGACTGCGCGGTGACTTCGATCCGATGCTGCTCGCGCGGGCGCCGCGCGCGCTCGAGGACTTTGTTGAGCGCGTACAACTCGAAGCGCCGGACGGCGAGCCGCTGGTGATGGAACTGTCGCAGTTCCTCGGCGCGGTGATGGGTCGCAATCCGATTGCCGTGACCGGACAGGAAGGTCGTGAGGCGCTGGAAGCGGCTCTGCGGATCGTTGCGGCGATCGATGTGGCACAGGCCACGATGGCGCAGGTGGCGCATGGACAGCCCTCGGGAGCTCCACGTGCGTGAGGTGTTGTTCGTCGTCGGAGAAGCGTCCGGCGATCTGCATGCGGGCAAGGTGGCCGAAGTGCTGCGCGAGCGCGCTCCGCAATTGCCGATGGCTGGCGTAGGTGGTGGTCACATGCGCGCGGCCGGCGTGGAAGTGCTCGAGGATGTCGAACGACTGGCGGTGATGGGCTTCGTGGAAGTGTTGCAGCACGTGCCCAAGCACTGGGCGTTGCTGCGTCGCCTGCGTGCACGCATCGAGTCGGGGAAGGTCGGGCTGGTGGTGTTGCTCGACTATCCGGGATTCAACCTCAAGGTCGCGGAAGTCGCGCACCGTGCCGGCGTGCCGGTGCTCTACTACATCACGCCGCAGGTGTGGGCATGGGGTGCTGATCGGTTGCCCACGCTGGCCCGTCTCGTGACCAAGGCGGCTTCGATCCTTCCGTTCGAGGAAGCCCTGTTACGTAAGCACGGCATCGATGCCACGTTCGTTGGTCACCCGCTGCTCGATCGTGCCCAGTCACTGCCTTCACAGGCGGAGGCCCGGCAGCAGCTTGGGCTGCCCGCTGACGCCCCGGTGCTTGCCATGTTCCCGGGCAGTCGCCGCGCGGAGATCGCTCGGCATCTCGAACCGTTTACGGAAGCGGCGCTCGAAGTGCAGCGTCGACGGCCCGATGTGCACGTCGTCGTGAGTGTCGCGCCAACCGTGCGTATCGCGCCATCGGACTGCCCGTTTCCGTTGGTGCAGGGGGCATCGTTCGTTGTGCAGCGCGCGGCAACGGCGGGGCTACTCAAAAGCGGCACCAACACGCTCGAAGCGGCAGTGGCCGGGTTGCCGCATGTCATCGGCTATCGCACCAGCGCGATCACGTATGCGATTGCCCGTCGCGTCGTGAAGATCCCGCACATCGGTTTGGTGAATGTGGTGGCCGGTGAAGCGGTGTCGCCCGAGTTCGTACAGGATTCATTTGTGCCATCCACGGTGGCGGACGCCCTGATGCCGTTGTTCGAGCCGAACGGCGAGGCGCGCCTGCGTGCCGAAGCGGGGCTGGCGCGCGTGCGTGCACAGTTGGGCACACCTGGTGCCTCAGCGCGCGTCGCAGAGATGATTCTGGCCATGCAAGAGAGCACCGGTGCCCGCTGAGGGCGGACCGCACACTGCCGCCGCAGATGCCAGTGCGCGTCCAACACTGAGCTGGCGGGTGCGCATCGCCATCGCGTTGGGTGGTACGCTGCTCAAGGTGCTGGGATGGACATGGCGATTGCAGATCATCGGGCGCGATGCGCTCGCTGCACGTCCCAAGGGTACGAATCCCGTGGTGTTCACCCTGTGGCATGGTCAGATGCTGGCCTGCCTCTACGGGCACAAGATCAAGACGGGCGTACTGATCAGCGAACACCGCGATGGGGAGATTATCAGCCAGATCGTGGCCATGTTCGGCGCTTTCGGTATTCGCGGATCAAGCTCGCGCGGTGGCACCCGGGCGCTGCTCGAGGCGGTGCGTGTGGCGCGTCAGGGAACAGACATTGCCTTCACTCCGGACGGCCCTCGCGGCCCCCGATACAGCTACGCGCCGGGGCCGCTGATTCTTGCCCATCGGGCTGGTATCCCGATCGTGACTATCACGGCACACGCCGATCGCATGTGGCAGCTGCGGTCGTGGGATCACTTCGAGATTCCCAAGCCGTTTGCGAAGGTCACGGTGCTGTACGGCGCGCCACAGCTCCTCGCCGACGCTGATGTGCGTGAAGCGGCCGAGCGTGTCGAGGAGTTCAGCGCGGATATGCAGGAGAAGGTGCGTGCGGTAGCGGCGCTCAGCGCAGCGCGGTCATGAGCACGGACACCCGGTTGCGCGCGCTGGCGGACTGGGTGTGGCATGCCGAGGGCATGGGCGCAGCGATGGCGCGCGGGGCACTGGCGCCATTGGAATCGGTGTTCGCATTTGGCGTACGGCGCCGCAATGCGCGCTTCGATCACGCGATCGGTGCGAATGCACTGCCGGTGATGCCGCTTCCGGCCATGTCGATCGGCAACCTCACCGTGGGAGGCACGGGCAAGACGCCGGTGGCCGCGTGGTTCGTGGCGCGCCTGCTGGCACATGGTGCGCATCCGGCACTGGTGCTCCGTGGCTACGGTGACGACGAATGGCGCGTGCACGAGCGTCTGACGCCGGGAGCCCCGGTCGTGGTGAATCCCGATCGGGTGGCTGGGGCAGCGCAGGCGCTCAGTCGGGGAGCTGATTGCGTGGTACTCGATGATGGATTTCAGCACCGACGGGCGCGACGGGTGAGTGACGTGGTGTTGGTGAGCGCCGATCAATGGCAACCCGCGGTGCGCCTGTTGCCGGCGGGGCCCTATCGCGAGCCGTTCGCGGCGCTGAAGCGGGCCACGGCCGTCATCATCACGGTGAAGGTGGCCGACGAAGCGAGCGTCGCGCAGGTGTTGAAGGCCATTTCCGCATACGTCGATCCAGCTCGCGTGGCCATCGTGGAGCTGACCTCGGCGGGCATCCACGATGCCATTGAGGACGCCCCGACGCCGTCACTGCAGGGGCTTCGCATCACCGCGGTGTCAGCCATCGGCAACCCGGCCGCCTTCGAACGCCAGCTGCAAGGGGCCGGTGCGATCGTTGGGGCTCACCTGCGCTATCCGGACCATCATCAGTTCACCACTGGTGAGATTTCGGAAATCGTCCGCGTTGCGGAACAGGGGGATGGCGTCGTCTGTACGCTGAAAGACGCCGTCAAGCTGGGCCCGCTTTGGCCTCGCGTCGGGCCAGCCCTTTGGTATCTTTCACAAACAGTCGTGATCAATCGAGGCGCCGAGGTCCTGGAAAACGAATGTGACCGGGTACTGGCGGCGCGGCGGATCAGGACTCCCACCGCCGGCTGAGACCGGCCTTATCACATCTGAAGCCTCATGGCCATCGACCTCCTCCGACTGCCGACGGACAGCATCGTCCGTCCGGACAAGGATCGGTTCCTCAACGAAGAGAACCCGTTCGAAGCGATGATGTCACGCTTCGACCGCGCTGCCGAACTGCTCGATCTCGAGCCCGGCATCTACAAGATTCTCCGCAATCCCGAGAAGCAACTCACCGTCTCTGTGCCGGTGATGATGGACAACGGCGACGTCGAAGTGTTCACGGGATATCGCGTGCTGTACAACACGTCGCGCGGCCCCGCCAAGGGCGGCATCCGCTTCGACATGAATGTGACACTGGAAGAAGTGAAGGCTCTCGCGGCCTGGATGACGTGGAAGTGTGCCGTGGTGAACCTGCCGTTTGGCGGCGCCAAGGGCGGCGTGATCTGCGATCCGCTGCAGATGTCGGTCGGTGAGCTCGAGCGCGTCACGCGCCGCTACACCAAGGGCATCATGTCGCTGCTGGGCCCCGACACCGACGTGCCGGCACCCGACGTCAACACCAACGAACGCGTGATGGCGTGGGTGATGGACACCTACTCCATGCATGTCGGTCGCACGGAAAACGCCGTCGTCACTGGCAAGCCGGTGGAGATGGGTGGTTCCCTCGGCCGCCGTGAAGCCACGGGCCGTGGCTGCATGCTCGTAACCAAGGAAGCGCTCGAGCACCTTGGTATGCCGATGAAGGGCGCGACCGTGGCGGTGCAGGGCTTTGGCAACGTCGGCTCGGTAGCGGCGAAGCTGCTCTCGGAGCAGGGGTGCCGCATTGTGGGTATCAGCGACCGCTTCGGCGCGTTCCACAACAAGAACGGCATCGACGTGGACGCGGCGATCGCACATGTGCGTCAGCATCGCTCACTCGAAGGCTTCACCGGTGGTGATCCGATCGACGCCGACGAGATCCTGACGCTCGAAGTCGACGTGCTGGTGCCGGCGGCGCTGGAAAACGTCATCACGACCAAGAACGCTCCCAAGATCCGCGCCAAGGTGATCTGCGAAGGCGCGAACGGCCCCACGACGGCAGCTGCCGATCCGATCCTCGACGAAAAGGGCATCTTCGTTATTCCCGACATCCTTGCGAATGCGGGCGGCGTGACGGTGTCGTACTTCGAGTGGGTCCAAGACCGCATGGGCTACTTCTGGAGCGAAGCGGTCGTGAACGAGCGCCTCGGCGACATCATGACCCGCAGCTTCCAGGATGTGCTCCAGCTCTCGAAGCAGCATCGCGTGAACATGCGCACCGCGGCGTACATGCTGTCGATCAGCCGCGTGGCGACCGTGCACCGTCTGCGCGGCATCTACGCCTGATGAACAACGGCGCGCCAACGCGCTGTCCCTGATGCGTGTCGCATTGCTCGTCATCGGCCGGCCTCGCCACGCGGGGCTGGCCGATGCCATTCGGGACTATGAGAGTCGCGCGACGCATTACTGGCCGCTCGATGTCATCGAGGTAAAGGAAGAACCGGGGCGCAATCTGTCGGCGGACCAGGTACGGGAGCGTGAGGCCGAGCGACTGGTGGCACGCCTTCCCGCGGATGCACTGGTCGTGGCATGCGACCCGGGTGGTGTCACGATGGAGTCCGAGCCATTTGCCCGGTGGCTTCAGGAACAGCGGGAGTCGGCGCGCAACGTGGCCTTCGTGATCGGTGGGGCCCATGGGCTCGGGCCGGCCGTCCGGCAGCGTGCCAATCGTCGCCTCTCACTGGCGCCGTGGACGCTCCCACACGAGGTTGCACGGATGGTGCTCGCCGAGCAGTTGTATCGGGCCGGGACCATCGTGCGCGGCGAACCGTATCACAAGTGAAACTCAGCGAACACGCGTGAGCGACGTGGACAAGTCTGCAAGTGTGCTGGTCGGCACGACCGAGGATGTCATCATCCGCACAGCCCCATTGGGCGGAAGTGCGTTGTCGCGCGCGATACAGCAGGGAGCGGTTGGGGCGAGCTGGTATGCGCCCCGGCCGAAGGATGTCGCGGGATGGCGCGCTCATGCCGATGGCGTGCGGGCGTCGTTCAAGGGGCGCGACTGGTTGGCGGCGCTGCGGCCTGCGTTTGCCGCTGATGGACTGACCGTGGGCGGAGCGGCCGGCGACCGTCTCGGCCGCGCTGCGCGTGATGGCGTGCTGGTGACCACGGGTCAGCAGCCCGGCCTGTTCGGCGGCCCGACGTACACGTGGAGCAAGGCGATGAGTGCGCTCGCCATGGCCGATGTGCTCGAAGCGGAGCTTGGTATTCCGGTGGCGCCGGTATTCTGGGCGGCCACCGATGATGCCGACTGGATCGAGGCAGCGGTCACGTACCTCGCTACATCGACTGGCTTGGAACGTGTGGCCTTGACCGGACCGGCCACTGACGGCGTGGCCATGGCCGATGTGTTGATGGGTGATCTCGATGGTGCGCTCGCGCAGTTCGCGCGTGCGTGTGGATCGGGGGCGCATGCGTCGGTCCTCGACGTGATTCATTCGGCCTATACGCAGCACGCGACCATCGGTGCGGCGTATGTCGTCCTCATGCGCGCATTGCTCGAACCGCTGGGTATGGCGGTACTCGATGCGGCGCACCCTGCGACGCGCACGGCGGCCGATCCGTTTCTGCGAACCGCTTTGCAGCACGCTCCTGCGGTGCTGCACGCATTGCAGAGTCGATCGCTGGCCATCACGGCGGCAGGGCATGACCCGCAGGTGGATATCGTCGACGGGTTGTCGTTGGTGTTCCGCACCGATAGCGACAAGGCCCGTACGCGGGTGCCGGTATCGGAAGCGGCGGATGCCGCCCGTTCGGCACCGGTGGGCTCACTCGGCGCGAACGTGTTGTTGCGGCCGGTGCTCGAACGCGCCCTGCTGCCGACCGTGTGTTATCTCGCCGGTCCCGGTGAGTTCGCCTACTTCGCGCAGGTGTCGCCGGTGGCCGAAGCGCTTGGCGCTGCGGCGCCGGTGGTGGCGCCGCGCTGGGCGGCCGAAGTCCTCGAAGCGGAATCGATCGAGCGGCAGGTGCACCTCGGGTTGTCCGACGACCATCTTCGCGATCCGCATGCTGCCGAACAGGTGGTTGCACGCGCGCAGCTCGACGACACCGTGGCCGATGCCGTGGAGCGTTTGCGGGTGACGATGGAGTCGCAACTCGCGTCGCTGGGCGAATCGCTACGGGTGCCGGAAGGCGATGTGGAGGACGATGCGGTGGTCGCCGCCTCCGTGGTGCAGGGGCTCGAGCGCGATATCACCCATCTGCTGGACCGCTTTGAGCGTCGGTTGCTGGCCGGGGTCAAGCGCCGTGAGCACACCGCCATGCGTGAAGTGGCATCGGTGCGTGCCGCACTGCGACCGCTGGGTCAACCGCCGGAGCGCGTGCTGAATCTCGTGCCGTTGCTGGTGCGCTATGGCCCATCGCTGCTCGATCGCCTGCGTGATGCGGCGATGGGGCATGCGCATGCACTCGTGACCGGGGCATCGGGGCACTCATGAGCGACCGCACGGGCGGACGCTCCGCGTTCGTCGTCGGTGCCGGTATCCTCATCAGCCGGCTCGTTGGCCTGCTGCGCAACACGGCGTTTGCGTACTACTTCGGCGCCGGTGCGGCGTCTGACGCGTACAACGCGGCGTTCAAGATTCCCAACGCCGTGCGCAATCTGTTGGGTGAGGGTACGCTGTCGGCGTCCTTTGTGCCGGTGTACAGCCGGATGCTCGAGCGGGGAGATCATGCCGGCGCGCGGGCGCTGGCGAATGCCTTGCTCGGTGTGCTGCTCGCTGCGGTGTCGCTCCTCACGCTGCTTGGCATTCTGACGGCACCATGGCTGACGGCGGTCCTGGCACCAGGCTTCGATGAAGCGACCAGCGAACTGACCACGCGTCTGACGCGCATCCTGTTCCCCATGACAGGCGTGATGGTGCTGAGTGGCTGGTGTCTAGGCATTCAGAACTCGCACCGCCGCTTCTTCTGGTCGTATGCGAGTGCGGCGCTGTGGTCGGTCGCGCAGATCGCGTTGTTGCTGGTTGGAGGCCCGCGCGCAGACAGCGCCGCGACACTCGCCGCCTGGCTGGCATGGGCGACGCTGGCTGGGGCGTTGTTACAGGTTGGCGCGCAATTGCCGGAAGTGCTGCGCCTGGCCGGTCCGATCCGTCCGCGCATCACGCGAGGGGTTGAAGGGCTTTCGCAGACTTTGCGCAACGTCGTCCCGGTGGTCACGGCCCTGGGGGTGGTGCAGATCTCTTCGTTCATCGATCTGCAGATCGCGTCGTTTCTGCCTGAGGGTGCCACGACCAACATGTCCTACGCGAACACCCTGGCGCTGTTGCCGGTCTCGCTGTTCGGCGTGTCGGTCGCGGCGGCATCGTTGCCGGAATTCTCCCGTGACTCCGGTGCGTTGGCGCTGGATGCCCTGCGGGAACGACTGCGTGGCGGGTGGCAGCGCATCCTGTTCTACATCGTGCCCAGCGCGGTGGTGTTCATCGTACTCGGGGACTACTGCGTGGGCATTCTGTATCGCGCTGGACGCTTCGGGGCGGACGAGCAGCGCGTGGTGCACTGGGTGCTGGCCGCATCGGCCGTGGGCATGGTGAGCTTCTCGTCGGTGAAACTGTTGGCATCCGCGTATTACGCACTGCAGGACTACCGCACGCCGCTGCGCGCGTCGATCGCCAGTATCCTCGTGTCCGCTGTGGCATCTGTTGCCATAGCCGTTCCGTTGCGCCACTCCCCCACGGCCACCGCCGGTATCGCACTCGGTTCGGCACTGGGTTCGTACGTGAATCTTTCGGTGCTCGTGCACGGCTTGCACCGCCGTCTCGGCACGTTGTACACGCCGGCCATGTGGCAGGGCACGCGGCGCATTCTGGTCGCGTCGATCATCGCGGCGGTGGCCGGTACGCTGGCCCGGCTGGTCCATATGCGTTGGGTTCCGGAATGGCATCCCCGCATCGTGGGCATTCCGGTGCTGGCGGTGTTCGGTGCGACGTATCTCGTGGCTGCGTGGTGGATGGGATCGGCCGAGGCGTCACGCTGGTTACGGGTTCGTCCGCGTACTGGTGTTCGCACTGATGTGGCGGATTGAATGACCTCGGTGCCACCTGACGACCTGACCCCGGAACGGCCGGCGTTGCCTGTCGCGGACGACGAGTGGACGCAGCGCGCATTGGGGCAGGGTATGCCGCTGCCTGTTGCGCAGAAGCTGCCGCACTTGCCGGAGTCACCCGGCGTCTATCTGTGGAAGGACGTGGATGGACAGGTGTTGTACGTGGGCAAGGCAAAGCGTTTGCGTTCCCGCGTGCGCAGCTACTGGGCGCAGGAGCACGAGAGCAGCCCCAAGACGCGGGCCATGGTGCGCAAGGTGCGCGACCTCGAGACCATCGTGGTGCCCAGCGAGGCGCACGCGCTGATTCTCGAAGCCACGCTGATCAAGGAGTATCATCCGCGGTTCAACATCGCGCTGCGCGATGACAAGTCGTATCCGTATATCAGGGTGACGGTCAACGAGCCGTTCCCCCGCGTGCTGGTCACCAGGCGCTTGCTCGAGGACGGTGCGCGCTACTTTGGTCCCTACACCGACGTGGGATCGATGCGGCGCGCGTTGAACGTGGTGAAGCGCATCTTCACCGTGCGCTCCTGTCACTACGCGCTGCCCGGCGAGGCACCCGAGCGTCCGTGCCTCGACTACTTCATCAAGCGGTGCAAGGCGCCCTGTGTGGGCCATCAGTCGCGTGAGGAGTATCGCGCGATGATCGATGAAGTCGTGTGGTTTCTCGACGGCCGCACCAGCGATGTGATGCGCCATGTGCGACAGCGCATGATGGAGGCGTCCGATCGTCTCGATTTCGAGCGGGCCGCGGAGCTGCGCGATGCGCTGATGCACCTCGAGAAGATGGAGGAGCCCACGGTGGTGCTCGAGGTGGAAGGCGGCGACCGCGATGTCGTGGGCTATGCCCGCGATGGTGAAGACGCTTGTGTGGCCATCATGCGCATTCGTGGCGGCAAACTACTGGCCCGGGACCACCGTCTGCTGGAGCACGCCGAGGACGAAGATGACGGGGCGGTGCTGGGCGCTTGCCTGGCGCAATGGTATCGCACCTCGGAG
>NZ_DASWXE010000241.1:0-28000 GCF_036405635.1 Gemmatimonas sp. | reverse complement strand
GCTGAGCGTTTTGCATGCGGACCCGCCGAACGGGGGCGATCGGCGGGAACGGCCGGGTACGGCGCGTCGGCAGACGACGCCAGACCCGACGTCAGCCCACCACGCTCAATTATTGGCCTTGGCGCGGTGCCGCACCACCCGCCCGGCCCGAACTCCCGTGGCCTTCCCGTCACGAACCGCCACGGTGCCGTTCACAATCACCGTCTCGATCCCCACCGGATACTGGTGGGGTTCGGTGAAAGTGGACTGATCCTTGACCGTGGCCGCGTCGAACACGACCACATCGGCCATCGCGCCGACACGCAGCACACCGCGGTCGGACAGCGCCAGTCGCTGCGCCGGCATCTGGGTCATCTTGTGAATAGCGGTCTCGAGCGACATCAGCTTCTGCTCACGCACGTACACACCGAGCACACGCGGGAACGTGCCATAGGCACGCGGATGTGGATGCCCGTCACCGGGGCGCGACAAACGGCCATCGCTGGCGATCATCGTCTGCGGGTGCGTCATGATGCGGCGCACGTCTTGCTCGTCGAGCACATGATAGATGGCATTGCCGCCACCCTTGAGCATGGCCTGCAGCACGAGCTGCGCGCCGTTCTCCGGCGTGGACGCCAGCTTTTCGCGTGTCGCCCAGTCCTTGAGCGTCTTGCCTTCGAGGGAACGATCCCACGGCACGCGCGAGAACTGCACACGCGCCAGGTCACCGCCGCCACGATCGTTCAGGATGTTGTCCACGATGCCGCGCAGAATGCTGTCCTTGAGCGCCGGCACAGCCAGTCGCTTGCGAAACTCGGCGTCACCACCGGCCATCGCCCAGCTGGGCACCAGTACGCTGATGCCAGTGTGCGTGGCCGTGTACGGGTACTGGTCGATCATCACATCGATGCCGGCTTTGCGCGCGCTGTCCACCATGGCCAGAGTCACCACGCTCTTGCCCCACATCTGCTGGCCCACCGCCTTGTGATGGGTGAGCACCACGGGAATCTTCGCGCGCCGGCCAATTTCCATCGCCTCGCCCACACCGTCGAGCAAGCCGATGCCTTCCTTGCGCAGGTGCGACGTGTAGATGCCGCTGCTGTCGCTCGCCGTCTGCGCGAGCGCCACGACTTCGTCCACGTTGGAATACGTGCCCGGCAGGTACAGCAGGCCGGTGCTCAGTCCAAAGGCACCCTGCCCCATCGCCTGCGCCACCAGCCCCTTCATGCGGGCCAGCTCCGCCGCATTCGGCGCACGCGCCGCCATGCCGAGCACCTGACGCCGGATTTCATTGTGACCAACGAGATAGGCCACGTTGATGCCGGGCTTGGTCGTGGTCACCGAGTCGAGATACGGCGCGAGCGGCAGCGGCGAACTGCCATCAGGGCCGCCCACGGCGAGGGTCACCCCTTGCCGCAACGCGCTCTCCATGAGCGGGAGTTGCAGCAGTGGCTCGAGGTGCGCGTGCAGGTCGATGAAACCCGGTGACACCACACGCCCGCGTGCTTCGATCACCGTGCGGGCGCGATTGCGCGGCAGGTTGGCGGCAAGCGCGACAATGCGATCGCCGCGAAGTCCAACATCCAGCATACGGGGTGCGCTGCCCGTCCCGTCGATGACCGATCCGCCGACGATCAGCACGTCGAACGAATCGGCCGGCGGCTGCAATGGCGAGACCGCCGGAACCGCGGGTTCTGCCTGGCTCTGCTCGGAACCTCGAGGGGAGAGAACCCCGAATGCGAGCAGCCCCAGTGCCGGCAGGACGAACAGCGCACGCGCCGCCATCAGCGCACCGCGATCAGTTCCACGTCAAACACCAGCGTGGCATTGGGAGGAATGGAGCCCGAGCCGGTGCGACCGTAGCCGAGCGCCGAGCCGATCACGAGCTTGCGACGACCACCGACCTTCATACCGGCAACGCCCTGATCCCACCCCTGAATCACCTGACCCACGCCAAGCGTGATGGTGATCGGGCCACGCCCCACGCTGGTGTCGAAACGGTTGCCGTTCACCAGCCAACCCGTGTAGTGCAGATCCATGGAACGTCCGGCGATCGCGTCGGCGCCCGTGCCCACTACGAGGTCCTGGACGAACAGATTGTCGTTCTTGCGGGTCATCTGCGCGATGTTCACGCCCAGCGAAGACGCGTAGACCTCAACGGCCGGATTGGACGGGATGTCCGGCGTCGAATCGGAGCCACAACCGGCAGTGAGAAGCACGGCGCCGACCAACGGCGCCACTCGGCGAATCAGGGTACGAAACATGTCGGATACAGTGGGTCTGCGATGCAAAGGGCACCGCACCGTCGCGTCGCCGGCAACGCCAGGGCTCACGCGACTCCTGCTTGGGATACCAGTGCCTGAAAGATACCGTCACGACGACGGTTCCACAGCGCGGAAGTCCGGATTCGGACCATTGCCGAGACACGGGAATGTCACTGATACCCAATGCCGCGCTGGCGAGGTTGCGTGATGGTCGGGGGTCACGTACGCTCCGCACCATGACCGAGAGCGCCACCGATCTGGGACCACCGCTGTTTGCCGACGGGCGCCACCGGGAACCCACTGCCGAACGGGTGGCCGCCGCCAGCCACTTCATCCTCGAACTCGCCCGCGCGCTGCACCAGCACGGCACGCCCGCGCACCGGCTCGAGTCGGCCCTCTCGGCTGCGGCCCAACAGCTCGGGCTCGAAACGAACTTCATGTCCACCCCCACCAGCATCATGGTGGGCATCGGTCCCATCGATCAGCAGCAGGTACACCTGCTGCGGGTGGAGCCGGGCGACACGAATCTTGGCCACCTGGCCACACTTGGTGAGATCACGCGGCAGGTGGTGGATGGTGAAATCTCCACCCGCGCCGGTCTCGCGCAGATCCATGCGCTGAAAAACGAGCCACCGCGCTACAAGGCCTGGCTCGTGCCGGTGGCCTTTGTGATGTCGTCGGCGGCCGTGGCGTGTTTCCTCAAGGTGCGCACCGGCGACCTGCTCGTGGCCTCGCTGCTCGGTCTCGTCACAGCGGCGGTGTCGATTCTGGCCGGGCGCCGCGAAACCACGCGCCATGTGACCGAACCGCTGGCGGCGTTCGTGGTGACGGCACTCGCGTTCACGCTCGACGGCGTGCTGCACACCAATACCGGGTACGCGACCTCACTTGCGGGACTCGTGATCATGTTGCCGGGTCTCACGTTCACCGTGGCGCTCACCGAACTGTCTACCCGCCACCTGTCGTCGGGAACAGCGCGTTTGAGCGGGGCGCTGGTCACGTTTCTCGGCCTCGGCTTCGGACTCGCATTGGGTGCCAAGGCTGGCGGCGCGCTGGGCAAGGACCTGAGCCACGTGTTGCCGATGCTGGCCGATGTCTCATCGCGCGCGCCGCTGCCGTGGTGGGCCGAATGGGTGGCGCTGCTGGTGGCCCCGCTGGCGTTCATGGTGCTGCTCAAGGCGCAGCCGAAACACGCCCTGCCGATCATGGTTGCGGCGGCGGCCGCGTACCTCACATCGAAGTTTGCCGGTGCCGCCATGGGTGAAGAACTCGGCGCATTCCTCGGTGCCATGGTGGTGAGCGCGGGCAGTAACCTGTTCGCGCGCATGAAGCGCAGAGTGGCGATGGTCACGCAGGTGCCCGGTCTGCTCATCCTCGTGCCCGGATCCATCGGGTTTCGCTCGGTCACGTCACTGCTCGGTGCGGAAGTAGAGACCGGCGTGGCTACTGCGTTCCGTGTGGCGATCATCGGCATTTCCCTCGCAGCCGGATTGCTCGCCGGCAACGTGGTGACGCGGTCGGTGAATCGCGTGCGCATCTGATGCCCGTGCGGCCGCGCGAGACTTTGCCGACGGGCGCACTGCAGCTCGATGCGGCGCCGCTGCTTTCGCAGCTCGGTGGCAGTGTGTTGCGCAGCGCACCGGTAGACGATGCACTCATGAGTAACGCCGGCATTCGTGCGCTCATCGAAGGCGGGCACCTGCACGAAGCAGAAGGCGAGCTCGCCCTGTCGATGCAGGAAGGCCGCCGCGGAACGTTCGTGGCCGGTCGTATGGCTCTGCGGCAGGCGATGCGTGAAGGTGCGGCCGCTTCCTGGACGGATACGCTGCATACCACACCGTTCCTGCGCACGTTGCGTGGCGCACCACACTTGCCCGATGCGGTCACCGGATCGGTGAGTCACAAGCGCACGCTGGCGCTGGCCGCGGTGGCCTCGCGCGGCCTCACCACACCGGTTGGCCTCCTCGAGCATGTGGGCGTGGACCTCGAGCGGCGCCCCACTGCCACCGATCTCTCCCGTCCCTCCATCGCCACTCGCATTCTCACGCCGCAGGAAACCGACTGGCTGCGCATGGCCGCCGACAATCCGCTGCGTGAGCGTGAAGCCGTGCTGGTGCACTTCGCCGTGAAGGAGGCCATCTACAAGGCCATCGATCCCTTCGTGCACCGCTATGTGCGCTTCACCGAGGTCGAACTCGATCGACCGGTGGACGCCGACAGCGGAGAGGCGACCGTGAAGCTGCTGCTGCCGGAACTGCAAACTGGCGAAGTGGCCGTGCGCGCGCAGTGGCATCTCGACGGCGACTGGATCGTCGCCACGGCCTACAGCGCGCGGGCGGGCGAGCTGGTCGGACCCAACGGGACACGGCTGCGGTAGATTTCCGCTATGGCCAACCTTCTCCGACCGGGCAATCTCGCACTCGCCGTGGTGGCGCTGTCGTGCGCTGTGCTGGTGGCACGCCGAGCGACCGCCGAGCGCCGCACCGTATCGTTGGCTGACCTCGCCGTGGATCACGGCGTGGTGGTGGGCACCGATACAGCGCCCGAAGCAGCGCCGCGTCTGCAGGACGTGTTGAGCGCCTTCAAGGTGAAGGACCTGAACGGCAAGACGGTGCCGCTGGTGCTGGAAGGTCAGCCCACCATCGTGATGATCAACTCGCGCACCTGCCCCTGGTGCAAGAAGTCGCTCAAGGACATCGGTGAGTTGTCTCGCGGCCGTCCGTTGCCGCGTCTCACAGTGCTCACGCTCGAAGGCGCCGCCGAAGCGGAGCCTATGCTGGCCCTCGAGAAGATCACCGGCGCCACGCTGGTGGGGCCGGTGGGCACGTCAGAGCAACTGCTCAAATCATTCCGCAACACCGGCACGCCCACGTTCATCGCGGTCGATCGCAACGGGCGCGTGGTGCGTACGATGCCCGGCTATCCGATCATCGAAGAGATGAAGCATTGGCACGCCGTCATGCTGGGTGAGACGGAAGTGCCCTGATTCTGCGGGCGTCCAGCACGACCAGCACCGCGAAGATGGTGATCGTCACCGCCGACACGGCACACCACGGGCAGAAGCCCTTGAGCACGACGAACTCGCCATACTTGAGGCGAAGGGTGAACAGCACCGCGGGCCATACCATCAGCTGCAGCAGTTGATTCGGCCACTTCGCGTCTTCGAACTGCGGCAGTGAACCGATCACCGCGGTGAGGAAGATGAGCGTGTATCCCACCGCTCCGATCAGGGCCACATCAATGCCCAGGAACCAGCCATAGCGGCTGCCCTGCACGTAGGCGCAACCACCCGCGCCCGAGCATGACAGCGAGCCGGTGAGGCCCAGCTTCCAGAGGTGCAGGTACAGCGCCACCATCGCGTTCGCCAATGCCGCGACGGCCATGAACTTGCGAATGTTCACCGGAGGTTCACCGAGATGAGCAGGAAGTGCCGTGATGTGGGACGCGCTCGCGTCGGCCGTCCCCTATCGCACAAGATCGCCTCCCCGTACCTTCGCGCGCCATGACGTCCGATCCCAAGTCCTCCGCGCTGGCCGCCACGCGGCGGCTCGCGGCCCAGCGGTGGCGCACGGCCCTGCTGCTCACGATCACGATGGTCGTGATCTACTTCGGCTTCATCCTGTTGGTGGCCTTCAACCCGGCGCTGCTCGGTCGCCGTATCGGTGAAGGCCTGTCCTTGGGCATCGTGCTGGGCGCCCTGGTGATTGTGGCCGCCTGGCTGCTCACTTTCGCCTACGTGTCATGGGCGAACCGCACCTACGATCCGGCGCTCAAGGCGCTCCGTGAGCAGCACAGCGCCGCTGCCGGAGGGATTGTATGACGGGTCTCCTACAAGCTGCGGCGACCAAATTCGGCACACCCGATCCGGTCGCGATTGGCTTCTTTGCCGTGTTCATCGCCATCACGCTGGGCATCACCTGGTGGGCTGCACGTCGCACGCAGACAGCCGAACACTTCTATGCCGCTGGCCGCTCGGTCACCGCCGGCCAGAACGGGTTCGCGCTGGCCGGTGACTATATGAGCGCGGCGTCGTTCCTTGGCATCGCAGGCCTGGTGTCCACCAGCGGCTTCGATGGCTTGATCTATTCCACGGGCTGGCTGGTGGGATGGCCGATCGTGCTGTTCCTCATTGCAGAACCGCTGCGCAATCTGGGACGGTACACATTCGCGGACGTCGTGGCGGCCCGTCTCGACCCGGTGCCGGTGCGTATCAGTGCAGCCTACGGTACGCTGGCCACGATCGCGTTCTACCTCATCGCGCAGATGGTGGGCGCGGGAAGTCTCATCCGCCTGCTCTTCGGCATCCCGTACGAGACCGCGGTCATCATCGTCGGCCTGGCCATGATGGCCTACGTGCTCTTTGGCGGCATGCTGGCCACCACGTGGGTGCAGATCGTGAAGGCGGTACTGTTGCTTGGTGGTGCGGCACTGCTGGCCACGCTGGTGCTGGCGCGCTTCGGATTCGACCCACGCGCACTGTTCGCGGCAGCGGCACAGCAGTACGGCGATCGTGTGCTCGCGCCGGGATCCTTGGTGTCGAACCCGCTCGATGCGCTGTCGCTCGGCCTCGCGCTGATGTTCGGCACGGCCGGGTTGCCACACATTCTCATGCGCTTTTACACCGTCCCGGATGCCGGTGCCGCACGCAAGTCGGTGTTCATCGCAACGGGGCTGATCGGCCTGTTCTACCTCATGACCTTCGTGCTGGGCTTTGGTGCGATGGTGCTGGTCACGCCAGAGGTGATCAAGTCCATCGACGCGGGCGGCAACATGGCGGCGCCCATGCTGGCCGAGTTGCTGGGTGGCCGCGCCTTCCTCGGATTCATTGCGGCCGTGGCGTTCGCGACCATTCTCGCGGTGGTGGCCGGGCTCGCACTTTCGGGAGCGGCCGCCATCTCGCACGACCTCTGGTCGAGTGTCATTCGCAAGGGCCATCCGAAGCCTGGTGAGGAGCTCAAGGTGGCGCGGCTGGCCACCATCGCACTGGCACTGGTTGCCATAGCGCTGGGCGTGGCCTTCAAGGGGCAGAACGTCGCCTTCATGGTGGGCCTCGCCTTTGCGATCGCGGCCAGCGCCAACTTCCCGGCGCTGGTGCTCAGCGTGTTCTGGCGCCGTACCAGCACTATCGGCGCCGCCTCGAGCATGGTGGTGGGCACAACGGCCACGCTGGTGCTGATCGCGCTGTCTCCCGCCGTGCAGGTGGATCTGCTGCACAAAAGCGCGGCGATCTTTCCGCTCAAGAACCCGGCGTTGGTGACCATCCCGCTCTCGTTCCTGACGGGCATCGCTGTGTCGCTGCTGACACCGGACCGGGAGTCGGCCGCGCGGTATGCGGCGCTCGAGACGCGCCTGTTGCTGGGCGAGGAATGACCGGCTGATTGCTCCGCAGGGCGTGTCCGAACGGTGACCTGTAGCGCATCAGGGCGGCAGGTCGTTCCTCTTCTCGTGACCTGCGCACATCAGCAAGCGGACGTTTTTTCCGGCATGCCCTTCCCCGAAACTCGGCAGTATCGCCCGCCTGAATGGCTCCGAATTATCACGGATTTGCTTCCTTCCACATGACGCTTTCCGTCAATGGGATAATTTTGTAAAGAATTGAAAATCAAACACTTGCAACTTGCTACCAGATGCATTTTCACCGCATCCACTGGCGATTGGTAATGAATGGCATGGCTGTTGCCTTGTAGGGACGTGTCGCAGGTCCTCCACTCCTCCCCACGTCCTCCATGCTAGACCGCATCGCCCTGCGGGCCACCTTCTGGGGAGCCCTCACTGTGCTCTCCGCTGTCCTGATCGTCGCCTCGGTGGATACGCTCACGATTCCGGGCTTCGTCAGCACGGCGCCGTTCCTGGCGTCGCTGGCCATGCTCATGGCGATTGCCGGATGGCGTCTGGTGCATCGGGAACTGCTGCATCGCATGCAGGATGACGTGGCCGTTCGAGATCGCATGCGGCGCCTGCAAGAGGCCATGCATGGCAGTGTCGACGGAATGTTTCTGTTGCGGGCCGTGCGCGATCGCGATGGAGAACTGGAAGACTTCGAGATCACCGATGTGAATGGCAGTGGCGCGCAGATGGTGTATGGTGGACGCCGAGACCTGGTGGGACAGCGCCTTCGCCGGGACCTGCCGACGCGTATCGGCGCCCAGCTCTTCGAGCGCTACGCCGATGTGATCTCCATGCGCACGCCGCTGGTGGAAGAGGCCCGCGTGAGCCGCCGGCTGATGTCGGCGAGCTGGTTGATGCACCAGGCGGTTCCCACGTCCGATGGACTGGCCGTCACGGTACGCGATATCTCCACCATCAAGCGCGAAGAGCGTCGCCTGCGTCGGGCTTCGCTCATGGACGATCTCACCGGACTGCACAATCGCCGCGGTTTCATGACGCTCGCCGACCAGCAGCTGCGCGTCGCGCGTCGCCAGGGCAAGGACGCGGTGGTCATGTATGCCGACATGGATGACTTCAAGCAGATCAACGACACGTACGGCCATGCCGTGGGTGACCGGGCGCTGATGGCCGTGGCGCGTCTGTTGTCCGATACCGTGCGCGAATGTGATGTGGTCGCGCGCCTTGGTGGTGATGAGTTCACGGTGCTCGCCCTCGACGCCGACGGTGCCGGCGCGCGCGCCATCCAGCGGCGGGTGGACGAACGCCTCGCTGTGCTCAATGCGTCAGGCGCTTTCCCCACGAACATCAGCCTCACCGTGGGCTTCACGCGTGTGCGTCCGACCGACACCGCGGGTGTATCCGAACTGCTGGCCCGTGCCGATCAACTGCTGTATCAGCGCAAGCGCCGGCGGCGCCTCACCCGCGTGGATGGCAACGCGGTGAACGTGCCGGCGGCGACAGAACCCACCAAGGCTCCCGCCATGGTCATCTCGCGCGCAGCGCGTCGCGGATCGCGTACGGATGCCACGCTCAGCACCAAGCTGACCACCAACCGGCCTGCCCTGCGCGCGCCGACCATGCCGTCAGACGTGATTCCCGCGAATGTCGCGGCGATTGCGCGTGCCACGGTGAAGGCATTGCCCATTGCTTCACCGGGCATGCCGAGCGGCAACGCCGCGTCTTATACCCCGCCCCAACAGTCCTCACACGTCGCCTGAAGTCCAGGCGAGTGAGCGGTGCGACTGGCGCCCTACCAGCCCTCGCCCGACTCGCGCTCCTCGTCGTCGTGACTGCCCTCCAGCAACCGGCGCCACCACGGGCGCTGGTCTTCGGCGCGGCGCATGCTGCGCACGACCTGTCGCCACGCGGCGCGCATCTCCTCGGCGTCTTCGAACCGGTCTTCCACGCGTTGCGCAAGACCGCGCACCAACCATGAGCCCAGCTCCTCGTCGAACTCTTCCTCGCGCAGCTTCTGCGGCAGGTCGTCCGAGAGCTGATGCGCGAGCACTGTTTCGGCCGGTCCATCGCCAAACGGCGGCCGACCGGTGAGCACGAAAAACACGATGCTCGCCAGCGCGTAACAGTCCGTCGCCGGGCCCTGCGATTCACCGAGCAGCTGCTCCGGCGCAGCAAAGGAGGGCGTGCCAGACGTGCCTGCCTTTTCGTCGCCGAGCGCATAGGCGATGCCAAAGTCACCGATGCGCCAGCGACGGTAGCGATCGATGAGGATGTTCTCGGGCTTGAGGTCGCGGTGGATGATGCCGCTCGTATGCGCGGCATGCAGTGCCTCGAGCACTTCATCCACTTGCGGCGCGATTTCCTCGAACGGACGCGGTCCACTGCGCGACACGAGGTTGGCCACCGAGCCGCCTTCCGCGAGCTCCATCGTGTACCACACCACGCCACCGCGACTGTCGCTGTCGTAGATCGGAACAATGGCCGCATGCGCCAGCCCCGCAGCCAGTCGCGCTTCACGACGGAAACGCGCCACGGCCACATCGTCCTTCGCGATGTGCGGATGCAGCACCTTGATGGCCACTTCGCGGGACAGCGACAGATCGCGGGCACGCCACACGCTGCCGAACATGCCCTTGCCGAGCGGCGAAAGGATCTCGTAGTCGTCGGCAGTGACCCAGCGCAGGCGTGCTTCCGGAGAATCGATCTCCGCGGGCAGCTCGTCGTCTTCGGGGGCGATGATGACCGGCCGCACGGACACATGGCGATCGAGTTCGCGCAGCATCGTCGCGATGCTCGGATAGCGATGCGCCGGATCCACCGACAACGCGCGCTCGAGCACATTGGCCAGCGCCTGCGGACAGTCCGGGCGCAACAACGACAGGGGCGGCGTATCCCGCTCCGGCGCGGTCTCGCCGGTCACGATGAGAAACATCATCGCCGCCAACTGCCACTGATCGGAGAGCGCGGTGGGGCGCCATTCACCAGGCGCCCACTCCGGAGCCCACGGCGTGAACTTGGGATCGGGAATCAAACCGGCAGGGCGCTGCCCCTCCGGGAGCACCCACTCCCAACCCAGCAACCAGAGACGTCCGCCCGGCGTGAGCCACACCGTGCTTGGGGACACGGCTCCATGCGCAGCCGCTGTGTCGTGCAGGTAGGCCAACGTGCTCGCCGCTTCGCGGAACACCTGGAACGCAAACGGAATCGTCTCGGTGCCCAATCGCGACACGCGCGAATACACCGTCTCGCCGCCGATCCACCGACGCAGATACCCGGGGCCACGACGGCTTTCGTCGTACGAGGCCCAGTAGTGATATGTGGTGGGGATAGACGGATGATTCCGATGCGCCAGCGCACGCGCCTCGTTCTTGAGCCACTCGCTGTACTCGGGATCGGGCGCACTGACGAGTGAGAGGGAGCGCCCCAGTGCGTCCACCACCTCCTGATAGTGGCGATGCTCGCGCTGCACGCCTTCATCTCCCCATGACCAGCCCGGCGGCAGACTCCACGATGCCAAATGGGGCGGTGGACACGGTGTTGCCGTGTGATCAGGAAGAGGAGACGTGCGGCGAGTCATTGCTCAAGAGTAACGCGGATGCGCGCGTCCCGCCTCAGCGCCACCATGCGCGCGGCGCAGCACGATACGCACGGTCGTTCCCACACCGGGTTCGCTCGTCAACCCGATCCCTCCGCCCCATCCCTCGATCAACCGGCGGCTGATTGCCAACCCCAGACCACTGCCGCTGGTGCGCGTCGAAAAGTGCGGCTCGAACACACGCGGCAACGTCTCCGGGGATATTCCCACCCCATCATCCGCGACTTCGATGGCCAACCCAGCTGCGCGCTCGTCACTGCCGCGTTCGGCCGGTCCTCGTTCGGAGACCCCGGGAGCCGATGTGGGGGACACCCGCACGGTGACGGTACGAGCCCCCGCGAGACGGGCATTCTCGAGCAGGTTGATCATCACCTCGCGCAGCTCGTCCCGCAGGGCGAACGCCATCGCGCCGGAACCTTCCAGTGCGCTATCGAGACGGACCACCCAGTTCACGGTGTCCCGACGCTCGGCGTCACCCATCTGCTCGAGCGCGATGATATTCTCGACCACTTCCACCACATCCACCGACACTGCCGGCGAACGATCCTCCGGTGCGGTGCCGTAGCGACTGAATGTGCGTGCGATCTCGTCGAGATGATCGATCTCGGCCAGCACCCGCCCCACGTTGGTATCAAGGATCTGGCCGAAGTCGCTGCGTCCGTCTCGGAACGCACGACGCAGATGCTGCACACCCAGTCGAATGGGGGTGAGCGGATTCTTGATCTCGTGCGCGATTTGGCGCGCCATCTCACCCCACGCCAGCACGCGCTGCGCCGATGCGAGCTCGGTGACATCGTCGAGCGTCAGGACGGCGCCGGTGGGCAACCGCGTGAGACGCGCGCGCAACTGCCGTGAGGGCAATGCCAGATCGAATGCGTCCTCTTCCGCGTCGCCAGCCAGGAATCGCCGCGCCCGCGCCACCAGATCATCGAACAGGCGGGGCAACTGCCACAGCGACGCACGACCTGCGGGCAGTGCCACACCCAGCATCGCCTCGGCGCGCGGATTGGCCAGGATGATGTCACCGTTGCCGACGATGGCCAGCACACCGGAGGCCACATGTTGCAGAACGGCCGCCGTGCGTTGCTGCGCAGCCTCCAGTGCCGCGCGGCTGGTGGCGAGGTCCTCCGCCATGCGACCAAACGCACGGTACACCGGCGCAAACTCGGTAGCGGGTGCGGCGCCCAGCATGGGCGCATCACGTCCCGCGGCGACAGCCAGTGCGGCCTCACGCAACACGCCCACCGGACGGGCGAGCGCGCGCGCCGCGATGCCACTCGACCACACGGCAGCGAGCGCACCCAGCATGGTGGCGAACAGCACGAGCACACCGAGATCCTCGCGGCGTGCATCGAGCGCGAACTCATCACCACGCGCCGGTGTGGCCAACATCGCCTCGGCACGCGCGGCGTCATCGCCACGCCCCAGACGCCGGTAGCCAACCAGTGCGCTGATCGGCCCCGCCGTGATGCGACGCGTGGTGAAAACATCTTCGCCCGAGGTCGCGTCTTCGATGAACGTGACGGGCGAAAGGCGACCCAATGGGGCGAGGGCATCGAGCAACGAGTCGCTTGCCGTGGTGAGCATACCGCGATGATACAGGAACAGCGGCGCGCCGGTGCTCGAAGGCGTCGATCCGAGCATGCGCTGCTCCTGTTCGGTCGACGCCACACGGAGGGTCTCACGCAGCAGCAGCTCACGCGCCGAGCGATCGTCGTCCTGCAATCGGTACCAGGCCCACAGCGCAAAAATCGCCGCGGGCGCAATGAAGAACATGAGGAGCGCGCCGGAGAGGCGCACCCGATAGGAGCGCGACCATCGCACGCGACGCACCCGCAGCCATCGACCGAGTGCGCCATCGGCCAGTGCCGTGGCCGACCAGAGCAACATCACCACACCCACATCGAGCAACACCAGCAACGCACCGCGTGGCACCAACGCATCGAGACCTCGCAGTTCCACCTCCACATGCACGCCGCGCACGCCGGACGCACCGCCCGCCACACCGTCGCCATGCATCGCTTCCCCGCGACGGCGCCAGGCCAGTGCACGCGGCACACTGTCGCCGGGCGCGGGCACGGAGAATTCGAGACGATAGGGTGGTGCACTGCCACGAGAGCCGGTCACACCCGTGAACGCCGCGAACGGGTCCGCGGGCAGCAGCCGGGTACGTGGCGGTACGGCGATCGTCGTCACGGTTCCGTCGATTGCCGGCACGGCCGCCATCAGCAGTGTGGTGGGCCCATCGTCGACGAACCGCAATTCCAGCGAATTGCTCTGTCGTGCAAGCTGTGCGAGGTAAGCCTGGGCGCCGAGTGTGTCATTGACCGGCGCGAGTTCGAGTACGGAGACCGCACTATCGGGATGCTCAGCGCTCCAACGCGCGAGCCGTGCCGGGTACCCGGCAAGGGCCAGTTCACTGGCCGCATAGCGCCGCAGCAGTGCGTCGCTGCGCTGCACCGGCCGGATCTCGTCGCGCAACGCCGTCGCGAATCGTTCCAGCAATCGCAGTGCATTGTCGTCCACCATGGCGATGCGCTCGAGGTCGTGCTGCGCGAGTGCAAGCCGCGCGCGGATCGTGGCGCCCCAAGTGAGCGTGACGGCACCAGCCCCCGCCACGACAGCAGCCGCCATGATCTGCGAGAGTCCGCGACGGGTCAACGCCAGCGCCACGATGGCCATGATCCAGAGCACGGGATACCAGGCCGGCCAGGTACCCGGGGCCTCCCACAACACAGGAGCGAGCACGCCGGCTACTGCGGCGATGGCCAGCGTCACCGCCGATGGCAGGCCACGCCGCGCACCAAGCACCGCGCGTCCCGCCGATGCACCAGCCAACAGAATCGCCGCGCCCACCAGCGCGAGCGCGAGCTGCCATGCCATCCAGAGCCCGAAGCTGGCACCGGCCGCCGGCAGGGCGATACCGCGGGCCAGGTCGCGGAGCAGGAACGGACCACCAAACGCCAGCGTGATCACGAGAGCAGCCGAGAGCAGCCGCGAATAGCGACCGTCGCGCGTACGCAGGGCAAACAGCAGTACCGCCAGCATGAGGGCTGCTGTGATCAGGAGCGCCGCAATCGTGGCCGTGAGCGACCCACCCATCGGCGCGAAGTAACTTGCCGGGTCGAACAAGGTGGACACATTGGAGAGTCCGGTGAGTGGCGCCATCGAGACACCGGCCAGCACCGCAATGGCCGCTGCCATGCGCTCGGGCGTACCGGCAGGCCTGCGCCATGCCACGAGCAGGATGCCGATCATCGCGACGGCAAGCGCGGCGCTGGTGCGCATACGCGCCTGCTGCTCGAAGCGCAGACGCGTTTCGCCCTCAGTGAACGTGGTGGCACGCACCCGGGCGAGCCGACGGGATCCGTCGGGTACCACCACCACGGTGGTGCCGGATTCGACATGGACGCTGTCCGGCGACTCAACGATCGTGTGCGCCACGTCGAATCCACCGGGCAACGTCTGCAGCAGCGCTCGCGCAAATCGGTCGGCCGGTGGGGCCGACGACACCAGGGCGAGTGCGATCACTTCCATCTGGCCATCAGGCGACCGCTCCCGGGCGACCAGCGACGTATGAAACGCGCCATCGATGAGCCGCACACCCGGATTGTCCGTGTCCGGAATTTCGGTGTGCGCCTGCCCTGCCCGGGCCACCAGATTGCCCCGATGATAGATCAGCAATGCTGACTCCACCCCGCGGGGCAACGGCGCGCTGAGCGACCGGACACGACCGGACGCCGCCTCGGCGACGAGCGAGGAGTCATTGGCCAGCTGACGGGTCACATCGCGCAGCACCCCGACGACATCGGTGAGACTGGCCGCCACCCGCTGGGCTCGCGATTCACGCTCCGCCGCCGACCATCCGGCCCAGTTGCGACGCAGGGCCACCAAGGTCGCCGTGTCGCTGGACGCAATGAGAATGCCGGTGGCGATCGCGGCCACACTCAACACCGCCACCGTCCGGGGCTGCCGCACGGTGGGGACCAGCCAGGCAGCCCAGGCAGTCACGAGGGCCGCGATGGCCAGCCGCATCCAGCCGGGATCCTGTTGCCAGTACGCCAGCGCGACCAATGCGCCGGCCGACGCCGAGACCCAGGTAACGGGCCAGCGATCGGAGGGGGTGGCAACAGGGAGTCGGGAACGCATTGCCCCACAATACCCCGGAGTCATGCATGGAGCGAAGGCCCATGAGCTCCCACCGGAATCCGGGTCGTCTTGTGATTAGGTTTGAAGGATGTCTGCCCTGCGCACGCCCGCCTTGCGCACCCCGACCCGGCCGCGGCCGGCCTTTCCGATGATGGCCCCGTTGAGGGCGCGCCTGACGGTTCTCCGTGCTGCGGTGTTGCTGGCGCTCGCCCCGTCGGCCCTGTTTGCGCAGTCCAGCGTGCTGCAGCGCATCGACGAGGGGAGCTTCACCATCGTCGTTCGCGGCCAGCGGGTCGGGCGAGAGCAGTTCTCCGTCCACCGCCTGACGGGGACCGATGGAGCAGCCCTCGAGCTCCGCGCCGAATCGGCCACCGGTGATCGGCGCACGGCCATGCGCCTCGAAGCCGATTCCGCCGGCACCCCGGTGCGTTATACGCTCGAGGAACGCCAGGGGACGGAACAGACGCTACGCCTTGGCGGGCAGCGGGTGCGCGGGCGTTTCACCACCCTGGCGCGCAGCGTGACCGGCGAGGCCGCGCGTGAATACCTGCTGCGCCCGGGCGCCGTGGTGGTGGAGGAGGAGGGCCTTGTTCAGCACGCACTGTTCGTGCGCCTGCCGCTGCGCGTGCCCGGTGACGGGGTCACCCGCCCCAGCCTCACCCCGGCGGCCAACAGCCAGGGCGCCGTGCGTATCGTGCTGGAGTCGATTGCGGACACGGTCACCATCGCCGGCGCGCACCGGATCTCGCAGCGATGGCGGGTGGTGACGGCGTCCAGTGAGGTGCGGCTGGTATGGGCCGACGCGGACGGGCATCTGCTCCGCATTGCCATTCCAAGTCGTGGACTCGACGCGCGGCGCGATGACGTGCCCCGGTAGGTGGTTGTCCCGGATGGGGCGCGACGACGCGTCCTGCCTGGCCCGTTTCCGCTCGTCCCCAATGTCTGGCCGATGAACTGCGTGATCGCTGAAACAATCGCTGAGCCGGGGTCGTATGCCCCCCTGTCCATTCCCCTCCCCCAGCTTGTCCCATGACGATTTCCGTGAAATCTCACGTGCTCTTCAGGACGGTCGCGCTGGCCGCTGGCCTTCTCGGCTCGACGGTGCCCTTCCTGGCCGAGGCGCAGGCTGCACCGGCAGCTCCGACCGCCGGTGCGTTGCTGACCCTGGCTGACGCGCTGGCCTTGGCCCGCCGCAACAACCCGGCCTTGCAGACCGCGCTGAACGCTCGTCGTACGGCATCGGCCAACGTCCGAGCGGCCACGGGTGCCTTCCTGCCCTCCCTGAGCACGCGTCTCGGCGGCGGCTACCGCGAAGGCCGGCAGACGTTCTTTCAGGGCCAGGGCTTTGGTTCCACCAACGACCAGCTCAACACCGACGCTTCGGCGTCCGCGAACCTGAATCTTTCCATGGCCGCGGTGAATGATCGCCGCGCCATGAAGGCCAATCAGGCAGCGACCGAATCGGACATCGAAGCCACCGAACAGCGGCTGCGGAACGATGTAACCGTGCAGTATCTGGCGGCGTTGCAGCAGCAGGCGCGGGCGCAGTTGCAGGACACCCTGCTCACCACCACCTCAGCGCAGCTCCAGCTCGCGCAGGCGCGGCTCCAGGTGGGCTCCGGCACGCAGCTCGATGTGCAGCGCGCCGAAGTGACGCATGGCCAGCAGCGGGTGGCGGCATTGAACGCACGCAATCAGGCGGCCATCGAGATCGTTCGTCTGTACCAGCAGATCGGCATGCCGCCGGTACTGGAAACGCGTCTCGACACCACATTGGCGCCCACGCCCACGCTCGACCTGCAGGCGGTCCTTGCGAGCGCCCGCAGCGAGAACCCCTCGCTCGACGCAGCCCGCACACGCCAGGAGAGCGCCCGGCGCTCGGTATCGACCGCCCGCAGTGCGTACATCCCAACCGTGGCGCTTTCGGCGAGCCTGTCGGGTTTTACGAATCGGTTCACGAACACCAACGCCCTCATCCAGCAAGGCCAGGCGGGGGTGTTGAGCAGCCAAGCGTCGTGCATCCGCACGGAGGAAGTGCGCGCCCGGCTCAATCTGGACAACCGGCTCGCGCAGTGTCAGGCACTGTCCTTCACGCCGGCCGATGAGCAGGCCATCCGCGACTCGCAGGGCAAGTACCCGTTCGACTTCACGCGCAATCCGTACGATCTGAGCATCGCGTTCTCGCTGCCCATCTTCAACGGCTTTCGTCGTGAGCAGCAGATCGAGCAGGCCAGCGTGAACCAGCGCAACGCGCAGATCGAGGTGCGCAATCAGGAACTGCGCATTTCGTCGGACGTCACGGCAGCCTATCTGCAGCTCAATACCGCGCAGCAGACTGTCGTGATGCAGGAAGAAAACGTCCGCACCGCGCGCACCGCGCTGGAACTCGCCCAGGAACGCTATCGCGTCGGCGCGATCAGCATCGTGGACCTCGTGCAGGCCCGTGGCGACTACGAACGTGCCGCTACGGATCGCATCACCGCTGTTTACGACGTGCAAAGGGCCTTCGCGGCACTCGAAAACGCCGTCGGTCGCCCCCTTCGTTAACCGAGATCTATCATGACCAAGACCGTGAAGTACGGCATCGGCGGCGTCGTCGTCGTCGCTGTGGCCGCCCTGGCCTTTGTCGCCGCCAAGAAGAACAACACCAAGCCGGTCGACGTGCGCACCGAGGCGGTGGAGTCGCGGGATCTCGTGGCCTCGGTGACGGCCAGCGGACAGATCCAGCCCCGCACCATGGTGAATGTCTCGGCGGACGTCACCGGCAAGATCGTGCGCCTCTCCGTCAAAGAAGGCGATATCGTAAAGAAGGGCCAGTTCCTGCTCCAGATCGATCCGGAACAGCCGACCGCCGCACTGCAGCGTTCCGAAGCCGCGCAGGCCTCGGCCAAGGCGCAGTCGGCACAGGCGCGTGCCAACCTGATCCAGGCCGAGCGCAACTACGAGCGTTCGCTCAAGATCCAGCAGACCACGCCGACGCTGGTCAGCGTCGAGCAGATCGAGCAGCTGAAGACGCAGATGGAAGTGAACAAGGCACTCGCTGAAGCGGCCGAGTACTCGGTCGAACAGGCCGTGGCCTCGGTGCGCGATGCGCGTCAGGCGCTCAACCGCACCACGATCGTGGCGCCGATGAGTGGCAAGGTCACCCGCCTGAACGTGGAAGAAGGCGAAACGGCCATCATGGGCACGCTGAACAAGGATGCCGCGACGCTGCTCACGATCTCCGACATGGCCGTGCTCGAGACCAAGGTGAAGGTCGACGAAACCGACGTGGCCCGTATCAACGTCGGCGACTCGGCGCTGATTCAGATCGACGCCTTCCCCGACACCACGTTCGTGGGCAAGGTGGTGGAGATCTCCAACAGTTCGGTTACCAAGACGGCCACCACCAACACCGGTGATCAGGCCATCGACTATGAAGTGCGCGTGCAGCTCCTGAATCCGCCGGTCGATACCCGTCCGGACTTCTCGGCCACCGCGAAGATCGTGACCGCCACGCGCACGAAGGTGCTGAGCATCCCGATCATTGCACTCACGGTGCGTGAGAACGAGAGCCTGCCCAGTGGCGACTCTGCGGTCGCCGTCGGCGGACGTCAGCCGGCCAAGGAAGTGGGCAAGCGCGACGTGGAAGGGGTGTTCATCGTCGGCGCCGACAACAAGGTGACGTTCCGACCGGTGAAGGTGGGCATCGCTGGTGAACGTCACTTCGAAGTGCTGACTGGCCTCAAGGCCGGCGAGACGATAGTGGCCGGCACCTACCAGGCCATTCGTGAGCTCAAGGACGGCGCCCTGATCAAGGTGACCAAGCCGGAAGAGAAGAAGCCCGCGGCAGGCACCAAGTCATGAGCAGCGCTGACGAGATCGGCCTCAGCACCACCGGCGAACGGCGTGCCGTCGTCAATGCCCCGGGCGCAAGCCCGGGGCAGGACTGGGTTATCGTGACCCGTCAGCTCACCCGGCAGTATGACATGGGCGGTGAAGTCGTGCGCGCACTGCGCGGCGTCGATCTCGCCATCCGTCGCAATGAATACGTCGCCATCATGGGCCCATCGGGCTCCGGCAAGTCGACGCTGATGAACCTCATCGGCTGCCTCGACACGCCGAATGGGGGCGAGTACTGGCTCAACGGCATGCTGGTGTCGGCTATGAGCGACGACCAGCTGGCCCGTGTGCGCAACAAGGAAATCGGCTTCGTCTTCCAGACGTTCAACCTCCTGCCCCGCGCCTCGGCGCTGCAGAATGTCGAACTGCCGCTGGTCTACGCCGGTGTGTCGGCCGAAGAGCGCCGTGCCCGCGCCACCGAGGCGCTGGAGCGGGTGCAGCTGGGCCAACGCATGCATCACCGTCCCAACGAACTCTCCGGCGGTCAGCGCCAGCGTGTCGCCATTGCGCGCGCGCTCGTGAACCGTCCGTCCATCCTGCTCGCGGACGAACCCACCGGTAACCTCGACTCGCAGACCTCCACCGAGATCATGCGCGTGTTCGACGAGTTGTCGCGGGAAGGCCAGACAGTGGTGATGGTCACGCACGAACCCGATATCGCCGCCAATGCGCGACGTGTCGTGGTGCTCCGTGACGGTGTCATCGCCAGCGACGAGCGTCGCAACCAGTTTGTCGAGCGCGTCGGCGTCAGCGCCGCGCACTAATCACGTCTCTCGCCGGTCCCACCGTGCCGTTCTTCGAAGCCATCCGTCTGGCGCTCAGCACGATCCGCACCCAGAAGCTCAAGAGTGCTTTCACTCTGCTGGGTGTGTGCATCGGCGTCATGTTCCTCATCTCCGTCGTGTCGATCGTCGAAGGGATGGGGCGCTACATGGAAGACGACCTGGTGGGGAAGCTCATCGGGCTGAACACCTTCGAGGTGCGCCACCGTCCGAACATCAACATCGGTGATGTCGACGAGGCCACGTGGGAAGAATACCGCCGGCGTCCGCGGCTCGAGATCACCGATGTCGAGCCCGTGACCAGCGCCCTGCCTGCAGATGCCAACTGGTACATCGTGAGCGATGGCCAGGTATCGGCCTCCAGCAGTGCAAGCGGCAAGCCGCGCCAAGTGCAGGTGTCCGCCGTCGATGGCGACTACTTCAACATGAAGAAGCTCGGTGTCTCGGAAGGCCGTGTGCTGTCCGAACAGGAGCTGGGTCGTGGCGAGAAGGTGGCCGTCATCGGTATCGACGCCGCCAAGCGCCTCTTCCCCGGTCTCGATCCGATCGATCGTGACGTGAAGCTGGGCGGTGTGCCGTATCGCGTGGTGGGTATCGCCGAGACGCAGGGTTCGATCTTCGGCATGTCGATGGACAATTTCCTCATCACAACCTGGCGCTCACCGGCCCGGCGCCTCGTGAACGCGCGCCCGAACATCGTCGATGCGGTGGCGGTGCAGCTGCCCAGCGAGCCCGCGATGCGTGAAGCCATGGAAGACGTGCGCGCGTCGATGCGTGGCCATCGCCGTCTTCGCCCTTCGCAGAAGGACAACTTCTCGCTCCAGACCGCCGATACGGCGCTCGAGTTCTGGAACAAGATGAAGGGCTACCTCGTGGTCGCCGGCGTGGCGCTTCCAGCCATCGGCCTGGTGGTCGGTGCCATCGTGATCATGAACATCATGCTGGTGGCCGTGGCCGAGCGCACGCGCGAAATCGGCATCCGCAAGGCGCTTGGTGCCAAGCGTCGTGACATCCTGCTGCAGTTCCTCATCGAGTCCAGCACGCTGGGCACCATCGGCTCCGCCATCGGTGTCGCGCTTGGCATTGGACTCGCCAAGCTGATCTCCCTCGTGTCGCCCTTGCCCGCCAGTGTCGCGCCCTGGTCGATCGCAGTGGGTGTGGCGTTGGGTGCCGGTGTCGGCATCATCTCCGGCGTCTATCCGGCCAGCCGCGCCTCGTTGCTCGATCCCATCGCTGCCCTGCGTCAGGAATAGCCGATGTCTGCCCTGAGCACCCGTCTCTCCGCCGTCTCCGAAGGCGTCCGCATTGCGATCGACGCCGTGCGCGCCAACAAGGTACGCGCCGGTCTCACCATCCTCGGCATCGCCGTGGGTGTGTTCGTGGTGGTCGCGATTTCGGCGGCCGTGCACGGCATCAACAAGTCCGTAGCCAAGGACTTCGCGAGCACCGGCCCGACTACGTTTTTCGTGACGCGCTATCCGATCTCGTTCGAAGCCTGCGATGGCTCCGACGAGACCTGCAAGTGGCTGCGCAATCCCCCCATCCGTTCCAACGAAGTGGAGACGCTGCGCCGCATCTCGACCATCGAAGCGGTCGGCGAGCGCCTCGACTGGGGCGCCAAGGTCAAGTATCGCGATCGCGAGCTGTCGAGCGCATCGGTGGAAGGGTACTCGGCCGAGTGGACCACGATCGGCGCGCCGGAAGTGTATCCGGGGCGTGCGTTCACCGCTGCGGAAGCCCGCACCGGTGCCCGCGTCGTCGTGATCACCACGCTGATGGTGGAGCGCGTGTTCGGTGAGCTCGACCCGATCGGCAAGACGTTGCTGGTGAACAACGTGCCGTTCGAAGTGATCGGCGTCTACAAGGACAACAGTAGCTTCCTGTCCGGTGGTGAACGCCCCAAGGCCGTCATGCCGGTGCAGGCGCTTATCCGCTATGTCGGCGCGCGGGCCAGCAACATCGGCCTCGCCGTGAAGCCGCGTGAAAACGTGTCGCGTGATCAGGTCATCGACGACGTAACGGCTGCGCTTCGCGGTGTGCGCGGGACCCGCCCGGCCGAAGAGTCGAGCTTTGCCATCATCACGCAGGACAAGCTGTTCGAGACGTACAACTCGATCTTCGGCATGTTCTTCCTCGTGATGATCGCGCTGTCGGGCGTGGGCCTCATCGTCGGTGGTGTGGGCGTCGTGGCCATCATGATGATCTCGGTGACCGAACGCACCCGTGAAATCGGCGTGCGCAAAGCACTCGGTGCCACACGTGCGACCATTCTCTGGCAGTTCCTGGTCGAAGCGGTCACGCTCACCGGCATTGGTGGTGCGATCGGCCTGTTTGTCGGCTGGCTCGGCGCCTTGCTCATCCGCAGCTTCACTCCGATCGATGCCAGTATTCCCCCCTGGGCGGTGTTTGCCGCGCTGGGCGCGAGCTGCGTGACGGGCGTGTTGTTCGGCATGCTCCCGGCGAGCCGTGCCGCCAAGCTCGACCCGGTCGAAGCCCTCCGCTACGAGTAGATCCGCGTAGACCGGATGTGCGTCGCCCGGTGTGATACCGGGTGACGGCTGAACTCCCGTTCGCCCACAATTCAGGAGGCACCACCGATGGCATTCTTCGAAGCCGTCCGGTTGGCGCTGGCCACCATTCGCGTGCAGAAGCTGAAGAGCTTCTTCACGCTGATCGGCGTGACCATCGGCGTCATGTTCCTCATCGCGGTCGTATCCATCGTGGAAGGCATGAGCCGCTACGTGGAGAACGATTTTGCCGGCAAGCTGTTCGGCGTGAATACGTTCACGCTGCGCCGCTGGCAGGACTTCAATACCGACGACAATCTGGATTGGCGCGAGATCCAGCGCCGCCCGCGACTCTTCCCGCAGGATGCAGCGCTCGTGCGCGGTGTACTGCCACCGGGGAGTCTGTCGGCGATCGCCAGCGAGACATTCATGTTCGCGCACTCGCCGTTCAATCGTCCGCGGCAGGTGCAGGCCGTAGCGACGGAGGCAGCCTACTTCACGATCAAGAAGTTCAACCTCGAACGTGGACGTGCGTTCGGCCAGCAGGAAGTGAACATCGGCGCCCGCGTGATCGTGATCGGCGTGGAAGTGGCCGAACACTTCTTCAAGGGCCTCGATCCCATCGGGCGCGAGCTGCGCCTGAACGGTACGCCGTTCGAGGTGATTGGTGTGATCGAGAAGCAGGGCACGATCTTCGGCTTCTCGCTGGATCGCCTCGCCATCGCGCCGTACACCAGCCCTCTGCAACGCGCGATTCGCCCACGCGGTGACATCGAGTCGATGGTGGTGCAGGCACCGTCTGCCTTGCTGGTCACCGATGGCATGGACGCGGCACGGGAAGTGTTGCGCGCGGCGCGGCGCCTGCCGCCCGGCAAGGCCGACAACTTTGCGCTGGAAACACAGGATGAAGCGCTGGCCTTCTTCGACGGCATCAAGTCGAAGATGGTGGTGTTTGGTACCGCCCTGCCGGCCATCGGCCTCGTGGTGGGAGCGATGGTCATCATGAACATCATGCTGGTGGCCGTGGCTGAACGCACGCGGGAGATCGGCGTGCGCAAGGCGCTGGGGGCGAGGCGTCGCGACATCATGTCGCAGTTCCTGGTGGAGTCGGCCACATTGAGCGTCGTGGGAGCCGCCGTGGGCATCGGGCTGGGTGTGGGGCTGGCCGCCACGATTGCGGCGCTCACTCCCCTGCCCGCCGCGGTGGCGCCGTGGTCCGTGGTGGCGGCGTTGGTGGTGGGCGCCGGTGTCGGCATTGCGGCAGGTATCTATCCGGCCAGCCGCGCGGCGCGTCTCGATCCCATTGCCGCGCTGCGGCAGGAGTGACCATGCGATTCTTCGATCGAATTCTGATTGCGCTCGAAGGCATTGGCATGGCACTCGAAGCAATCCGCGCCAACAAGGTGCGCGCCGGCCTGACCATCGCCGGCGTGGCCATCGGTGTGTTCGTGGTGGTGGCCATGGGCGCCACCGTGCACGGCATTCGCCAGAGTTTTCAGTCGGACCTCGACGAGTTCGGCGCGACATCGTTTCAGGTGCGCCGCCGCGGCGTGGGGTTCAACGCTTGCGATGGCACCGACGACACCTGCCCTGATCGGCGCAACCCCGCCATCACGCTCGACGAATGGGCCGGCATTCGGGCGATGCCCGACGTCGAGACAGCCACAGCATGGCTCTCCGGTCAAACGAACTTCGACTACCGCGACCGCCACGTCACCAACGTGGGGTACGACGCGCAGAGCACCGACTGGATCAAGACCGATGTGGCGGACATTTCACCGGGCCGTAGTTTTTCGCGCGCCGAACATGATGCGGCCGCGCAGGTGGTGGTCATCAACGATACGCTGAAGGCACGACTGTTCGGCGACTCCGATCCGATCGGCAAACAGATCTCGGTGGAGGGCAAGCAGTTCACCGTGATCGGTGTGTTCCACACGAAAGCCGGCTTTCTCAAATCGATGGATGGGCGCGGCCCGGACAAGCCGCGCGCCATTCTTCCCATGATGACTGCCTATCGTCACCTCGATGTGTGGCGGCGCGGGCTGCTCATCATGGTCAAGCCACGCCCCGGTGTGTCGCAGGCGGTGGTGATGGACGCGGTGACGGAGATGTTGCGCGGCCGCCGCGGACTCAAGCCATCCCAGCCGAACAACTTTGCGCTGGTGGCGCAGGACCGCATGCTGGAAACATTCGACCAGCTCTTCGGCGCCATCTTCATGGTGGGCCTGGCACTGTCTGCGGTGGGTTTGCTCGTTGGTGGCGTGGGCGTGGTGGCCATCATGATGATCTCGGTGACCGAACGCACCCGTGAGATTGGTGTGCGCAAGGCACTGGGGGCCACACGCGTGACCATCCTCTGGCAGTTCCTCGTGGAAGCCGCCACGCTCACCTCTATCGGCGCCTCGGTGGGGTTGATGCTGGGTGCCATCCTCGCCTGGATCGTCCGCACCAACACGTCCATCCCCACTTCCATTCCGGGATCGGCCATCATCACCGCCATCGGTGCGAGCATCGCCACGGGCGTGGTGTTTGGCATGCTGCCCGCCTTGCGCGCCTCACGACTCGATCCGGTAGAAGCCCTACGCTACGAATAGTCGAGCACGTCCGTCGGACTTTCGCGCTTTCCGATGTCTTTTGTCGTGATTGCGGCTCAATTCACATTGCATTGACGCCATTCCATGGAGGCGTATGTTCGCAGGACTATCGTCGTGTCGGCAAAAGAAATTTTCTGGTTGACACGACGCGTTCTGGTGATGAATGGAGTGCTTGCAGGACCACGCGATTTACAATGTTGTAAGCACACCGGAACGGCTACAAAACGTTGTGTGCAATGCCGATACCAGCTCCTAGGCCATCGCGATCACGTCCCGGACACGGGCCCCAGCTCCTCGACGTTGAGGGCACCCCGGGTCGCGACCCATCCGAGTGAAGCTCATGTCCTGGTTCCGTTCCACTGCGAAGAAAGATGCCGAGCGCGCCTATCCGCTGGGCCGCATCGAAGTCTCAGACATTGAAGTGCGCCGTCGTCTCGAGTTCCTGAAACTCACCACCGCCGATCTTGGCGTAGTGCAGGTCTGGGAGCCCGTGTGTCGTGCCGCCTGCGACGCGATGATCGACGATTTCTACGCACACATCGCGGGCAACAAGGTCACCCAGGATATCATCGATCGCCACACGTCCGTGGACCGTCAGCGTCCGCTGGTCACGCGCTACCTATTGGCGATGTTCGGGGGTGTCGTGGACGACGGCTACATCGCCTACCGTCGCCTCGTCGGTCAGGTGCACGAGCGGATCGACCTCGATTCGAACTGGTACGTGGCGATGTATGAGGTGATTCGCGAGCACATGTTTGCCGCGGTCGAGAAGGGCGGTGCCACGGACGCGGAATCGTATCGGTTCCAGCGTGCGTTCGATCGCCTGCTGCAGGTCGATATCGCGATCGTGTTCACGTCGCTCACCAATTCCCGCCAGGAACGCATCGAAGCCATCCTCAAGGGTGAGGCGATGCGGTTCCTCGACGACATCAGCGCCGCACTCGCGAACCTGGCGCAGGGCGATTTGTCGGTACGACTCACCGGCACCTACACCGGTCGCAATGCCGAAGTGCAAGCGCACTTCAACTCGGCACTGGAAGAACTGCAGGGTGCCATGCAGGTGGTGCGCCAGTCGGCCGACGAAATCCTGGGTACATCCGGTTCGTTGCGTGATGCCAGTGCCATGCTGAGCGACGGCGCGTCGCATCAGGCGGCATCACTCGAAGAAGTGGCGGCCAGCCTGCAGGAGCTCGCCAGCATGACCCAGGCCAGTGCGGCGCACGCACGAGAGGGCCGCACCCTGGCCGAACAGTCCCGCGAAACGGCCGTCAGCGGCGAACAGTCGATGCAGCAGCTCGCCGAGGCGATGGGACGCATCAAGGCCGGTTCCGACGCCACCGCGCGCATCGTGAAGACCATCGACGAAATCGCGTTTCAGACCAACTTGCTGGCGCTCAATGCGGCCGTGGAAGCCGCACGCGCCGGTGACGCAGGCCGTGGCTTTGCGGTGGTGGCTGAAGAAGTCCGCAGCCTGGCCATGCGCAGTGCGGAGGCTGCACGCAATACCACCGCGCTCATCGAAGAGTCGGTATCGAGCACGAATGCCGGTGTGCGTCTCAACGATACCGTGCTGGGCACGCTCTCGGAGATCGTTCGCCAGGCGGATCGGGTGCGCCTTGTGATGTCGGAGGTGGCTTCGGCCGCCGCCCAGCAGCAGGATGGCGTGCAGCAAATCTCCAAGGCCATCGATCAGGTCAACACAGTTACCCAGACGGTGGCCGCCAATGCGGAGGAAGGCAGTGCCACCAGCATGGAACTGAGTGACCGCGCAGCCGTGTTGGGCAATGCCGTGGAGCGCTTCCGCTCCGAGGGTAGAATCGCCGTCGGTCAACCCCGTCTCAAGCGTATCGGATAAGCCCAAGATCCGATGCGGAGGTGTGTCAAACCGACAGGAAGACGGTCGATACTTCCTGTCAGTGGCATTCTCGGCACCGATGACGGATGCCGGATGCCCGTAGTCTCTCAATCCCAATGAGTTGTATCATGTCGCACACGAAGTCTGTCTCGCGCCGCATCGGGTGGCTGATCGGTGGCCTCACCCTGGTCGCGTTGTTGAGTGATCTGGCCGCACTGTGGCTGTTGCCGGCGGACCAGAGCAACACCTCGCTGGCGCTCGCCCGTTGGGTGCTCGTCGGTGCGGCCCTTGTACTGACCGCGGTAGGCGGGTGTGCCTACGTGATCGTGCAGCGCACGCTGGCCCCCATTCACGATATCGCCGACCGCGCCACCAAGTTGCGTCGCAACTGCATCGCCGGCATCGAGCGCATCGCCACGGGCATGGCTCATGGGGATCTCACGGGTACGCTCGAGGCGACCACGACGCCCATCGAAATCGATCGTGAGGATGAACTCGGACAGCTCGCCGCCACGGTGAACGGCATCATCGCCACCTGTCAGGCGTCGATCCTCTCGCTCAATGCGGCCCAGCGCAACGTGCTGGCCATCGTCACCGACTCGGCCACACTCAACGAGTCGGCCCGCGCCGGTGATCTGTCGCGCCGTGCCGATATCGCGCGTCACGAAGGCAGCTACGCCGATCTCGCGCTTGGCCTCAACCGGGTGATGGATGCGGTCGCCACGCCGTTGCAGGAAGCATCGGGCACGCTGCAACGTGTTGCGGGCCGTGATCTCACCGCGCGCATGGAAGGCACGTATCTCGGTGACTACCTCGTGTTGCAGACGGCCCTGAACGACGCCGTGGGCAACCTCGATGCCGCGCTGCAAATGGTCGCCGTGGCGGCGTCGGAAGTGTCGAACGCCGGCACGGAGATCAGCGCCGGAAGCGATGCCTTGGCGCATGGCGCTGCCGATCAGGCGGCCAGCCTGGAAGAAACAACGAGCAGCCTGACCGAACTCGCCGCGATGGCCCGCAACAATGCACAGCACACCATCGAGGCGGATC
>NZ_DASWXE010000240.1:0-14114 GCF_036405635.1 Gemmatimonas sp. | reverse complement strand
GGGCGCGTGAGATCGAAGTCCACACGAAACCGCCGATCACTGCCCTCGCGGCGCAACTGGTAGCTGAATCGTGTGGCCGTGAGTTCCACCGTCCACACATTGGTGCGCGCGGTGGGAATGAGGGCGGCAGTGAAACTGTCGGCGGGGAATTGCACATGAGAGGCCGCCTGTGGCGCGATGGCGTCACCGCCATACTGCGTGACCCGGTCTTCACTGCCGTCTTCATGCCGATGATCGTGCTTGAGACGCACGCCGTTGGCGGTGCGTGTGAAGACCCAGGTGCGCGAACGATTGTCGCCCACGTGGAACGGCACGCGCACCGTATCGCCACACCCGCGCACATGCATCACCAATCGCTGGCCACGCATGGCGCTGTCGGCAGGCTGCGGGTTCACGAGCTGACCTTCAAAGGCTTTGCCACAATGCGCGCGCAGCGCCCCGAGGAATGCGGCGGACGAGTCGGCGGCAATCACCGCTGAGGGCGCATCGTTGGACACAGACGCATACAGACCCACGGGGACCGTGGTCACGCACAACAACGTGACCGCAGCCGCAAGATGACGGCGCGACATGACTTCTCCTGCAAAGGGGCGGGGATCCAGCGCATCTCGTATCTCGCAAACTGGCACGAGACGCGCCGGATCGCGAACACCAGCCCCTCTTTTCAGCGAATGGGGCGCACGTTGTCCTGCGGAGTGGTGTCGATGAGCAGGTGATAGGGGTCGACGCCTGCCCGCGATGGTGCCGCCGGCACCGTCACCACGATGCGTTGTGATCCCGTGTGAATGCGATGCTTACGCAAATACAGCGGCGTGTCGGTGCCTTCAGCAAACACACCGAGTTCCACCCATTCGTTCATTGGTACCTGCGTCTCCACACCGGCGCTGTCGAAGACGCTCTTGCGGGCCCGCACATCGAGCGTGACCTGCCAGGTGCTGTCACCGATCCTCGTGGTCGACACGCGCTCGGTCTCGAGCGCCCAATAGGTGTTCACCTCGAACAGATCGTGTAGCAGCCCGTGCAGGGAATCGGGGGTCGCCGACTGGAGTTCCCGATACAGATCGAGCGTGGTGGCCAGTGGCGCCGAGTCAGGCAGGTGTGTGTCCCGCAGCGTGCGCATGGCGTGGTTGATGCGCGCCTCGCCGGCATACTCACTGAGTGCCTGCAGTGCGAATGGTCCGCGCCGATACGACATGTACGGGTCGAGCCCGCGCAGCAACGGCTCGCCGCGACGAATGGGTGCGTAGGGATATGGCTCGCGCATGAAGGCGGTAAGACGGCGCAGTTGCTCGACGCCCGACGTGTGCTGTACGAGGCGCATGGCATAGTACCAGGCCAGGCTCTCCGACATCACGGGTGCGCCTTCCACGTACGCCGACGGTACCCCCCACTGATGCCCCATCTCGTGTGCCACCACGGCGTAGGGCATGTCGAGACTGCCCTTGGTGTCACGCGGATGCCAGTGCACAAACCCCTCGGAGTGCGACAGCATGCTGGCATCGGCGTGCAGTCCCGTACCCTCGCCCGGACGTTCCACCATGGTGAGGTGGGTGTATGGGTAGCGCCCGAACTGCGCGGTGTAGTAGGTGAGCGATGCCGTGATGCTGCGGAGCGTGCGATCGAGATACTGCGTATGCGTGGGATGGTGGTAGAGGCGTACGGCGACCGTCTGACCTGAGTCTTGGGGGTTGGTCCACGTCTCTTCATGCACGGCGTACCGTGCAGATGCGAACACCCACTCGTTGCCGATCGGCGCACTGGTGACATAGCGGAAGTAGCGGCGACCGTTTTCCTCCCACGTCCGTGCGAGCGCGCCGGGTGCCACGGCCATCTGGTCGAGCGTGGTACTGATGACCGTCGTGAGTTGTGTGCCGCCTCGCGGTGCCCTGGGTGCGTCCACGCTGTACAGTGAAGGAATCACCGGACGGGCCGGCAGACCGTGCGTGCGTCGTTCACTGGGCGACATGAGCTCACGGCTGGGCTGATAGCCAATGGCCGGCAGCCAACTGTTGCCGATGAACGTGCCGTTGGCTGCAATCGAGGCGTCGATGCCTGATTCGGTGAATCCTTCAGACGCGACCTTCACGCGAAAATGAAGCTGCAGCGAATCGCCCGGCAACAGCGGTGAGGTCAACACGAACACGTGATGACCAAACAGGCTGTCGTTCACTGTATGCGACGCGGTACGGCTGAGGGTCAACCGCTCCGGTGATAGGTCGACCGGCGTGGCCACGTGGATGGAATCGATGGGCAGCGCGCTGCGATTCACCAGCTGGTAGACGCCGGTGAGATCTGCCGCACGCTGTGCCGGATGGAGATCGATCGCGAGCGTAGCCGATGCGAGGTGCGGCTGCGGTACATGGGCGAACTTGCCATAGCGCCGCTCGTACTCGGCACTCCGCGCGACCCGCTCCGCAGCAGTGCCATAGGCGTGCAGCACATTGGTGTTGTAGAAAATGAATCCACCAATGCCCAGCGTGAGCACGCCACCGATGCCTGCAATGCCGGCGGTGGCACCGTGCAATCGCCGGCGTGCACCCGCGATGCGCAGGCGCAAACCGTGCTCGCGGCCTCGGCTCCACAACAGTCGCGCGGCCACCGCCAGCAGGACGGCCCACCCCGCCCAGTACAACTTGAACCACAACCATGGCATGACCGTGCCGCCAAAGCTGCGCATCTCGGTATACGACCACCGCGGCGCCGCGCCGAACACCAGGAGGTTGTGTTCCACGCCGAACATCGAGGCCAGCGTGATGAACACATACGCGATGATGGCGACCAGATGTCCCACGTACTTGTGATTCACGACGACATGAATCACCAACGCCAGCAACGCAAAGAGCAGGTACTCTGGCAGCTGCAATCCGAACAGGACGCGCAGGTACAGACCCGGCTCGTAGGCGGTGTAACCGAGAATGGACTGTGCCACCACACCCGAGATCATCAGGGCCGTGAGAAAGACCACCAGCACCATCGCCAGCCCGAGAAACTTGCCCACGAGCGGCGTCCAGTCTGAACCGGGCATCGCATCGGTGATATCACCAAGGCCCGCATCGCGCTCACGCCACACCAGCTCGCCGGCAAAGAAGACCAGCAACAGGGGTACCACCACCCATCGACTCAGCTCATCGGATAGCGGCGCGATGAGTTCACCCAGGATGCGCATGGTGGTGGGCACCAACGGCGAGCCGAGCGATGACATCTGGTCGATCAGCACGGGCAGCGTGACGAGTGGCAGGAAGACCAGAAGCGCCAGTCCCGCCCAGCTGGTGGCAATCGCGCGGAATGATGCCAGGGACATCGCCAGCGTCTGGCGCAGGGTGATCGCTACGCCGAACGACCGAGTTGGTGCGGGCATCTCGACAGGCGTCCGCGAGGAGATCGCGATCGTCGCCGGTGTTGGCGCATTCGCCGTACGGGAGGCGTCCCGGCGCCACCATCGCCTCAAGGCACCACTGCGTTCCGCACGATGTGCGAACCGGAAACGCGCCGCCGTCACCGCCAGCATCGTTGTCGCGAGACCTATCCACACCACCCGATTGGCGAGGAGAGTGCCACTGAGCGACAGCAATCGTGTCCCCTTCTCCGCCTCGGTCCAGGATCGGGAGATCTCCTCCATGATGAACCGCACGCCGATGGGATCGAACAGTGGACCGAAGCGCTGACGGTACATGACCAGCGAAGCCACGAAGAACCCCATGAAGAACAACGCCATGCTGCCCAGATAGCCGGCCATCGCACGTCCGCTGCGCAGAGCCAGCACGAACTGCAGCGCAGTGGCCACAATGGCATTGGGGAGCGTGATGTAGGCAAACCCGGTGACGAACGTCGCAGCGCGAAAGGGTGACAGCAGGGCCGGGTCAACACCAGGCGCATAGATGCCCAGCACGATGCCGACCGTGATGCCCTGCAACACGAGCAGGTTGATCGCGAGGGCAGCGAGAAAGCGTCCACCGAGATACTCCACGCGGCTTATCGACGCGGTGAACACGAGTGGATACATGCGGCTGCTGAAATCCCGCGCGCCAGCCTCTCCGGCAATGGACGCCGCCAGCAGGATCCAGATCAACGTGCCGAAGATGTACGTCTTGGCGACCGTGAACGGCGCGTTGATCTGCAGGTCCTGATACAGCATCACCGACAGGGAGCCGTCGCGTGTCATGAGGAAGCAGAACACGGTGAGCACCGTGAACAACAACCACGGCCACGTTTTCCTCGCCTGATAGCGGAACTCGAATGCGAAGATACCTGGCAGCTTTCCCATACTCACGGCATCACGCGGTGCGGCACTCACGCTGCCGCCGTGTTGGCACGTCGTCCGATGTGTCCGGCCATCGTGCTGAAGTACACGTCCTCGAGGTCAGGCTCCGCGGCTTCGAATTCCGCCCCGGGCGAATCGGGATGGAACACATGCACCACCGTGCGTCCGGCCAGCAACTTGGTGGAGATGACCTGATGCCGTTGCTCGATGCTGGCGAGTTCACTGCGTGCGACCACACGTCGCCAGATGCTGCCCCGCAGCGCCGACACGGCGCCAAGCGGCTCGGCTTCCAGCAGGATCTCACCGCGATCGATGATGGCCATGCGTGTGCACAATTCGCTCACGTCTTCCACGATGTGCGTGGAGAGCAGCACCACACTGTTCTCTCCCAGCTCCGACAGAAGGTTGAGGAAGCGCACCCGTTCGGCCGGATCGAGTCCGGCGGTGGGCTCGTCGACGATCATGAGTTTCGGATTGCCAAGCAGGGCCACTGCCACGCCGAACCGTTGGCGCATGCCACCGGAGTAGCCACCGAGTTTCTGCTTGCGCACCTCCCACAGGTTCACCTGGCGCAGCAGCACTTCCACCAGCGCGCGCCGTTCACTGCGTGATGCCACCCCCTTGAGCAGCGCAAAGTGTTCGAGCAATTCCTCGGCGCTGGCCTTGGGGTACACGCCGAACTCCTGCGGCAGGTAGCCCAGTGTGCGACGGGTTTCGTCCTTTTGCGCGACCACGTCGATATCGCCGAGCGTGATGGATCCGGCGTCGGGATCCTGCAGCGTGGCGAGGATGCGCATGAGGGTGGACTTACCCGCGCCATTGGCGCCGAGCAGACCGTACATGCCGGCGGGGATGGTGAGGGAGACGTCTTTGAGGGCCTGTACGCCATTGGCGTAGGTCTTGGAGACGTGCCGGATTTCGAGCTGGGGGCGGGGCATTGGCGGGATCGTCTTGTGTGAAAGCACTTTGTGCTACAAAGTAGACGAATCAGATGGCTGTTGGTCAAGGGTCAGGCGCAAACCGGGAATCGGCTGGATATTGGGCTTCGCGGCGGCTTTCCCGCGCGTGTCTAGCGTGTTCGTGGTGACCGAAGCGTTCTCGGGCACGGTGCTCAACGTTCGCGAGCACGTCACGCAGTTGCCGCGGCCTACGCCAGTGCGCTGACCTGCGGGACAGATGTCAGACTACAGTTTTGCCGCGGATTGCACGGGAACGCGCGGAAACTACACGGATTCAGACTTCATTTTTGCTTTTGATCCGTGTGGTTTCCGCACATCTCCGCGTCATCCGTGGCAAGGTAGTTCATCTGTACTCTGCTGCTGGGAGCATTCAGGCTCGAGCAAGATCCCTAGCGCGCAAAGAGCAGCGAAACGGGCGTGCTGATGGTGCTGCTGTCGCTGGAGACAGTCACGTCGCGCAGCGTGAGGACGAGTGAGCCGTCGGGTGTGAGGCTGGCCCGCGGATCGAAGACCAATGGATTGGCGTCCAGCTGGCTGATGATGATGGCGTCATCAGTGGACTGGATGCGCGCGCGCAGGGTGTCGAGCCAGAGTGCCGCGCCCATGTAGCCCGCCGGGCGTGTGGCGATGACGACGCGCAGTGAGTCGGGAGCGGTGATGAGCAGTTGCGCCGCGTTGAATACGTGACCCTGCGAGCTGCCTGCGCTGACCACGACTGATGCGGGCAAGGTTTGTCCGTTGGCACTGACGGCGGAGAGCCGGAGTGGTTGCACCGGATCGATGATGAGGTCCGGGCCCAACGGGTCTGAGAAACACGCGACAGCGACGGGCATCGCCAGCAATGCGGCGAGCAGGGCACGGGTACGCTTCATCGGGACGACATCAGCAACGGCACGTGTGAATCACCTACGGGCATGCGAAGACGTGACTACGCATGCGAACGTGCCCGCAACCTAGTCACGGTGCATGGGCGCGGCCGGCGTCCCTATGCGGTGGGGACCTTCCGCGGTGATGAATCGTTGGCCGCGCGTTGTGCGGCGTCGTGCAGCGCCTGGAGCACGCGGGCATTGGGGAGTCCGGCTGCCACCGAAGGCTCGGTCAGCTCTCGACTGAAATCGGTGACATCATCGGTGACATCATTGGTGCCGTCCAGCGCGAATTGTGTGCGCGACCGACGTGCGACGAGCAGCGTCACGCCCGCCGAGATCGCGCTCAGCACCGTGAACGGAATGCCGATCACGGCGGCGATGTGCCAGAAGCCCGGACCGTTTTCCGAGGGCGTGGCGAGTCCGAGGGAAGCCATCGCGTAGGGCACGAGAAAGAGCAGCACGCCACCCTCCGCGCCCCATGCCGTGAAGCGCAACACGGACAGCTCGCCGAAGCGGCGACGGCGGGCCACCACGGACAGCACAACCGAAAAGATCGCCCCGCCGATGAATCCGGGAACGGCCAGGGCCGGGAGTGGGGCATCGAACACCCGGAAGAAGGCGTCCCACATGCGCCCGGGCGCGACGATGCTGGCCACGCCGATGAGAATGCCGGCCGCTGCCCAGCCGAATGCCCACGTGAACCCCATCCCCAACGCGCCCCGCAGGCGCTTCAGAACCTGTCCCATGTGACCCTCCGTTGACCCGGGCGTCTTGACTGCACAGTACTTTGCAATACAAAGTACAGAACGTCAATCCCTCGCTGCACGTCACACCTGCCGGAGACACCATGCCACGCTGGATGCGGATTGCCCGCGGAATGATCGGGACCGGGCTGACCTTTGCCGGGGGACTTGGTGGCCTGGCAGGCACCGCGGCCGTTCTGGGCTGGGCAGTGGGCGAACTCACGCCCTTCGAAATCGGACAGGTGACCGCGCGTGTGTCCGTCGTCGCATTCATCCTCGGCGTGGGATTCTCGGGCGCCCTGGCTCTCGTGGCCCGACGACAGGCCTTCACGGCGCTGTCGGTGAAACTGGTGGCCACCATGGGTGGGGTGGGTGGACTGCTGTACTACCTCTTCTGCCTCGTCATGGCCGGCTATCGCGCGTGGGACCTTCAGTCAGCGATCGGCAATCTCGTGCTGCTGGTGACACTGGGCGCGGGCGCTGCCGTGGCGACGCTCCTGGTGGCACGCCAGGCGCGCGGGACCGTCGACGAAGACTCGATGGACGACCTACATTCTCCCTCCGCCGCCGCGCTGCGTGAGGGAGATGCCATGCCACCATCGTATGGGCAGCGCTCCGTTCACACACCGGTACCGACACCGGTGCCGACCTACACGCACTGACCGTTTCGGAGTGATCCATGGCATTTCACGCAGGCCAGCACATCGCCAATCGCCTGCGTCGGGCCATCTCCGGAGAGATGTGGCATGGTTCAGCGGTGGATGAGTTGCTCGCGCAGTTCACAGCGGCCGAGGCACGGCAGCACGCCATTGCCGGTGCGCACAGCGCGTGGGAGCTCGCGCTGCACATGACAGCGTGGGCGGAAATCGTCGCACTGCGCTTGGATGGTGAGGCTCGGGAATATCCCGCCGACGAGGTGGACTGGCCGCCGGTACCGGAGGAGGGCAGTGCAGCGGCGGAAAGCGCAGCGGCGTGGCGTGCCGCCCGGACACGACTGCAAGCGGCCTATGACACGCTCGCTGATCGTGCCGCAGAGGTGACCGAGGAGCAACTCGGAAAGAAAGTGCCCGGACAGAGCTACACGACGGCGATCATGCTCGATGGGGTGATCGAACACGCCACCTATCATGGCGGTCAACTCGTGATGTTGCGGCGCGCGTTAGCGACCTGATGGCAGGTCCCGAACGTATTGCGGATCGCCCGTGAGCGTCACGGACATGCGCGTCCATTCAGCCAGGCGGCGTGCGCGCGCGAGGTCGTCCGCAGTCAACGCCTCCACGCGGGTCAGCACCGCGCCGCGCCAGTTCACCGCACGACCAGCTGCCACATCCGCTCGCAGCGCGCCCTCGATACCGGCCAGGGTGGAGTGATCGAGGCGTAGCTCCTGTCGGATCTCCTCTGCCAGCACCGCCGCGCTCGGCATCACGATGGTCCCATTGGCGAAGTCCCGTACGATCGCGCGTGCCTCGTCGAGGCTCTCCCGGCTTCGGTCGGGCTGCACGTCTGCCGTGATGACGAGCCGCGTGGAATCTCCTTCCACGAACGCGCTGCTGTTGGCGCCGTAGCTCCAGCGTCGTTCGGTCCGCAGGCGCGTGTTGATCGCCGCAGTCAGGCGTCGGCGCAATACACGCAGGGCCACTTCGTCATCGGGCGTGGCACTGGCGATACGCATCTCGATGCGCAGCTCTGTTTGCGTTCGGCCCGGTGATGCCACGCCGTGTACACCGGGAGTGAGAGCTTTGTAGGCGGGAGCTGGTATGGTCCGCGCTGTGGCACGCGGCCAGCTTTGCGTCGCACGGGTGAGCGAAACGATGGCCGTGCGGGGCACCATGTCGCCGGTGAGATACACGGTTGCGCCGGCGCTCGGTGTGCGAAGCGCCCTCAGCCAGGACCAGAGTTGGGCGGTATCGCCGGTCGCGCGTTGCCGGGTGACGAGCGGCAGGCTGTCGCCGACGACGGTGGCGCGCACCAGCGGCAGTGTCGAGCGGGCGGTGACGATGAATCGCACGCTGTTGACGGTGGTGTCGATCGACGTGGTCAGGCGACGTAGAGTCGGATTGCCCAACTCCATCGGTGCATTGGCAGGCAACCCCGCCTGACTGGTCGGGCCAGGCGTCTGAGCTGCGAGTGCGAGTTCATATCCACGCGACACCAGCCAGTCTGTCGCGGCGCGCATGACATCACGTGGTGCGGCACGCTGAAGTCGTGACAGCCGGGACCCTGTCACATGGACATCGCCAGCGAAGAACGTGGCCTCGCCAAGCTGTTCGCTGCGTGAACGCTGAAACCCGAGCGGATCCAGCAAGGCCAGGAAGGTTGCGGCGGCGTCCGCCCGGGCCTCACCCAACCCTGTGGTGTCACCATGGGCCACGACGATCAGCGCGCTGTCGAGTGCGCGGCTTGCCGGTATCACGTCATCGCCCGTTGTGAGTTCGCCGTCGATGGTGAGATCGCTGGCCAGCATGCCCGGTTCGATGGTCACACGGGGCGTCTGTCGCAATTTCGCTGTGCGTTGCCACCGAGCGGCGGCCATGCGCAGGGCGACTTCGGTGTGCTCGAGTAGGGGATCACCAAGTGGAGGCACGGGGAGCCGTCGTGTGATCCGGGAGGGTCCGGAGATCGCGCGCTGCACATCGCGGCGAAGGTCCTGTGTCAACGGTAGTTCCCGCCAGCGGCGCGGTGTCCCACTGGCGCGCGCCGGCAATGCACCAAATCGTGCGATGATACGCGTGCGTGCGGCCTCCACGTCGAAGGCGCCAACCACGAGCAACACAGCATCACCAACCGCTGCGTGCGCGTTGGCGAAAGCGCGCAGGTCGGCCGCCGAGATGGACCGGACCGATGTTTCGCTTTCGCCAATCAGTCCATAGGGATGACTGTCACCATAGGTACCGGTCTGGAGACGCCAGTATGGCTGCACTCCCTCGGTGATGGGTGCACCATCACCTCGCCCTTCGTTCACCACGATGTCCGCGTGCTGGCGGACGATGGAATCGGTGATGGCGGCAGGATCGAGTGCCAGCCGAGCCGCGTGTATCGCCAGCGCGGCATCAAGTGCGGACGGATCGACCAGCAGGAAGTACCGCGCATGATCGCGCCGGACTTGCGCATTGGAATTGGCAAAGAACGGCTGTGCCTTTCGGCGTCCCGCCGTGTCGATGGGGGCCGCGAGCGCCGCGGAGACATGCTCCAGCAGGTGGGCCGTGCCACGCTGTCCCCGCGGATCATGTGTGGTGCCGGACGCCAACCACAGCTCCACGCTGACGTGCAGCGCGTTGGTGTCGGGCGCCAGCACGACGCGCAATCCGTTGGGCAGCCGGTAGCTGGCGACGTCATTCAGGAACTGCGGTGTCTGCGCGCGCAGTGGTAGCGCCAATCCCAGGGCTGCGGTGATCAGCACGCTCCACCACAGCCTCAGCCGTTCAATTCGATGCTGCATTGCTCGGTGGTGAAGGGGTGGCCATGCGCCCCACGGGGACCGGGGTCGGTCCCTTACACCGGATTGGACGTTTCAGGAATCGGGATGGATTGAACGCAGGGCATTCTGCGAACGGGATCCCAGGGCGGTCATTCGATCAGCCGGACTTTTTCACGAACTCCGACTTGAGTTTCATGGCGCCAACGCCGTCGATCTTGCAGTCGATATCGTGATCGCCGTCCACCAGGCGGATGTTCTTCACCTTGGTACCGACCTTCACCACGCTGGAGGTGCCCTTGATCTTGAGGTCCTTGATCACGGTGACGGTATCGCCGTCGGCGAGCAGATTGCCATTGGCATCACGCCAGACTTTGATGTCGTCGCTCGTGGCTGCCGTGGCACTGGCGGACTCCAGCGGCCATTCGTGCCCGCAGGACGGGCAAACAAACTGGAAGCCGTCCGAATAGCTGAACGCCGATGCACATTTCGGACAGGCGGGGAAGTCGCTCATGACATCTCTCTGCAAAGGTGGTGCGGGTGCGCACCCCCGCTGCGGAACGCTCCGGATGACTGGCCCGGTATGCTGAAAGCTATCGGTCACCAGCGCATGACTGGAGTGCCTGTCTTCAATCGCACCTGGAGGAGTGGTTTGATGCGTGATCCATCATGTCTTCGTTGTCAGAGCACCATGGAGCCGGGGTTCCTGCTCGATCGTGGCCATGCCAACGCCAGTCAGGAGCAACAGTGGGTGCAGGGTGACGTCGAGCGCAGCTTCTGGACGGGCATCAAGACCAAGGGCCGCGAGCAGCATGCGGTGCGGACATTCCGTTGCCCGCGTTGCGGCTATCTGGAGAGCTATGCCGGTGAGTTGGGATAAACGCGTTCGATCGCAGGTCGTTGGTGCGCTGATGATGGGGCTTTGGCCGGCACTGGCTGCCGCGCAGGACACGGCGTCGGCACCCGCCGAGTTGTTGGGCACGTTTGGCGATGACTATGGCAGCCGCTATCGCGTGTCGGCCACGCTGTTCGAGCATCTGCCGCGTGCGAAGTACCACATCGTCTCCTGGCACGCCGCGGAGCGATACCTCATCGCGCGCAATGACTCGGCCAACGTCGCCGACAAAGGCCTGTGGACTCGTATCGACTGGCTGCCGCTGGAAGGCATGGCGCCGTATACGTGGGGCTTCTGCCTGACGGCCTATCGTGCCGCCACCGAACAGGACGCGCGCAACACCCCGACGGCCAATCGCAGTATGCCGCGCACCGGTTGCAATCGGTTTCCGTTCACGCGCATGCAGCGTGTTCCCGGTGACTCTGCGCGATAGCCGTGATCGCTGCCGCCAACACCAGACGCCGTCGTCTCATCATGTTTGCGATGGTGATGCTTACCATCGCAGCGGGACTCACTTCCCGGCGATATCCCACGTGGCAACCGTCGTGGATGGCGCAGTACGCGGGCGACACCCTCTGGGCCATGATGGTCTATTGGTGGCTTGCGCTGCTCGTGCCGGTTGCCAGGCCAACCGCACTGGCGGGATGGGCGTTGGTGTTGTCTTGGGCGGTGGAGTTCTCCCAGTTGTGGCATACCCCGTGGCTTGACGGTCTGCGGGCCACGACGCCAGGCGCGCTGGTCTTGGGTCAGGGCTTTTTGTGGTCGGACCTGGTGTGTTACACCGTCGGTGTGCTGTTGGCCGTGCTTGTCGATCGGGCCGTGCTAACTTTCATGCGGAGTTCCCCGAACGCTTCGCCGTGAGATGACCATGGACGTGATGGCTGCTGTTGTGACGCTCTTCCTCGTGATGGACCCGCTCGGGAACGTGCCCATGTTCCTGTCGGTCCTGAAGACGGTTGAGCCACAGCGTCGTCGCACGGTGCTGCTGCGTGAGATCGGCATTGCGTATCTCGTGCTGGTCCTGTTCACGTTGCTTGGCCGTTCGCTGCTCAAGTTTCTCGGGCTCGAACCGGAAGCCGTAGGCATCGCCGGTGGCATCGTGCTGTTTCTCATTGCACTGCGCATGATCTTCCCCGATCACGCAGCGGCATCTGGCGAAGCACTGCAGGGAGAGCCGTTCATCGTGCCACTGGCCATCCCGCTGGTGGCGGGGCCGTCCACACTGGCCACGCTGCTGCTGCTGGAGAGCGCTTCGGGCAATGCGCTGGGCCCGGTCATGCTGGCCATGACCATTGCCTGGGCGCTCAGCGCGGTGATCCTGCTTTCGTCCACCTCGCTCTTCCGCATGCTCGGCGAGCGCGGACTCATCGCCATGGAACGTCTCATGGGCATGCTGCTGGTGATGGTGTCGGTACAGATGCTCATCAACGGCCTGCGCGCATCACTGCGGCCGATTCCCTGATTCTCACCATCACCACGCGAGGACCGCTCGATGGGCAGCACGCAGGACTACGTTGACTTTGTGCAGGAGCGCATCGGACTCGGCGCGCGCATCACCAATCGCAAGATGTTCGGCGAATACGCGCTGCACCTCGATGGCAAGGTGCTGGTGCTGATCTGCGACAACAGCGTGTATCTCAAGCCGCTGCCGGCCAATGACGCGTTGGCAAAGGGCTTGCCACAGGGCTCGCCCTATCCGGGGGCCAAGGCACACTGGGTGCTGGACGAGCTACTGGAAGACACGGACCGACTGCAGGAGATCCTGCAGGTGACGGCCGACGCGTTGCCGGCGCCAAAGCCCAAAACGAAGAAGGCCGCCAAGACAAGCAAGGCGGCCAGCGCGACATCAGCAAAACCCGCGAAAAAAGCGGCCAAGAAGGTGGCGAAAAAAGCGACTACGGCTGCGCCGAAACCTCGAAAGACCTGAACGCCGTGATGGCGTCGCGCTTCACCCACACACCGACGCGGCCTGTTGGTGCCGTGTCGAAGGTGTGGGTGATGGAGAGCGTGCTGTCGGAAGCCAATGCCACGCGCGCCGTCTTGCCGTTGACGGTGACCGAGAGCGTGTGCCAGGCATCGAGGGGCAACTGACGCTTCACCTCGCCGCGCGCGACGACCCAGCGCTCACCATTGGCGAATCCCCAGATGGCGAGATTGCCTTCCTTGGTGTTGTAGCGCGCCGCGTAGTACTCGCCGTTGGGCGAGAGTCCGAACAGGATACCGGCCACCTGATCCGACTTGCCGCCGAGCATGTTGAACTGAGCGCGGAGGGTGCCGTTGCTGAACGAGGTGGTGCCGGTGTGTACGGCAAACGGAAACGCGCCGGCCGCTGTGCCGTTCTTTACGAAGCTGTCGTTGGCCGAGCGAAAGAGCCGGGTGCTGACGCGCTGCAGATCGGCTGATGCTGTCTGTCCTGACCACCGTTCGCCATTCACGACGATGGCAGGGGCGCCCATGGTGGTGTCGGACCAGTGTCCCACCGCGCCGGCCAGCTGATGGGCGCGCGACTGGGCATGGAGACCGGGCGCCGCGAAGGCGGGCATCAGCGCGGAGGCGGTGACGACGAGCGCGAGCGCTCCCATCAGGCGGAGTGTGCGGGGCATTCCGGTTCTGGGCATGTGTCATGCTATCATGCGTACCGGATGATCGCCACGATGGATCGGCCTCATCTGCGCGCCGCAATTCACTGATCTCTCCAGGCCTTTTGCCATGCACTTCCCGACACTGTTTGATCACCTCGAGTGGGCAGACCGGCAGGCCATCGCCGCTCTGGAGACCCTGGATGTGCAGGGCAGCCAGTATGCTGAATCGCTGCGGTTGTATGCGCATCTGGCGGGTGCGGCGCACACATGGTGCACGCGTATTGAAGGGCGTCCCACGGAGCACCCGGTGTGGCCCACGTTGTCGCTGCAGGAGGCCGTCACGCTGACACAGGCGAGTATCGCCGGTCTGCGCGCGGCGGCTGCACAGGG
>NZ_DASWXE010000239.1:0-30229 GCF_036405635.1 Gemmatimonas sp. | reverse complement strand
GGCATCGCTGTGTGGTCTGGAACAACTCGCGCGGCTCCGGCCTGGCTGACGTGGTGGAGAAGTACGTGCGCAAGGGCGAGAAGATCTACGTCGAGGGCGAGATCGAGTACCGCCAGTGGCAGGACAAGGACAACCAGACCCGTTACACCACCGAAATCCGGGTCCGCGAGCTGATGCTGCTTGGTGGCCGCGGTGGCGCCGGCGGCTCAGGCGGCGAGGAATTCGAATCGGCTCCGCGTCGGTCCGCGCCGGCTGCCGCTCGCCCCAAGGCTGCAGCCGCAGGTGCAACGGGTAACGACGATTTCTCGGATTTCCCGGGCGCGCTGCAGGACGAGGACGACGACCTCCCGTTCTGAGGAAAATCGGCAGGCGGGAGCCGCCGGATTCGGTGGCTCCCGCCTTTCTTCGCGTAACGCGCAGCAAATGAAATGGAACACGCCGCAGGCGTGACGGTGCCCCCGTTACCGGGATTGATGGCGTGCGTCTCCGATGTGATAGCCTGCGTGACGAATTCTTTTTACCTTGGGATACTCACTGATGCGCGCTGCCAAGAAGGCGCCCTCGACGTCTGCTTTGACCCGCACGGATGCGTCGGGGCTGTTGTTCAAGCTCGCGATCGCCGTCGTGGGTACGCTGGCCCTGCTGGTGGTGTGGCGTCCCACGGTCGTTCACGCACAGGCGTCGGCATCGGCGCCCGTGTCTGCTCAGACCGCCACTCACGTGGTGAAGTCAGGTGAAACGCTCTGGAGCCTGGCCGCCCGCTACTACGGCGATGGTCACCAGTGGCAGGATCTGGCCCGTCGCAATCAGATCGACACTCAAGGCTCGGCCCCGCTGCGCGTCGGCCAGAAGCTCACCGTACCCGCCAAGCCGTCCGTTCGTGGTGCGAACGCGGGCCAGGTCGCGGCTGCACCGGCGGACAGCACGGTGCCCAAGGTGGCACTGGCGAAGGCCGGAGAAGGCACGTTGCCCACGCCGGCTTCCACCAAGCCCGCTGCTGGCGCCTCGGGATCGCTTGCCGCGCAGACCGCGAGCAAAGGCAATGCGGCGCCTGTTCCGGCCGGTGAGCGTTCGGCCCGTCCAGTTGCACCCGCCCGCAGTGCATCGACCGGTGCCAATAGCCCCGTGGCAGGTAGTCGTGCGGCCGCATCGGTTACGGCCAGCTCCGAAGTCGCCCGCGCTGGTCAGGACACGGGACGCCTCAATCTCACGCCGGCGCGTGGCACCATCATGGGCGAGGATCGCGCCACGGTGCGCGTCGGCCTCGTGAACTCCGGAGAGCAGGCTGCATCCCGCAAGGCGAGTGAAGCGCTTACGGTCTTTCATCGTGACATCCCCGATGCGGCCGAAGCCGAACGCCGTGCTCTGGCTGCGATGAACCCCAACACGCCGGTTCCCCGTCAGGGTGAATACGACGCCGCGCCGTTCCTCATCACCGACGCTCAGCGCGCGGCCGCAGGGCAGATCGTGCGCCGCCGTGGCGCGAGCGAGGCCACTGGCCACGACGCGTACCCGACGCGCGCCATCAAGACCGACGAAGTCGAGCTGGCTGCAGGAACTGCTGGGGCGTACACGGTGGGACAGCGTTTGGTCGCCTTCTCGGAGTACCGCTCCGTCGATGGTAAGACGGTCGTGGCTATCCCCGCGGGCGTACTGGAAGTGACCCAGGTCGAGGCCGGTCGCCCGGCGCTGGCCATCGTGCGTCGCCAGTCGGGGCGCATTGAGGGCGGTCAGCGAGTGCTGACGGCCAGTGGTGAACCCGCTCCTCGCAGTGTGGCGCAGCGTCTCGAGACGCCTGATGTCTCGACCACCGTCCGCTGGCTCGAACGCACCGAATTGTTGCCCACCCTGCAGAGTTACCTCGTGCTCGACGCCGGCAGTGACAAGGGTCTCAAGGCCGGTGACGAAATCGCCCTGTATCATCAGCCGGCAGGCAACCCGGCGGAGAAGCTCACCGCGACCGTACGGGTGGTACGGGTGGACGGTGCCTCCAGTACGGCCATCATTCTGCGCCAGTACGGTCACGAGATCGCCACCGGCATGGCGGCGCGCCGATTCGCCAAGGCCCCCTGATCGAGACCATCGAGTCGTAGCACCCGGCGTTCCAGGCGCCGGCCCCAGACATCACATATCGCACGCGCCGGGCGCCCCATGGCTCTCGGCGCGTGTGTACATTGCTGGATTCCCTCCGAACCTGAACTACAGAGGCAGCGAACGGCATGGCCAAGACGGTGCTGGTGACGGGTGGTGCCGGTTTTATCGGCTCCCATGTGGCAGACCGCTTTGTGGCGGAAGGCTGGTCCGTCACGATCCTCGACGATCTCTCGAGTGGTCGTGAAGAGAACATCCCCAGTGCTGCGCGTTTCGTGCGTGGCGACATCACATCACCTGAAGCCGCCGACTTGGTGCGCGAAGGACAGTTCGATGTGATGTGTCATCTCGCGGCGCAGATCGATGTGCGCCGTTCCGTGCTCGATCCCGCGTATGATGCCACGCGCAACATTCTCGGGACGCTCAACCTGATGGAAGCGATCCGTGCAAGCGGCCATCCCACGCGCACCGTGTTCTCGTCCACCGGCGGTGCACTGTACGGCGACTTCGATCCGCCGCCGAGCGCAGAGACGTTCGCAAAGGACCCAGAAGCCCCCTACGGGATCGCCAAGCTCTCTGTCGAGTACTACCTCGCGTACTACGGTCGCGTTCATGGGCTCGACACGGTGGCTTTGCGGTACGGCAACGTGTACGGCCCTCGTCAGGATCCTCATGGTGAGGCGGGTGTGGTGGCCATCTTCTGCAATCGGTTGCTCGACGGTCGGGCGCTCACGGTGTTCGGTGACGGTGAACAGACGCGCGACTACGTCTATGCCGGTGACGTGGCCGCCGCGAACTTCGCCGCGGCCACGCGTGAGCTGCCGCCGCGCGGCCGCCTGGATGCACGAGCGTTCAACGTCGGCACCAGCGTGGAGACTTCGGTGAATACGCTGGCCGAAACGCTACGGTCGGTGTCTCAGGCGACGGCACCGATCGAGTATGCACCGGCACGTCCTGGCGAACTGGCGCGCTCGGCACTGAACACCCAGAAGGCTCAGTCGGTGTTGGGTTGGAAGCCGACGGTGACACTGCGTGAAGGACTCGAGAACACCTACGCCTTCTTCTCGGCCCGTCGTGCCCGGAGCGTTGCGTCGTGATGGCAGTGATGGAACCGATGCTGCTGCAGCTGTCCACCGTGGGTGGAGCAGCCCCCGCGTCGTCATCGTTGATCTCGCTGGTGATCACGAGCGACCCCGTGACCAAGTTTGTCCTCGCGCTGCTCGCGGTACTGTCTCTCGCGTCATGGGGCATCATGTTCGCGAAGTGGCGCGCGTTCAGCACCGCGGAGTCAAACGGCCAGAGTTTTGTTCATGAGTTCGAGCGGGCGCGCGGTATCGACGACGCCATGCTGCTCGCGCAGCGTGTGAAGTCGAGCGCCTTCACCGCAGTGTTCTCGCGTGCCGTGCAGTTCCTGCACGACACCAAGCCCGCGCTCGGTGCCACGTCCGATCGCACGGCCCGTTTGTCCGGTTCACAAGTCGAGGCGCTGCGCCTTGTGCTCGATTCCGAAACCGGAAAGGAACGCGAGGAGCTGGGACGCTTCATTCCGTGGCTCGCGACGGTGGGCAGCGTCTCGCCGCTCATCGGCCTGTTCGGTACCGTGCTTGGCGTGATCGAGGCGTTCGAAGGGATTGCCACCAAGGGGTCCGGCAACATCGGGGCGGTGGCCCCCGGTATCGCCACGGCGCTCTTGGCGACAGCCGCTGCCCTGGCCGTGGCCATCCCGGCCGCGTTTGCCTACAACGTGTTTGCGGCCCGCCTGAATCGTTTCGACAACGCCCTCGAGGGCTTCGGGTCCGAGCTGATCGCACTCATGGTTCGCGAAGGGCGGATCTGATTCATGCGACGCGGCCGTCGTGGTGAGCGGATGGGCGTCAATGGCGAGATCAACGTGGTCTCGCTGATCGACGTGATGATGCTGCTCATGGTGATCTTCATGATCACGGCGCCCATCATGCAGGGCGGCGTGGATATCGCGTTGCCAACGGCCGATGTGCGACCGCTGGAACCCAAGAACGGCCTCGTCGTCACTGTCGACCAGCGCGGTCAGATCTTTGTGGACGAGACGCGTCTTTCGTATGAAGAGTTTGCGGGCAGCATCAAGGCGCTCTCTGAAAAGAAGGGTGGGGGCGGCGTGTACCTGCGAGCCGATGAGGCCGTGCCCTACGGGCGCGTGGTGCAGGTGGTGGCGGCGATGCGTGCCAGTGGCATCACCGATGTGGGCCTCGTGGCCGAGCCAGAGGAGCGGCGGTGACGACGGCGCGTGCGACGGGGAGCGCAGCCCCCACGTCGCTGACGCGCGGGATGTTGGCGTCGGTGGTGGTGCATGGGGCGATGGCGGCACTGGTGGCCTGGTGGAGCACGAGGCCCGAACCACAGCGTCCGCCGATCTATCGCGTGGAGCTGGTGGGTCAGGCGGGGCCGCGGCAAGCCGGTGTGGAGACCCCCACTGCCGCTCCCGCTGCCAAGGCACCGGACGTCGCGGGCGCGGAGCGCATCAAGGAAGAGAAGGTGGTGCCGAAGCCGAGCACGGCGAAGAAGGTGATGCCGTCGCCGAAGGCTACGCCATCGCCGACCCGTTCCAAGCAGGCGGGCTCCAAGACCGCTGACCCTGCTGCGACCAAGAGCACCTCCGCACCCAAGGCCGGAGCCGGCGCAACAGGCACCAAGGGTGCTGACGTCGCGAACGTGCGCACAGATGGGATCGCGTTCCCGTTTCCTGGGTACCTGAGCAACATCGTTCGGCAGATCACGCTCAACTGGTCTCCCAGACGCGTCTCGGCGGCACTCATCACCGAAGTGAAGTTCATGATCCGGCGCGATGGCTCGGTCGCCGGGATCGAGGTGGTGCGGGCCTCTGGCGATCGTTTGTATGACCTCGACGGTGTGGGTGCTGTCGAGGCTGTTGGCTCCACTCGCAGTTTCGGACCGCTCCCTGCTGGGTGGTCTGATGACGTACTGGTTGTGTACTTCACCTTCGACTACGCTCTTCGCCCCAACTGATGCCTCTTCGTCAATCGCGATCGACGGCCGTGCTGCCTGCGCCCCGCTTCCGTGCGGTGCTCGGTGTGTTGGCTGCACTCGCCACGCTCACGCTGCTCGCCTTCCCGCGCCTCGCATCCGCGCAGGAGAAGGGGGTCAGTCTGTCGATCCAGTATCGACCGGGCCAGAAGACGACCCTGATCGTATTGCCCATTGCTGGCGCCAACGGTGACTCCATCGCCCGCATCGTGAGTCGCGACCTGGATTTCAGCGATCGTTTCACGGTGGTGGCCTCGACGAGTGCGCCGGCCGTCAATGGTCCCATCAACTATGCGCTGTTCACCAAGCTTGGCGTGGATGGCATCGTACAGGTGACGTTGTTGCCGACCGGTTGGGTGCGTGTGGCGCTGCACGACGTCGGCCTCAAGAACGTGAAGAACAGCCGCGATTTCCCGCTGCCGACGCCGGCGTTGTCGGCTGGTTGGCGCCTTGCGGTGCATGGTGTGTCCGATGGTGTGGAGGAGTGGATCACGGGCGCTCGCGGCATTGCGCAGACGCGTATCGCCTTTACGCGCGGCGGCCGCGTGTGGACAACGGATAGTGACGGCGCAAATGTGACCGCCGTGACGCCCAGTGGAATGTCGCCGCAGTGGTTGCCGAGTGGTCGCGGCATCGTGTACAGCGTGCTCGACGGCGTGCGCAATCCGATCATGCTCACCGATCTGTCCACCGGTGCGCAGCGTGTGATCGCCAGCGCGCAGGGAGTGGAACACACCACGCCGATCGTCTCGCCCGATGGGCGCACGGTGGTGTTTGCGCGAGGTTCGGATACTGGAACGGATTTGTATCAGCAGCCGATCGATGGTGGAACGCCACGTCGTATCACGGTGGGACGAGGCCGTGCGAGTGCGCAGGCGAGCTTCAGCCCAGATGGTCAGCGACTGGCATTCATGTCCGATCGCTCGGGGCACCCGGAGGTGTATATTAGTGATCTGGACGGCACGAACACTGAGTTGCTGACGGCGGCGGCATTCGGTGATCGGGACTATCGCGCGGGACCGGATTGGTCTCCTGACGGTCGTCTCGTTGCCTTCCAGTCGCGCAATGGTGGCACGTTTCAGATCATGACCATCAACCTGCGCGATCAATCGGTGAAGCAGGTGACGAACGATGGCCGCAACGATGACCCGTCATGGGCACCGGATTCGCGGCATGTCGTATTCACATCCACGCGCAGCGGCACGCGTCAATTGTGGATCGTGGACACGGAGACGGGACGCACGCGGCAGCTCACGTTCGGTCCGGAAACGCGATTGTCAGCCTGGTCCCCCCGATTGCTCGCGCAGTAAGCGCGTTCAACACTTTACCCTCCCGCTTCGGAGTATTCATGATGCGTGTCTCTCGTGTGTTGACGGTCCTGGTGTCCACGACGCTCGTCCTCGGTGCGTGCAAGAAGAAGCAGCCGCCCGCGCCTGCGCCCACCCCGGCTCCGGCTCCCACGAACGAGGCACCGGTGCGCAACACGCCGGCGCCGGCGCCGGTCGACACCATGGAAGCGTACCGGTCCAAGATCGCGGCGGCGCGTGCCGTGCTGCTCGAGACGATCTACTTCGAGTACGATGCCGACGAGCTGCGTGATGATGCGCGTGCGTCGCTCGATGCGAAGCTCGCCATCCTCAATGCGAACCCGAATCTGCGTATCCGGATCGCGGGTCACTGCGACGAGCGCGGTAGCGATGAGTACAACATCGCGCTGGGTCGTCGGCGTTCCGAAGTGGCGAAGCGCTACCTGATCGATCGTGGCGTCGATGCGTCGCGTGTCGAGACCTCGTCGTTCGGTCGCGAGCGTCCGGCGGTGCAGGGCACGTCCGAAGAGGCGTGGTCGAAGAACCGTCGCGATGAGTTCGAGATCACCGCGGGCGGCGACAACCTGCGTCCCGCGCCGTGATGTTTCCTGCCACACTCGGAGGTTTGACCATGCGCTTCCACCGTGTGTGGCGGCTGGTTCCCCTCGTGGCCCTGGCGGCCACGGGGGGCTGCTTTGCCACGCGAGGCGATGTGCGCATCGTGCAGAGCGATGTGCTGGCATTGCGCACCGAAGTACTGCGCCAGCAACAGCAGCATCAGGAGACGCTCACGCAGACCATGCGCTTGTTGCAGGTCGCGAGCGACTCACTCTCCCGTGTTGGTGCTCGTACGGTGAGCATCCAGGGTGATGTGCGTGGCGAGATGCGCGCCATTCGTGAGCAACTCCTGCAGGTGCAGACGCTGCTCGGCCAGAGCCAGGCCACCATCGGTCGCCTGCGCGCAGAACTCGAGGCTCGCAACAATGCGCCGGTGCCCATGCAGCCAGCTGGTCCGCCGACTGGCGGGCCGCCGAACGCTTCGGGCACCTCGTCGGGGACGCGCAATCCCCCCCCGGCCGCTGTACCTGTTGATTCGGCCGCGATGACGCCAACCGGTCCGGGTCCCAATCAGCTGTTTACGAACGGCATGGACCAGCTCAACCGTGGTAGCACGTCCACGGCGCGCACGTTGTTCCAGGAGCTGATCACCACGTACCCCACGTCGGACTATGTGCCCGACGCGCAGTACTGGATCGCCGAGTCGTTGGCCAAGGAGAACAACCTGGCGGCGGCAGATGCGGCGTACGCCGCAGTGGTGAGCGCGCATCCGACGTCGGCCAAGGCGCCGACGGCGCTGTACAAGCGGGCGCAGCTGCTGCTGCGTCAGAACAACTCGGCGCAGGCCAAGCAACTGTTCGAGCAGGTGATCGCGAAGTACCCGCGCAGCAACGAAGCGGCGCTGGCGGAAGAGACCCTCAAGACGCTGCGCTGACCTCAACGCGGCGAGCACGTCAGGACGAGCAATAGATGGCTGGGAGTACACCGGGAGAGATGCCGTTCCTTGAACACCTCGAGGAACTGCGGTGGCGATTGTTCAAGTGCGCCGTCGCCATTGCCATTGGCGTGGTTGGCGCATTCGCACTGCTGTACTCGAAGCGCATCGATATTGTCGGCATCCTTGCCCAGCCGATTCAGCCGTATTTGCGGCAACCGCTGATGGTCACCCACGTGGGTGACCTGTTTGACATTGTGATGAACGCATCGGTCACCCTTGGGGTAATTGCGGCATCGCCGGTTATCGTATGGCAGGTCTGGGGTTTCCTCTCACCGGCGCTGTACGGCCATGAGAAGAAGGTGGTGATCCCGGCGCTGGTCGCGGCCGCGATGTTGTTTCTCGCCGGCATGGCCCTCGCATTCAAATACGTTATTCCGGTGACGCTGGCGTTCTATGCGAGCTTCGAGAGCGATTCGGTGAACACCATGCAGACGGTCGACGGTTACATGTCGTTCGTCACGTCCATGTGCCTGGCGTTTGGTGCGGTGTTCGAATTGCCGGTCGTCATCGCGCTGATGTCGGCGCTGGGCATCGTGCAGCCGCAGCTCCTCTCCAAGTTCCGGCGTCATGCGTTGGTGGGCTGCCTGATCGCGGCCGCGCTCATTACGCCGGGTAGTGATCCGACGTCGCTGCTGTTGCTGACGGTTCCGCTGTATGCGCTGTACGAAGCGTCCATCACGGTGTCGCGATTCATCGCGCGTCGCCGCGAGCATCGTCTGGCTGCCGAGGTCGCGTGACGCGATTTGCCGCATGGGCGCGCCATCGTGCGATGGTCCTGCGCCAGTTGTTGATGGTCGTGGGGCTATCGGCCGGGCTGCCGCTTGGCGTGGCGGCGGCACAGGTGCGTCCTCCGGGTGGCCAGCCGCCGGTGCGCCCCGCACAGACGGGAGCGCGCCGCGACAGCGCCGCCGCGGACAGCGTGCGCGGCCTGAGCAAGGACCGCAAGGTGTTCGAGTGGGCGACTCCTGACTCCACCATGCGGCTGCTGCTCGACAAGGTCGGCTACAAGAAAGTCCAGTATCAGGGCGACACGGTGCAGTTCAATGCGCAGACACGCATCCTGACCCTGCAGGGCAAGCCGTCCGGTGTGCAGCGCGATGAGACCATGCTCGTCGGCGACTCGATCACCTACGATGATTCCACCAAGAAGGTGATCGCGCTCGGCGACTCCGTGCTGTTGCGCGACCCCACGCAGACGGACGCCGACGACTTCATCGCCAATGGCCGCATCGAGTACGACCTGACGAGCAAGCAGGGCCTCACCGGCGCCTTTTCGACGTCCGTGACTTCGGGCCAGCGGCTGTATCTGAGTGCGCGGCGCAGTGCGTTGGTCAGTGATACTGTGGTGAGCGGCCGGCACATCGTGTTCGCCAAGAACGGTTCGTTCACTTACTGCGATCACACCGAACCGCATTTTCACTTCACGACGGGCGAGATGAAGTTCATCTCGCAGAACGTCATGGTGGCCCGCCCAGGCGTGCTGTACATCGGCGAAGTGCCGGTGTTCTGGATTCCCTTCTTCTTCCAGGATATTCGCTCTGGACGACGCAGCGGGTTGCTCACGCCCAACTTCGGCATGGCGGAACTGTTCCGGAACAGCCCGTCGTATCGCCGCAGCGTGCAGAATATCGGCTATTTCCTGGCCATCAACGACTACATGAACTTCGAGACGTCCTTCGACTGGCGCAGCGGTGCGCGCAGCTCGGATGTCGACCCGGGGTTCATCCGCGGCAACGCAGAGTTGCGCTACAAGTGGCTCGACCGGTTCGTGACGGGTGAGCTTGCGTCGAGCTACATGGGGCTCCGCAACGGCACCACCAATACGTCGTACACCTGGAATCACAACCAGGACTTCTCGCGCGATACCAGACTCACGGCCCGACTGAATTGGGTGCAGAACACCATGGTGCAGCGGGCCACGACCATCAATCCGGTCGCCGCCAACGCCACCATCCGTTCGCAGCTCAACTACCAGACCAAGATCGGCCCCGCACAGATCAATGTGGGTGGCTCGCGCGTGCAGTATCCCGGTCGTACGCAGGTCGACATGGACTTCCCGTCGCTCAACGTGACGACCGGCTCGCTCGAGGCGGGGCCGGCGACGTGGACGCCCTCCCTGCGTCTGGCCGTTGCTGGCCAGAGCCGCATCGACCAGGGGCTGCAGTTCCCGTGGGTGTACAACGCGGCCCCGGGTGGTGGGATCGACAGCAGCCGATTCAATGCGAGCCGTCGCAACACCCAGTTCCAGTTCGACACGCCGATCAAGCTCTGGGACTTCCAGTGGCAGAACTCGTTCACCATGAACGAACAGTTCCGCGATTTCCCCGAGCAGCGCGAGATCGTCGGTGTGCGCGATACCTCGTATCGCGTGACGCGGGTGTTTGCCAAGACCTTCCAGTCGGATTTTGACTGGCAAACCTCGTTCAACCTTCCGCGTTTCTTTCAAGGCAGCTGGAACGTGTCACCAGCCGTCACGCTGACCAATGTCGAAACCGGGGCGGGCCTCTTCACCCGGTCGGAACGCAGCGCCGGGCGCTGGGTCCAGCAGAGCAAGCGGCTGAACTACACCGTGTCCGCATCACCAACGCTCTACGCCATGCTGCCAGGGCTTGGGCCGATCGCGCGGCTGCGCCATTCCATCACGCCTGGTATCAGCTATTCCTATTCGCCCCAGGCGTCGGTGTCGGATGAGTTCCTGGAAGCGATGGGACGTTCCCGCGTCGGCTATGTCGGCGCACTCAAGCAGAATCGTGTTGGGCTGAGCCTGGCGACCAACCTTGAAGCCAAGTTGCGTCCTCCTGCGGATTCTGTGGATCAAGGCGATGGGGCGGGGCGGAAGATCAAACTGCTCTCGCTCAACTTCTCGACCCTGTCGTACGATTTTGTGCGTGCGGATACGTTGGGCAACGGCTTGTCCGAGCGGACTTTCACCATCGGTGGGCGCACCGATCTGTTGCCGGGCTTCGACTTCCGTGCCTCGTACGATCTGTTTCAGGGCGACATGGCATCGGATACCGCCACGTTCGATCCGTTTCGCACCGACTTCGGCGTCACGTTCTCACTGGACGGCAAGTCGGGGCTGATCGCGTTGTTGGGTCGCCTGATCGGCCGCAAGGCTACGCTCGAGACCGACAGCACTACGGCAGCCAATCGTCAGAATGCCAACGACCTCAACGTGGACCGGCAGTCGCGCAACATGAATGCGGCTGGCGGTGGCACCATGCGTGGCATGCAGATGGCCTTGCCGACGGGGCAGGGGTGGAACCTGAATATTCAGTACAACGCCGCACGGCAGCGTCCAGTCAGAGGTGGAACGCAGATCGTGAACAACCCCGAGCAGCTGTGTGAACCGCAGCGGGCGTTCGGTATTCTGGCGTATGATCTCTGCATTCAGAACGCACAGAACGCCCCGCCCACGGGCTCGAACAGTGGCCAGAGTGCCATTGGCGCACCGGTGTTCATCCAGCCGCCCACGCAGAATGTGAACGCCACGATGTCGTTCAACATCACGCAGAACTGGGCCGCGCAGTGGACCACCCAGTACGATGTGGTGCGGTCGCGTTTCTCCAGCCAGCAGATTGGGCTCCAGCGCGCGATGCATGACTGGAATGCGGTGTTCTCGTTCTCGCAGACCCCCAATGGCAATTTCGCCTTCAACTTCTTCATTGCCCTGAAGGCGCAGCCGGAACTCAAGTTCAACTACGACCGGCAGACTTATCGGTCGAGCAACTTTTGAGCATCTTTCGGTGAGTCGGTCGCTACGGCGACCGCTCGCCTGCCGGACGTCCCCATGCGACGTCCTTGATGTTCCCGCCCCCTGATTGTCAGGAGTACCTGGTGCTGCAACTCGATGGACGTTCCCTGCGCATCGCCGATGTGCTGGCGGTCGCGGATGGCCGGATGCCGGTGGCTCTGGCGCCCGATGCACGGACTCGCATGGATGCCACGCGTCATGTCGTGCAGACGGCCGTCGATCGCGGGGAACCGGTCTACGGGATCAACACCGGCTTCGGGAAGCTGTCCGAAGTCACCATCGCTACGCGGCAGTTGGCTGCGCTCCAGCGCAATCTGGTGCGCAGCCACGCCGCAGGGATCGGCGATCCCCTGCCCGAGCGCGAAGTGCGTGCCATGATGCTGCTGCGCGCGAACGTGTTGGCTACCGGGTATGCCGGCGCCCGGGCTTCGGTGGTGGAGCGCCTGCTCGACATGCTGAACGCCGGTGTCTGGGCCGTGGTGCCTGAGCAGGGCAGCGTGGGCGCCAGCGGCGATCTCGCACCGCTCGCGCACCTGGCTCTCGCGCTCATCGGCGAAGGCCCCGCAAGACTCGGCGATCGGGAAGGGCCGTCAGCGGAACTGCTGCAGTCGGTGGGCCTCGAGCCCGTGGTGCTGGAGGCCAAGGAAGGTCTCGCACTCATCAACGGCACACAGGCCCATACGGCCGTGGCCTCTCTCGCGGCCGCTGAACTCACTTCGCTCTGGCGCGCGGCGCATGTGGCGACGGCCATGAGTCTCGAAGCGCTGCTGGGTACCCCCGACGCGTTCGATGTGCGCATTCAGGATGCGCGCGGACAGGTCGGGCAGAGCGAGTCCGCGGCGTTGCTGCGGGCGTTGTTGCTGCCGAGTGAACTGCGCGAATCACATCGTCATGGCGACCCGCGTGTGCAGGATGCCTATGCGTTGCGTTGCGTGCCGCAGGTCCATGGGCCGGCGCTCGACACGCTGCGATTCGCACGGGGCATCATCGAACGCGAGCTGAACGCGGCGACCGACAACCCGCTGGTGTTGCAGTCCGGCGAGTTGCTGAGTGGTGGCAACTTCCACGGACAGGCCGTGGGCATGACGAGCGACTTTCTCGCCATCATCTGCGCGAACCTGGCGGTGATCAGCGAACGTCGGACCGATCGTCTCGTACACCCCGATTTCAATCAGGGATTGCCGCCGTTTCTGGCCGCGTCGCCCGGTCTCGAGTCGGGACACATGATGACGCAGGTGAGCGCTGCCGCACTGGCCAGCGAGTGCAAGGCGCTCGCCCACCCACACAGCGTCGACTCCATTCCCACCGACGGCAACAAGGAAGACGTGGTGCCCATGGCGATGGGTGCGGCCACGCGCCTGCGCCGTTCGGTGCGCAATCTGCGGCACGTGCTGGCCATCGAGTTGATCTGTGCCGCAGAAGGTCTCGAGCATCGCCGTCCATTGCGCAGCAGCGCACCGGTGGAGGCAGCGCATGCCATTGTCCGTCAGTACGTCGCGAAGTCGGATGGCGATCGTCCACCCGGCCCCGACATCACTCGTCTCGCCAACGCCTTGGCGGCGGGCGTCTTCGATGAACTCACCAGCTCGGTGATGATATGAGCCAGTCGGTGTCTCCAGCGCAGTCACACAGCGGTCCCCGTCCTGTTCGCGCACCGCGTGGCAACACGCTGCGTTGCCGCGGCTGGGAGCAGGAAGCGGCCCTGCGCATGCTGATGAACAATCTCGACGCAGAAGTGGCGGAGCGTCCGGATGATCTGGTGGTATACGGTGGCACCGGCCGCGCCGCACGCTCATGGGACGCGTTCGATGCCATTGTGCGCACCCTCGAAACGCTGGGTGACGACGAGACGTTGCTGGTGCAAAGTGGCAAGCCGGCCGCAGTCTTCCGCACACATGCCGATGCCCCGCGCGTGCTGATTGCCAACTCCAACCTCGTGGGCCGCTGGGCCACATGGGATGAGTTCCGGCGTCTCGAGAAGTTGGGCCTCACTATGTACGGCCAGATGACGGCCGGTTCGTGGATCTACATCGGTAGCCAGGGCATTGTGCAGGGCACCTATGAGACCTTCGGTGCGGTGGCGGCCAAGCATTTTGGTGGCACCCTCGAAGGGCGGCTGGTGGTGACGGCCGGCTTGGGTGGCATGGGTGGTGCGCAGCCGTTGGCTGCAGCCATGCACGGCGCGGCCGTACTCGGCGTGGAAATCGATCCCACCCGCATCGCCAAGCGCATCGAGACCAGGTATTGCGACCGTGAGACGACGTCGCTGGATGAAGCGCTGGCCTGGTTGCGCGACGCCCAGGCACAGCGCGTGGGTCTTTCGGTAGCGCTCCTCGGCAATGCCGCCGATGTGTTGCCGGAGTTGGTGCGACGCGGCATCACGCCCGATGTCGTCACCGATCAGACCAGCGCACACGACATGCTGGTGGGCTACCTGCCGCAGGGCATGACGCTGGCCGAGGCGGCGGCGCTGCGGGCGTCTGATCCGTCGGTGTATGTCGCGCGTGCAACCGCGAGCGTGGTGGAACACGTGCGCGCGATGCGTACCATGCAGGATCGTGGCGCGATTGCGTTCGACTATGGCAACAACATCCGCACTGTGGCCTTTGATGCCGGAGTGGATGACGCGTTCCGTATCCCCGGATTTGTGCCGGAGTACATCCGTCCGTTGTTCTGCGAAGGCAAGGGCCCGTTCCGCTGGGTGGCGCTCTCTGGCGATCCCGCGGATATCGCGCGCACGGATGAACTCGTGCTCGAACTCTTCCCGCACGATGTGCAGCTCAAGCGGTGGATCACGTTGGCCCGTGAACGCATTGCATTTCAGGGGCTGCCGGCGCGCATCTGTTGGTTGGGGCAGGGTGACCGGGCGCGGTTCGCCCTCGCACTGAACGATCTCGTGGCTCGCGGTGAAGTGTCGGCGCCCATTGTGATTGGCCGCGACCATCTCGACACGGGCAGCGTCGCGTCGCCGTTCCGTGAGACCGAGGCGATGAAGGATGGCAGCGATGCCATTGCAGATTGGGCCATCCTGAACGCGTTGCTCAACGTGGCCAGTGGATCGAGCTGGGTGTCATTCCATCATGGCGGCGGTGTCGGTATCGGCAACTCTCTTCACGCAGGACAGGTGATCGTCGCCGATGGCAGTGAGCGGATGCGTCGTCGCCTCGAGCGTGTGCTCACCAACGATCCCGGCATTGGTGTGGCTCGCCACGCCGACGCCGGTTACGACATTGCCATCGACACGGCCGCCCGCGAGGGCATCAAGCTTCCCATGCGGACCGGTTGATGCTGTCGAGTCGGTATCGGCCGTGGCATGTGCCGATCTTTCTGTCCAAGTACGCGTGGTTGCGGGCACGGCGTCGTCCGGTGTTGCTCAATTTCGAGGTCACCATGCGTTGCAACGCGCGCTGTGGCTTCTGCGACTACTGGAAGACCCCGGCATCCGAGAAGGCGACGGAACTCAAGAGCTTTGCCGATATCGCGCGCCATTTCTCTCCGATGCTCGTCACGTTTACCGGTGGCGAACCCACGCTCCGGCGCGACCTCGAGGACATCGTGCGATCGGTGCGGGAAGCTGTGCGGTTCACGTACGTCCAGCTCATCACGCACGGCGCGATGCTCTCGCTCGAGCGTGCGCAGTCGCTGTGGGACGCCGGCGTGGACCAGTTCAACATCTCGCTCGACTATCTCGATGGCCGTCATGATGTGGCGCGCGGCATTCCGGGATTGACCGCGAAGATTCTGGATCTCGTGCCTCGCATGCGTGCGGCGGGCATTGGCGGGGTGCGGTTCAACACCGTCATCAAGAACGACAATCTCGACCAGATTCTGCCGATCGTCGAACGCGCCGCGTCACTCGGTGGCGGCGTGAACTTCTCGGTGTATACGGCGCTCAAGAACGGCAACACCGAACATCAGCTGCAGGACATCGATCCGGCCGCCGTGCAGCACGTGGTGGACCAGCTGCTCGCCTACAAGCGCCGGCGTCGCGGCGTGATCACCAACTCGGACTACTATCTCGAGCAGATTCCGCGCTATGTGCGTGGGGAGATGAGCGAGCCGTGTCAGAGTGGGAGCACCACCATTCACATCGATCCGCACGGTCAGGTGCGGCGATGCCCGGACTTCAAACCGGATGGCCCGTGGCAGTCGTACAAGGGCTACGAACCGATCGACTGCAATGCGTGTTTCTATGCCTGCCGTGGTGAAGCGCAGGCTCCGCTGCGGCTCATGTCGCGCGTGCGCGATGTGATGGCCACCGTCGTTCCCGATTCCACTGAGCCCGTTGCATGAGTTCTGATCACGCCTCGTCGGGTGGTGCACCGACCACCCTGTTCGTGAATGCCGCCCAAACGTTGACCGCCACGGGTCCGGCGCGGGCCAGGCGTGGTGCCGAGATGGGCGATGCCGGCGTACGCGAGGGACTGGGCGTGGCGGTGCAGGGCGAGCAGATCGTCATGGTCGACACGGATGACGTGTTGCGCAGCACGTATCCCAGCGCCGCCGAAGTGGATTGTCAGCGGGGGCTGCTGGCACCGGGCTTTGTCGATTCTCATACCCACACGGTATTCGGCGCGGCGCGTTATGCCGAACACGAACTGCGTGCGACGGGCGTGCCGTATCTCGAGATCGCACGACGCGGTGGAGGTATTCACAGTTCGGTGCGCGACCTGCGTGCGCGCAGCAACGAAGAACTCTTCGCGCTGGCGGTGCCACGTCTGGCCCGACTCGCAGCGGGCGGCGTCACCACGGTGGAGATCAAGTCCGGTTACGGACTCACCGTCGCCGATGAGCTGCGCACGTTGCGCGTGATTCGCGAGCTCGCGCACTCGCAGCCCATGGATATCGTGGCCACATGCCTCGGTGCGCACGAAGTGCCGATGGAGTTCCGCGATCGCGACGGTGGGCGTCAGGAGTGGCTCGCGCTGCTGGCCAACGATCTGTTCCCGCAGGTGGCCGCCGAGTCGCTGGCCCAGTTTGCCGACATCTTTTGCGAGCCAGGCGTCTTCACCGTCGACGAAGCACGTGCGCTGTTGCGGGAAGGACAACGCCTCGGACTTCGCGCCAAGCTGCATGCCGACGAACTGCACGACGGCGGTGCAGCCGCGCTGGCGGCAGAACTGGGCGCCATCAGTGCCGACCACCTCGCCGCCATCTCTCCTGAAGGCATTGCCGCACTGGCGGCGAGTGACACCGTGGCCACGGTGCTTCCCGGCACCATGCTTTTTCTCGGTACCGGAAGGCAGGCACCGGCCCGCAAGCTCATCGAGGCTGGCGCGGCCGTTGCGCTGGCCACGGATCTCAACCCGGGCACATCACCACTCACGGCGTTCCCGCTGGTGATGACGCTGGCCGTGAGCGAACTGCGCCTTTCCGCCAGCGAAGCCTGGATCGCGGCCACCGTCAATGGCGCTGCGGCACTTGGGCTTGCTGGCGTCACCGGGCAGCTCACTCCAGGCTTCCGCGCCGACCTCGCCATTCATGCGGTGGAGGATTTCCGGGCGTTGCCTTACTGGTTCGGCGAGCGTCTCTGTGTTGGGTCATGGTCTCGCGGTCGCGCTTGTCACCCTATGCGCTGATTCGTAAGATCCGTGACTCGGCAGATGACCGCAGATCGTGCCGGTGGTGTAACAGTCACACGCGTCGTGTGATGCCGGTGATACCTCGGCACGGGATTCTGCGTCGCTGTTAGCCAGCGCCCGCCGATAGGGCGCTACTTTCGTCTCCGGGAGCCCGACTCGACCGCATGTCCAACGCCGCGAAGCACAGGAAGAAAGCGGCCGAGTTCGAGCAGCTCAAGCAGATCGACCGTGCGATTGCCTCGTACGTCAAGGCGATCGAGGAGAGCGAGGCGGCCGGCGAGGAGATCGATGTCGCCTTGTTCAACAAGGTGGGCGATCTCGCACTGCGTCAGGGCCGTGTGCCCGATGCCATTACGTACTACGAACGCGCCGTCGAGCACTACGCGACCTCCGGCCTGTTCAACAACGCGATCGCGCTCTGCAACAAGATTCTGCGCAATGCTCCCGGTCGCGCCAACGTGTACTTCACGTTGGGACGGATCTGCGCCAAGAAGGGGCTGCGTGGTGATGCGACTCGCAATTTCCTCGAATATGCCACGCGCATGCAGCAGGAAGGCCGCGTGGACGAGGGGATGCGGGCGTTGGCTGAGGTGGCGGACCTCATGCCCGAGCTCACCGAAGTGCAGGCGCTGGTCGAGGAACACGCGGCGCGGGCCGGCATCGTGTTGCCACGGCGACGCACACCCATCCGCGCCGCCGAAGCCGTGCCGGCACCGGCCGACGCGCAGGGGCAGCGTCCCGTTCGCGAGGAGCGGAAGAGTGACTTGATCTTCCTCGACGTCGACTACGGCGACCCGCGTTCCCGCACGCCCGTCGGTACACGACGCGTGCCGACGCCGCGTCATGCGCCATCTGTGCCGACACCGGGAGCCGGCGAGAAGGCCCTCAGTCCCTCTGCGGGCCTGCAGGCGCTGCCATTCCTCGATGTGTCCGAACGCGTCGAGGGATTGGTCGATGCACCCGGTGAACTGGGCGGCGCCGCCGATGTGGCGGACGTGATTGATGTCGCTCCTGAACCGTCAGTGGTGCGTCCGCCCGAGATCAGCACCGTGCCTGTGGAAGCCGTGGATGGGCTCGAGGCGCTACCTGGTGCGCTGGGGGCCGATGCCGAGTTGCTGGAGGGGTTCAGTTCCGATAGCGAAGTCGATGACGGGACGGTGGTGGAACCCGTCGCGCCCCCCACCGATGTGACCTGGCTGGTGCCGCCCGATGTGGGTGATTCCGTGGCGCCGCTCGACGACGTGTTGATCGAAGACATCACCGATCCACTCGGCGAGAGTGCCGTGCAGTCGGTGATCCTGTCTGAGACGCCGTTGGCGGTGCCTGCGGTACCCGAACCCGATGTTTCCAGCGAGACCGTGGAAGTCGAGCCGATGGAGCTTGATTTCCTCGACATCGAGCCGTTGGATGCCCCGGCGTTCGAGCTGGAGGCGTTCGATCTGCCCATGATCGACCACCTCGATGAGGCGGCATCGCTAGGTGATTCGCTGGGCGATTCGCTGCGCATCGAGGGGCTCGATGCTTCCTCGTTCGACTTCGAGGTGCAGCAGGCCGAGGAGTCCGGAGAGCTCGGGTATGTGGAGCCGCTCGATGTGACCGCGGTTCCTGAGCTCGATGCGGCCATCGCAGCGGGCGAGGAGTTGGTCGCGCAGGCCGAGGCGGCAGAGGCTGAGGCAGAGGCGGAAGTGGCCCAAGCCTACGCTGATGTCGGTACTGAAATCGCGGCTCCGACCCATGTGCCTGCCTCCACACCGGAGCCGGTGCTGCCACGGGCTTCGTATCGCATCGATCCGCACGATTTTGTGCAGTCGGGCGAGCTCCCGCCGTTGCTCCTCGCAGACGCCCTGGTGGATCGTGGACTTCGGGTGGCACTCGCGACGCCGGCCGTCGGCGTGGTGAGTATTGCGGCACCTGCCGAACCGGTGGTGGAGCAGGCGCCTGTCGAAATGGCCAGTGCCCACGACGACGTCATCGAGGATATCGCGGCCGAGGCCGAACTCCTCGATCTCGATGCGCCGGAGTCTGGCAACGAAGCGGCATCGTCTTTGTTGGACGTGGAGCTGGTGACGGTCGACGCGAACACGTCGCTTGCAGTGACGGCCGAAGTGCCAGCGCCCGACGCGCCAATACTCGCCGAGCCGGACGCGTTGCTGGACCTTGACGCTGTCGAAATTGGCGGTGGGCCAGAGGTCCTCCCGCCGGCGGTCCCGTCGTCTGACGAGGCGCCTGTGGCCCCGCACGACGCGATGGCGCTGGACCTCACTGCTGCGTCGGCGTCAGAAGTCGAACCTCAGCCGGACTCTGTGACCGCGCTGACGGTCGCGGAGGACGCCCAACCGTCTGTCACGCCGGATGATGCGACCCACGCGGACGACGTTACTGGCGACGTTGCTGACACACCTCCGCACTCGGGCGTGGCCTACGCCACACCATCCCTCCCAACGGCCGCTGTGGCTGCGGAGGCCGTGGTTGTCGCGACGTCACGCCGGGATGCGCTCAGGGCGGCCGTCGCACGCCTGCCGCAGAACTGGTTGCTGCGGCGCCGCCTCGCGGAGTCGCTGTTTGAGGCCGGTGAGCGCGATGCCGCCCTGCACGAGCTGGAGACGGCCCAGCAGGGGCTGCTCAACGAGGGCGAGTACCAGTCGGCCGCCGAGATTGCGGATGAATTGGTGCAGGTGGCTCCTGATCGTGTGCCGTATCACCAGAAGCGCGTCGAGCTGGCCGTTCGGCTCCAGAATCAGGATCGGTTGCAGCTCACGTACCTCGACCTCGCCGATGCGCTCGTGCGGATGGGCGAAGAGGGGCGGGCACGGGCCGTCTATGCCCGGGTGCTGGAACTCGATCCCTACGATGAGCGAGCCCGTGCGGCGCTCGGTGCGGCAGCTCCCCCACCACCGCCCCCGCCGCGTCCCGACGACCAGTTCGTGGACCTCGCGGATTGGCTGCGGGACGACGACCAGCCTGCATCCACCCGTATGCGCATGCGTGAGCCAGCCATCAGCGGGGATGAACAGGCCGATTTCAACGCCCTCCTCCAGCACTTCAAGGATGGCGTCTCGCGGTCACTGGGCGAGAACGATTTTGAAGGGCACTACGACCTGGGCGTTGCGTACAAGGAGATGGGACTTCTGGACGACGCCATCGCGGAGTTCCAGAAGGCGCTGAGAAGCCGTGCGCACCGACTACCGGCGTACGAGGCTTTGGGGCAATGTTTCGTGGAGCAGGGCCGACACCAGATCGCAGCCACCGTCCTGTCCCGGGCGTTGCACGAGCCGGGACTCGACGATGACCAGCGTGTCGGCGTGCTGTATCTCCTCGCACATTCTTGCGAGGCACTGCAGCGAAGAGACGAGGCCCGTAGTTATTTTCAGCGCGTGTACGCGACCGACATCAACTTCCGCGACGTCGCCGCCCGATTGGCGGCACTCGACCACGCCACACGATGACGCTCTCCACGCGGACTCCGTCCGCGCTGGCGGCAGCGTTACGTGACATCCAGGCTCCGGTACAGGCAGAACTCTCCCAGGTTTCGGGAGAACTCTGGCGTATCGTCGCCGCCGATGTGCCGCTCGTGCGCGAGGTGCAGGATCATCTGATGGGGATGAAGGGGAAACTCTTCCGCCCCACATTGCTCCTGCTGTCCAGTTCCATCGAAGGCCGCTCTCCGAAGCGTGCCATCACCTTCGCCGCCGTCGTCGAGCTGATGCATCTCGCGACGCTCGTGCACGATGACGCGGTGGACCACTCGGTCCTGCGTCGTGGCATGCCCACTGTGAATTCGCTCTTCAGTCACCAGGTGTCGGTGATCATGGGCGACTTCCTGTACCTGCGGGCACTGCGTGAGCTCGTGACCATTGGCGATCTCGAAGCGATGCGCTCCATCACGAACGCCTCGAACGAGATGACACTCGGCGAGATTCGGCAACTCAGCGCGTACGACGCGTTGGCGTTCAGCGAATCGGACTACGAGACGCTGATTCGTGCCAAAACCGCCACGCTGTTCATGGCGGCCTGTGATGTCGGTGCACTGTCCGGTGCCCCGCGCTACCGCGAGGCCGTCACGCGTTTTGGTGAGCGGCTGGGGATGGCATTCCAGGTCGCGGACGATCTCCTCGACTACACCGAGCAGCAGGAGATGACCGGAAAACCGAGCGGTCTCGACCTCAAGGAGCACAAGGTCACCCTGCCGCTCATCGCCGCACTGCGTGAGATGCCGTCTTCGGCGCGGACCCGGGTCGAAGCGCTCTTCGCCTCTCCGGAACCCGAGGACGAGGCAATTGCCGAGGTGGTGGGCATTGTGCGGGATCATGGGGGGCTGGAGTACGCCCGCCAGCGCGCTGATCAGTTCTCACGGGAAGCCGAAGAGGCGCTCGCTGAGCTCCCCGAAGGGCCGGCGAAGGCCGCCCTGCTGGATTCCATCGCCTACGTTGTGGAGCGTCGCTGGTAATGGCCGTTCGTGGACCTTCCAAGCATCGTCCGCTGTTTCATGTATTGGTGCTCGCGTCCGGCTTCGTGGCCGGGGGGCTCCTTACACAGGTAGCGCGACGTTTCCTGCCGCCGGGTGCGGTGAAGGAGTTCCTGACGACCGGCGTCACGCCGGCAGTGGGCCCTCTACCGATCGACCTGATTATATTGAAGTTTGCGGTTGGACCTGTCGCCCTGGATGTCTCGCTCTTGAGCCTTCTGGGAGTATTGATCGCCTACCTCATCGCGCGGTCCCTCTTCTAGGAGCTTCCCCCCATGAACTTCGGAAATTTCGGCTTCGGCGAGATCCTGATCATTCTCGTGATCGTGCTGCTCCTCTTCGGAGCCAAGCGCATCCCTGAGATCGCTGGATCCCTCGGCAAGGGCATCAACGAATTCAAGCGCAACCTCAGTGACGCGCAGAAGCAGATCACCGAGCAGCCGCGCAACGAGCAGCGTATCGCGCAGGGTCAGCCGGCCCAGCAGGATGCGGCAGAAGAAGATCGTCCAGAGCCCAAGCGCCTGCTCAACTGACGCTTTCGCCACACACGAAGAAGCCCCCGCCGGTCGGTGACCGCGGGGGCTTCTTGGTTTTGCTGACGTTCTGATTGGTCCTGCTGTGAGCGCGGCGCCTGCGCGCCGCGCTCACGATGAATCAGGTACCCGACTGACGGCGGAGCTGCGACATCACTTCCGTGCGGCGGTCGTCGATCTTGGTGTGCTGGCGCAGGTTTCCAAGGAACTCGTCGATGCGCTGCTGACGCATCTGCTGCAGCAGCTGCGCGCGCTGGTTCGCCTTTTCGGCTTCAAAGGCTTCCTTGCTGGCGTTGGTACGCGCGTCCACGCGGAGCACGACCATGCCATCGAGAGAGCGGAACGGTCCACCGACCTGTCCTGCCGCCACCGCAAACGCCCCACCAACAGCCTGCGTGAACTGGCCAAGGCCGGGGACAGCATCGACGCGGCTGAAGCTGTTGGACTTCTCAACCGTGAGCCCCTTGGCCGCGGCTGCCGACTCCAGCGTGCCGGCGCGTGCTGCCGCCACCAGCGCTTCTCCAGCAGGGGCCAGCTTGTCGATGCGCTTGTCACGCGTCAGGCGGCGGCGGATATCGTCCTTCACTTCAGCCAGTGACTGCTGTCCACCCTTGGTGATCGAGTCGAGGCGGGCGATGTAGTACGCTTCCGGTGAATCGAACAGATCGCTGGACTCGCCAGAACGCACACCCGAGAAGGCCCATGCACTGACGCTCGGTACGTAGCGGCCAGCAAATGACAGGGGTTCCTTCTCCACCACCACGACCTGCGCGGCCGTCAGGCCGAGCGTCTTGGCAGCGTCATCGAACTTCTTGGCGTCTTCCTGGCTTGCACCAAGATTGGCCAGCGAGTCGGCGCGGCGGTCCGTGCGCGTGGCGCTCGAATCCGTCTGTCCGACGACGACCAGGATATGACGCAGGTCGAGCGTATCGCCCTTGCGGTCATCGACGCGGATGAGGTGCCAGCCGAACGGCGTGAGCACAGGCTGCGAAAGCTCACCAACCTTGAGCGCGTAAGCAGCTTCCTCGAACTTCGGCGTGAAACGGTTGCGACCGCCCTTGCCGAGGGCGCCGCCCTGCGCGCCAGAGATCGAGTCTGTCGATTCGCGCTTGGCCACGTCTTCGAACTTCGCACCACCGACAATCTCGGCACGCAGCTGATCGATACGCGTGCGCGCAGCGGCCGAGTCAGCCGCAGTGACCGTGCGTGGCACGGTGAGCAGCGAAACAATGGCGCGACCCGGGCGCTCGTAGCGCTTCTTGTTGCGGTCGTAGAACTGCGAGATCTCGGCGTCGGTGACGGTCACCGACGTATCGGTGAGCGCATCCGTGCGCAGGACAACAAAGCTCACGGTGGCGCTGTCATGCCGATCGCTGTAGACCTGCCACAGACGCTCATCCGAGACGTACGCGCTGCTCGCCACCTGATCGAACAGCTTCTGTTTCGGGATCTCGTTGCGATAGAACGCTTCGAGGCCAGCGAGCATGCCGGACTGACGCGCCATGGGGCTGGAGATCAGACGCAGGTACTTCTGCATGTCGAACTTGCCGTCCGTCTGCAGGTCGGGCGACGTCGTGGCCTGGGGCGGCGGAGACATGCGTGCCGCCTGAACGACTTCTTCGTCAGTAACCGTGATACCGCGACGCTTGTACTCCTGTTGCAGGAGCATTTCCGTCACGATCTCATCGAACGCCCGATCTTCCAACTGCTGCCGCTCATCGAGCGTGACGCCACGCCCCGACTGCTGCTGCTGTTGCTGTTCGAGCGCGGTGACCGCGTTCTGCCACGTTGTGAGGAGTACTTCCTCCCCGTTAACGGTGGCGATGGACGTGGTCGTCGTCACTGGAGCACGACCGGCGAGTCCGGAGGTCTCATACAGCAGGAAGCTGCCGACAAACGCCACGATGATGAAAATCCAGATGTACTTCGCGGCGCTCCGCATCGATTGCAGCACGGGGCGAGACTCCTTGACTCAGAAGAACGGGCAGATACGGAAAGGCACACGCACCTCCCCGAAGAAGGGCGTGTGCCGGAAAGAGTCCGGAAACCTAGCGGTCCAGAACGGCTAAAGGCAAGACACGCCACGACTTCCCGTGATTTTCTCCACGATTGACAACCTGACCGACCATGGCAACTAATTCAGCGTCCGCTCCCGCAGGGCCTCAGGCCCACCGGAACGCCGCTGGATGCACAGCGCATGTCGGCCGGGGACACCACCAGAGGGTACCGCACGCATGAGCACAGCCGCCCGGATCGAGGAGCTTCGGAAGAAGTTCGACGAGAACCCGCGCCGTTACTTCGCGCCGCTCGCGAATGAACTCCGCAAAGCCGGCGACCTGACACAGGCGATCGCGCTCTGTCGCGAACATCTGCCCAAACAACCGGGGCACATGAGCGGGTATATCGTCTATGGGCAGGCGCTCTACGAAGGGGAGGCGCTCGACGAGGCGCGCTCGGTGTTCGAGCAGGCGCTGGCGCTCGACCCCGAGAACCTGATCGCGCTGCGCCATCTCGGTGACATCGCGCGCCGGCAGGGTGATCCCATGGCCGCCCGTCGCTGGTACGAGCGCGTGCTGGATGCCGATCCCCGCAACGACGACATCGCAGCGCATATCGCGTCGCTTGCGACACCGGCGCATCCCATGCGGGCCATTCCCATGCCGGGCGTGGCCATGCCGGTGGTGCAGGCCCCGGCGCCGGATCTGCGGCCCGTGTCGTTCACGCCATCCGTCCCGGTGCCGGTCATCGGTGTGGTGGTGCCAACGCCCGATTCCGTCATGCGGGCGGTCGACTTCGATGAAGTGAACGCGCGCCTTCGGACGCCACCCATTCCTTCCATTTCGCAGATCGCGCCGGCAACACCAGTTGCTCCGGTAATCCCCGAGCCGTCGCATGACCTGCTCGACCTGGATGCGATGGAAGTGGCCGGCGATGGCATGCTGCGTTCTGCGGTCTCTGAAGAGGTGCCATTTGTGGCGGCGACGGTGTCCGGCGCCTCGCCCGTTGTGCCGCCCGCCGCTGCCGCTGTATCGGACGTGGCGGACACGGCGGAGGAGATAACGGAGGCCAGCGATCCCTTTGCGTTCGCCGGCGAAACGTCCGCTGCTGCGGCGGCGGATGACGACGCTTCGGCAGGAATGGACGACCTGTCCTTCGAAGAAGGCCTGGCCGCGCCGACGTGGCCGGATACATCTGATCTCGTCGCACGCGTGGCCACGCCGCGCAGTGTCACGCCGGCCTATGTCGATGTGCCGGTTGAAGCCGTCGATGCCTTTGGTCGGGAAAGCTCCGATCCCGTGGCGCACTCGCTGCCCGAGCCAGAACCGGATATCGCAGACGAGGAGCTCCCGTCGGCGCTTGCCATGACGCAGAGCGACGAGGCTGATGTCGTGTGGACGGCCGATGCGGCCCACGTCCTGACGCCGGTGGCATCCGAGCTGGCGGTGCCGGCACCGGACTTCGACGAGCCGGCAGCTGAACTGTCGTACGCTGAAGCCACGTACGCTCAGGAAGAGGACGTCGACGTGTCCGTGGAGCTCGAATCCATCACGGAAGCCGCCGACCCGCATGATGAGGCGATCGAACCGTGGGCCATGGAACCCGTCGCTGCATCACTGCCCGAGGCGGCTGTGTCCGACGTGATGACGGAGTCTGTGGAGTTGGACGCTGTGGGTCATGTCGAGGCGGATCTGCCTTGGCTCTCCTCGCCGGTCACACCCACTGAGGAAGTCGAGGCCATTGCCGACGCGATCGCCGAAGACGCCCGCGTCGCCGGCGATTCTGATGCGGTCTCGGTGTTTGCCATGCCGGTGGCCGATGTCACGGCCGATGCATACGACGGCGAAGCGTCGTTCTCCGACGTGCATCCCGAAGCCGTAGAGATGACCGAAGCGGCTGAAGAAGCGCCGCCGGCCTCCTTCGGGTTTGAGACATATGGCGACTATGACGCCGGTGATGTCGTCGCCGAGGAAGGGTTCGAGCCGGAAGTTGAAGAAGTGCCTTCACCGGCCTTCGTGACGGAGACCATGGGCGAGTTGCTGGTGACGCAGGGATTCATTGAACGCGCCATCAGCGTCTATGAAGAGCTGGTTCGTCGCCGTCCATACGACCCGGTGCTGTCGTCCCGGCTCGCCGAGTTGCGAGAGCAGGTCACCGCTCCGGCGCCGGAGCCCGTCAAGGCGGAGGCCTTGGTACAGCAGGCGGCTCGGTACACGGCACGTGAACGATTCGCAGCCCTGGCCGCTCGTCGGGTACCGCGACGCACACCGCGGGCCTCTGTGGCGATACCGGCGGTCGAGGAAGAGGGGCTGGCGTCGCTGTTTGGTGCCGCCACCGACGGTGCAGACGATACCGCAGCGCGGGCCCTGGCCGATGCGTTCTCGCCCCAGCATGTCGAGAGCGGTGCCGTCACCGATAGCTTTTTCGGTTCGTCGGGTACACCTGCCCGCGGAACGCCCGCTTATACATCTGCCATGCGCACGCCGGCCGTTGGAACTCCCGCCATGGGGACCCCAGCCATGGGTACCCCCGCCTTGGGCGCGGTGGCGATGAGTACACCGGCGCAAGGCGTCGCTTCAACCGAATCGACGTCGGAAGCGTTTTCTTTCGACCGCTTCTTCCCGGATCCGGCTTCGCACCAGGCCACATCGGAAACCGGGACACCGGACCGCACGGCCGCACCGGGGGCACCCTCGGCGACCGACGATCTGGCGCAGTTTTCCGCATGGCTCAAGGGACTCGGCAACGCGTGATCATCGGCGTACTCAACGGACCCAACCTCAACCTGCTGGGCACGCGCGAGCCGGCCATCTATGGCACCGCCACGCTGGCTGACATCATGACTCACCTCGAGGGCGTCGCGGGCGCTCTCGGGGTGCAGTTGCGTACAGCCCAGTCAAACAGCGAAGGGGCGTTGATCGACATCCTGCACGAATGGCGCGGGGTGGTGGATGGCGTGGTGGTGAATGCGGGTGCGTACACGCATACCAGTCTGGCCCTGCGCGATGCCTTCAGTGCAACGGCGATTCCGTTTGTCGAAGTGCATCTTTCCAACATCCATGCCCGCGAACCCGAGCGTCGGCATTCCATGTTGGCCAGTGCGTCCATCGGCATGATTTGTGGACTCGGCGCGGATGGCTACGAGTTCGGGTTGCGCGGCCTTGTGCGCACGCTCCAACAGCGACAGCAGCCCGCCGCGCGCGGCTGATTCCCTCTCCGCAGGACAACCGATGACTGACAATCGCGCGGTGCGGCTGGCTGGCCTCCGCGACGCACTGGCGCGCGTTGATCTCGACGCGCTGCTGGTCACGGCGTTGCCAAACGTCCAGTACCTCACGGGATTCTCAGGCAGCAACGCCCTCGTCATCGTCACGGCGAAAGAGTGCGTCCTGCTCACGGACTTCCGATACGCCACGCAGGTGGAGCAGGAGGTGGGCATGGCGGCCACCGTGCGGATCGAGCCGTCGAGCCTCTGGATCGGACTGTGGAGCGTCTTGCAGGCCATGACGGGCGTCGACCGCATTGGCTTTGAATCGGCACACATGCTCCATCGGGACTTCAGCCGACTGCTGGACCAGGGTTCCCGCTGGCAGTGGCGGCCCCAGGAAGATCTCGTGGAGGTGCTGCGGGAGCGAAAGGACGAGGGGGAGATTGCGGCCATCGAAGAGGCGGTGGCGATGGCTCAGAAGGCCCTCGATACCACCCTCTCCAGGCTGCGGCCGGGGCTGACGGAAACCGGCGTGGCGGGCATTCTCGAGCAGCAACTGCGCGAAGCGGGGAGCGAAGCCTATCCGTTTGCCTCCATCGTGGCGTCTGGGCCCCGATCGGCCCTTCCGCACGCGCGGGCCAGTGATCGCGTGCTGGAAACGGGTGATTTTGTGCTGATCGACTTCGGTGCGGTGTCGCGCGGCTATTGCTCCGACATCACGCGCACCGTGGTACTGGGACGGGCCTCGGCACAGCAAAAAGAGGTCTACGAGGTCGTGCTGGAAGCAAATCGTCGCGCTTCGGGTGCGGTTCGGCCCGAAATGACGGGGATGGCTGCAGATGCGGTCGCGAGAGAGTACATTGACGCCCGCGGGTTTGGTGACGCGTTCGGTCATTCGCTGGGCCATGGCATCGGCCTGGAAGTGCACGAATCGCCGCGCCTGGCCCGCACCGTCGAAGCTCCCCTCGCCACCGGGATGGTCGTGACCATCGAACCGGGGATCTATCGCCCCGGGTGGGGCGGGGTGAGAATCGAGGACGATGTGCTCATCACGGAGTCGGGGGGACGTGTTTTGACGAGTTTCCCCCGGACTCTGCTCGAAATCGACTGACCTCGCGCCGGCTCTGTGCTGGCGCCGATTCTCTTCAGCCTCCCCCTCCATGATCGACCTGCGCTACGTGAAGAAGCTGATCGAAATGCTCGACGGCTCCACGGTGGATTCCATCGAGATTTCGTCCGACAAGGGGATGAAGCTCCGCATCTCGAAGAGCCCGCAACAGCGCGCTGCCATGACCGTTGCTCCAGCCGCGCTTGCGGCGCCGGTGGCCGTTGCCGCTCCGGTGTTGCCTGCTGCGCCAGCGGCGCGTCCTGACGGGGAGGGGGGGACTCCTGCGCCGAAGGCCGAGGCGCCGAAGTCCGCGGCCCTCGAGATCAAGTCGCCGATGGTGGGCACGTACTACTCTGCGCCTGAGCCCGGTGCGAAGCCCTACATCTCGGTGGGCGATCGCGTCAGCAAGGGACAGATCGTCTGCATCATCGAAGCGATGAAGATCATGAACGAGCTCGAATCCGAGTTCGACGGTGTGGTGCGTGAGGTGAATGTCACCGACGCCCACCCGGTCGAATACGGCCAGGTGCTCTTCCGCATCGATCCGACCGGCTGAGACATGACGACATGACGATGGTCTCCGGCGCTGCTCCTGGCATGAACGGCAGCAGCGCCAACGGTGCGGCCCCCGCCTCGGGACTCGATCTCAAGGCTGCCCTCCAGCGCATGGTGCGCGAAGGGGCATCGGACCTGCACCTCAAGGTGGGACGTCCTCCGACGCTCCGCCTGCACGGAGACCTCGTTCCACTCGACATGCCCGCGATGCGCCCGGAAGAACTCCGGGCGCTCGCCGAGCACCTGCTGCCGCCGGCGCAGCTGCGCGAATTTGTCGAGGCGCGCGAATCCGACTTCGCCATCAACGTCCCGGGGATCGGGCGTTTTCGCGTGAATGTCTACCAGCAGAAGGGCACGGTGGCGTTCGCGATGCGTGCCATCGCGCACGCCGCCTCCAACGTACGCGATCTGAATCTGCCGCCCGTGCTGGAGCAGATCTCGATGCGTCCTCGCGGTCTGGTGCTGGTCACGGGCGTCACTGGCTCCGGCAAGAGTACCGCGCTGGCCGCCATGATTCAGCACATCAACGAACGTCGCAGCGCGAATATCATCACGATCGAAGATCCGATCGAGTTCGTGCATCGCGACGTGCGCTGTCACATCAACCAGCGCGAAGTCGGCACTGACACGGCGTCGTTCTCGCAGTCGCTGCGCCGTGTGCTGCGCCAGGATCCCGACGTCATCATGATCGGCGAAATTCGCGATCTCGAGACGCTCGAAGTGGCCCTCAAGGCGGCCGGCACCGGCCACCTCGTGTTTTCCACGCTGCACACGACCGATGCGACGCTGACGATCAATCGCATGCTGTCGTTCTATCCGCCGCACCAGCAGAACGAGGTGCGGTTCGCGCTCGCCAATGCCCTGGCGGCGGTCATTTCGCTGCGCCTGGTGCCACGGGCCGATCAGCCGGGTCGTGTTCCCGCCTGTGAGATTCTGGTCAACACCGAAGCGGTCCGCGACCAGATCCGCGACCTCTCGGCTGCGCTCAACATTCCCGACCTGATCAAGGAAGGCAGTGTGGCGTACGGCATGCAGAGCTTCGACCAGTCGCT
>NZ_DASWXE010000238.1:0-20335 GCF_036405635.1 Gemmatimonas sp. | reverse complement strand
GGAGGGGAAGAGCGCGTGGATCTCCTGTTTGTGGTCGGTGAGGAGAAGGGCTCGCCCGGCGCCCGCGCCGCCAATAGACTCGAGCCCACCAGCAAGTGGCTGGTGAACGGTGAACCCACCGAGAGCAAGCTGGCCTCAGGGTGCAAGGGTGCCCAGCGCGTGATCGTGCGGGTACGTGGCCGGGAAGCCCATTCTGCCTATGCACACCTCGGCAGCAGCGCCCTCGATCCACTCCTCGAGCTGCTGCCGCGGCTACGCGACCTGCCGCTGCCGGTCGATCCCATTCTCGGCCAGACCACGTACAACATCGGCGTGCTGCGCGCCGGCACCGAGGCCAACATCGTGCCCGGCTTGGCCGAAGCGGAGATCATGATCCGGCTGGTCGGCGACGTGGAGCCCGTCAAGCGCCTCTTCGCCGAATGGGCGGGAGATCGTGTGGAGCTGGTATGGGGCTCCCACATTCCGGCTCAACATTTTCAGGTCATCAACGGGTTCGAGGTGGAGCCCGTTGCCTACACGAGCGACATCCCGCTGCTGGATCGCTGGGGCACGCCGCTCCTCTTTGGGCCCGGATCCATTCACGTGGCCCATACGCCCATCGAATACATCGATGTGGCAGAACTCGATGCGTCGGTCGACGCATACGTGAGAATCGTCCGCACTCTGCTCGCATGACACCCTCATCCACTCGCTGGCCGGTCGCCGTTCTGGGCGCCACCGGTGCCGTCGGACAGGCGTTTATCCGCCTGCTCGAAGGCCATCCCTGGTTCGATCTCGTCGAAGTCGCTGCCTCCGAGCGCAGCGCGGGCAAATCGTATTCAGAGGCAGCGAAATGGCTTGAGGGTGTGCTCCCGGCGTCGGTGGCGGGGCTCACCGTGAAGCTGTGCACCCCCGACGAAGTGACGGCGCCGATCGTGTTCTCGGCGCTCGACTCCGGTGTCGCCGGTGATGTGGAGGCCGCGTTCGCGCGTGCTGGCCGCCTCGTGCTGTCCAACGCCAAGAACTACCGCATGGCGGACGACGTGCCGCTCGTGATCCCCGAAGTGAACGGGGATCACCTGGCACTGCTCGCCCATCAGCGGCAGGTGCGCGGGTGGACGGGCGCGATCGTCACCAACGCCAACTGTGCCACCACGGTCATCGCGGCGGCACTCGCGCCGTTGCACCAGGCCTTTGGCGTGACGAAAGTCTTTGCCACCACCATGCAAGCGGTGTCCGGCGCCGGCTATCCCGGCGTGGCCTCGCTCGACATTCTGGGCAACGTCATCCCGTACATCGGCGATGAAGAGCCCAAGATCGAGACGGAGCTGGTGAAGCTGCTCGGCACGTTCGACGGCACCCGCATCAAGCACGCCGACATCGTGACCAGCGCGCACGCCAACCGCGTGCCGGTGGAGCACGGTCACACGGTGTGCCTGTCGGTGGCGTTCGAGCGCAAGCCGACGCCCGAACAGGCACTCGAGGTGCTGCGCAACTGGACCGGCCATGAGGCGGTGAAGGGACTGCCGTCCGCGCCGGAGCCAGCGCTCATCATCCGCGACGAAAACGATCGCCCGCAGCCGCGCCGTGATGTGAATCGTGGCAACGGCATGGCCACGACGATCGGTCGCGTGCGCGCCGACCATCTCTTCGATCTCCGTCTTGTCGCCATGTCGCACAACGTGGTGCGTGGCGCGGCCGGTGGATCGATCCTCAACGCCGAATTGCTCGCTGCCTCCGGGCAGCTCGCGGGGATCGGTGCCCCGTGATCGTTTGCAAGTTCGGAGGGACCTCGGTCGCTGACGCGACTGCCATTCGTCGCGTCATCGAAATCGTCACCAGCAAGCAGGCCGATCAGCCGATCGTCGTGGTCTCCGCCCTGGGCGGCGCCACGAATCTGCTGCTCGACCTCGCGCACAAGGCGGCCGCCGGCGAACTGCTGACAGCGCTGCAGATCGTCGAACAGCTCCGCGACCGTCACCTCAAAGAGGCGGCCGCGCTACTCGAAGGTTCACCGGAAGCCGAAGAGCTCGCGGTGGAGATCGGTCACGCCTTCGACGAGCTCGCCCATCTCGCCGAAGCGTTCCGCACGCTGGGCTATCTCACCCCGCGGTCGCTCGACACGGTGGCGGCGTTGGGTGAGCTGCTGTCATCACAGATCGTCGCTGCCGCCTTCCGCAGGGCAGGCTTCCCGGGCGTGTACGTCGATGCGCGTGATGTCATGCGCACCAACGACTACTTCACACGCGCGGAACCCGACCTCGATGGCATTGCGGCTGCTTCGCAGGAACGGCTCGTGCCGCTGCTGCAGCAGGGCAAGATCCCCGTCATGGGCGGCTTCGTGGGGTCGGCACCGGGCCGCGTGACCACCACGCTCGGACGCGGTGGCTCCGATTTTTCGGCGTCGCTCGTTGGTGCAGCAGTTGAAGCGACCGCCATCGAAATCTGGACCGATGTCGATGGCATGCTCACTGCCGATCCTCGCGTGATTCCAGGGGCGCAGCTCATCGAACACATCAGCTTCGATGAAGCCGCGGAACTCGCCGCGTTCGGCGCGAAGGTCCTGCACCCGTCCACCATCGCGCCTGCCGTGCAGCGTGGCATCCCGGTGTACGTATTCAATTCGCGTAAGCCGGAAGGGAAGGGCACGATGATCGCATTCGACGCGCCGCGTCTGCCCGTGCGTGCCATCGCGGGCAAGCGCAACGCCACGCTGGTCAAGCTCCGGTCGTCGCGCATGTTGCTCGCGCCCGGCTTCCTGCGGCGCGTGTTCGAGGTCTTCGAAAATCACCGCACCTCGGTGGACGTGGTCACCACGTCGGAAGTATCAGTGTCGGTCACGCTCGACGATACCAACAATCTCGGCGCCATCCTCCAGGACCTCGCGGCGTTTGGCGATGTCGCGGTGGAACGCCGCGCCGGTGTCGTGGCGATCGTTGGTGCCGGCATTGCCGACGGCAGTCGCGCCATCGCCGATGCCATCGCCGCACTGGGACCCATTCCCGTGCACATGGCATCACTCAGCGCCACGGGCATCAACGTCACGCTGGTCATCGACGATGATCAGGTCGTGCCGGCGATGCAGCGTCTGCACGCGTCCTTCTTCGAGGGCGCCGCATGACCAGCGACCGAACTAGCGACCGAACTACTGACGGCACGCCCGTCTTGCCCGTCGCTCTCGTGGGCATGGGCAAGATGGGGCGTGCCATCGATGCGCTGGCGATCGAGCGGCGCTGCGAAGTGGTGGCCCGTCTTGGCGCCGATGAGATGGATTCGATGACGCGCGAGGCGCTGGGAGGCGCCCGCGTGGCCATCGAGTTCACCCGCCCCGAAGCGGCGCTCAGCAACGCTCGCACCTTGCTCGCGCTCGGCTGTCCAATCGTGGTGGGTACCACTGGGTGGACAGCGCATTTGGCCGACCTCGAAGCGGCCGTGCGGGAGACCGGCACGCCGGCTCTTTGGGCGCCCAACTTCTCGGTAGGCGTGCAGTTGTTTCTGGCATTTGCTGAGGATGCAGCGCGTCGACTGCGCGAAGTGGACGGATTCGACACGCATGTCGTAGAAACGCACCACACAGCCAAGAAGGACGCACCGTCCGGCACCGGTATTGCCATCGCCGAACGGCTGGCCGCCGGACTCGGACACCAGGTGCCCGTCAGCAGCGTGCGTGTGGGATCGGTACCCGGCACGCATGAAGTGATCTTCGATGCGCCGTTCGAACAGATCAAACTCGTGCACGAAGCGCGCGACCGTCGTGTGTTTGCCGATGGTGCACTGACCGCTGCCCGCTGGCTGTCCCGCCAGACCACGCCCGCCTTGTATACGATGCGCGATGTGTTGCGCGCCACGCCTTCGACCTGAGCAGATCATGACGTCCCGACTTCGTGGTTGTGGTACAGCGCTCGTGACGCCGTTCACAGCGAGCGGCGCGCTCGATGAAGACGCGCTGCGTGCGCTCGTCGACTGGCAGGTGGAGCAGGGGATGCACATGGTGATCCCCTGCGGCTCCACCGGCGAGGCCGTCACCCTCACTGCCGCCGAACATCGCCGGGTGGTGGAGATCACGGTGGAGCAGGTGAACGGGCGCATTCCCGTTATTGCCGGCGCTGGCTCGAACGACACCCAGAAGGCCATCACGCTTTCACGTGAACTCAAGGCGATCGGGGCGACGCACCTGTTGCATGTCACGCCGATGTACAACAAGCCGCCGCAGCGCGCGCTCGTGGCGCATTTCCGCGCCATCGCCGACGCCTGCGACCTGCCCATCGTCATCTACAATGTGCCGGGACGCACTGGCGTGAACCTCGAGGCGCGCACCTGCCTTGAACTCGCTGCCGATCCGCGCTTCGTCGCGGTGAAGGAAGCATCCGGCAGTGTGGCCCAGATCGCCTCGATCATTCGCGACCGCCCCGACCATTTTGCCGTGCTCTCCGGCGACGATGGCCTCACCTTGGCTGTCATGGCCCACGGCGGTGAGGGCGTGATCTCCGTGGTGTCCAATGTGGCACCGCGCTTGATGGTGGACCTGTGTGAGGCCATGGCGCGCGGTGATCTGACCGCAGCCCGGGCTCTCGACACCCGCGTCGCGCCGCTCATCGATGCCGCCTTCGTCGAATCCAACCCCATTCCCGCCAAGGCCATGCTGGCGATGATGGGACGCATGACCAGCACGCTGCGCCTGCCCCTTGTGCCGTTGGCCGACGTGCATCAGACGCGTGTTCGCGACATTCTTGTGCAGGTCGGCGCGCTCGCGTCCTGACTCGCTCATTCACTACGACACTTCGGCCGACTCCTGATTCATGGCCCTTTCCCTCGCCGATCTCGAAGCGCGTTGCAACGACCCCCTGCTGCTCGACAGCGGTGCGCCGCTCGTTGCCGACGCACAGCAATTGTTCGACGCCACCATGGCCCACCTCGAGCGCGGTGATGTGCGCGCCGCGGCACGTGATGCCGATGGCACATGGCGCGCCGTGCCGTGGGTGAAGCGCGCCATCCTTCTTGGCTTCCGTCTCGGTCGCGTCGTGGAGATGGGCGGCGCCGGCGCCTTCAACTTCTTCGACAAACACACGTTCCCCGCCCGCGAGTTCCGCGTGGAGAACCAGGTGCGCATCGTGCCTGGCGGATCGACGGTGCGTCGTGGTGCGTATCTCGCGCCCAGTGTGGTGTGCATGCCGCCCATGTACGTGAACGTGGGCGCGCATGTCGGTCGTGGCACCATGATCGACTCGCACGCACTCGTGGGTAGCTGTGCGCAGATCGGCGAACGCGTGCACCTCAGTGCGGCCGCACAGATCGGTGGCGTGCTGGAGCCGATCAACGCGTCGCCGGTGGTCATCGAAGACGACGTGGTGGTGGGTGGCAACTGTGGTGTCTACGAAGGCACCGTGGTACGCACCAAGGCCGTGTTGGCCGCCGGTGTGGTGCTGACGCGCGGAACGCCGGTCTATGACCTGGTGAACGAAACGGTGCATCGCGCCACCGCCGACCAGCCGCTGATCATCCCCGAAGGCGCCGTCGTCGTGCCCGGTGCCCGCCGCGTGTCGTCACCGTTCGGCGAAGCGCAGGGCCTCTCGCTGCAGACACCGGTCATCGTGAAGTACCGTGATGATCGCACCGATGCCTCCACCGCGCTGGAGGCGTGGCTGCGTTGAGCAAACGCCAGCCGCTGCACGTGGCAGGCACCATCCGGGCGCCCGGTGACAAGTCCATCAGTCATCGGTCGCTCATTTTTGCCGCGTTGGCAGACGGTGAAACGCGCGTGCGCGACATTCTCGCTTCCGCCGACGTGCACGCCACGGCGTCGGCACTGCGAGCCATGGGTGTCGCCATTCCCGCACTGAGTGCGGATTTTGTGGTGCGTGGTGGTGGTATCGCGGCACTGGCATCGCCACAGGCCGCGCTGGATTGCGCCAACAGTGGCACCACGACCCGCTTGCTGTGCGGGTTGGTGTCGGGGCTGCCTGGCCGCGTGGCGCGCTTTGAAGGCGACGCCAGCCTGAGCCGCCGTCCGATGCGGCGTGTAGCGTCGCCGCTCACGTCCATGGGAGCGCGTATCGAGTTCGAGGGCGCGCCTGGGCACGATGGCCTGCCCATGCGTGTCCACGGTGCACAGTTACGCGGCACCAACTACGTGAGCGCACACGCCAGTGCGCAGGTGAAGGGCGCGTTGTTGTTGGCGGGGCTCGCGTCTGGTGTGGAGGTGATCGTCGAAGAACCCTCGCGTTCGCGCGATCACAGCGAGCGTATGCTGCTCGCCCGTGGGGTTGCACTCGAGATCACCGAGCGCACGGTGCGATTGCCGGCCAACCAGCAGGTGACGGCCGCCGATGTCGTCGTGCCGTCCGATCCGTCGTCGGCCACCTTCTTCGCCGCGCTGGCTGCCGTGGCGGACAGCGGCGAGTTACGTCTCGAAAACGTGTGTCTCAATCCCACACGTACCGGCGCGTTCGATGTGCTGCAACGCATGGGGGTGTCGCTCAGCATCGCGGACGAACGCCTGGTGGGCGGGGAACTGATCGGTACCCTCGTGGTGCGTCCTGAGGCGCTGCATGGTTCGGTCATTCAGGGTGCCGAGATTCCGCGTTGCATTGACGAGCTGCCCATGTTGGCTTGTCTCGCCTCGCAGGCGGACGGTGAAACGCGCATCGCCGACGCGGCAGAACTGCGTGTGAAGGAGAGCGATCGCATCCGTGCCGTGGTGGAGAATCTGCGCACGCTTGGTGTCGATGCCGAAGAGTTGCCGGACGGCATGCGCATCACTGGCAACCGCACACCGCTGCGTGGGCATGTGATCACGCATGGCGATCATCGACTGGCCATGGCATTCGGGGTACTCGGGGCCATTCCCGGCAACGAGATCACTATCGATGATCCGCATTGCGTGGACGTGTCGTATCCCCGGTTCTGGGAAGACCTGGCCCAGGCCACGGGATCGGCGCCTTCAGCTGCAGTTGCATCGGCCGCGAGTGCCTCGGCCGGTTCGGAAGCACTTGCTGCAACGGCCAGTGCTCCCCTCGTGATCGCGATCGACGGACCCGCCGCTTCGGGCAAGAGCTCCACGGCCCAATGGGTGGCGCAGCAGTTGGGGGTACGACATGTCGATTCCGGAGCGTTCTACCGGGCAATCACATTTCTCGCCCTGGAGACCTGCGGCGAGCCCGAGGCTTGGCAACCGGAAGCCGTACTGGCCAATGCGGCGCGTGTGTCGTGGCGCCTGACCGAACGTTCCGTGCTGCCCTTGGTCGACGGAATTGAGCGGGATGCCGACCTTCGTGATGCACCCGTCACTCGTCAGGTGTCCCGCATTGCCCAGATGACCCTGGTGCGGAGCTGGGTGAATGACGTGGTGCGGAGCGCTGGCGCATCTGTGGACGTCGTCGTGGACGGTCGGGATATCGGCACCACGGTCTTCCCCGACGCGCAGCTCAAGGTGTTCCTCATCGCCGATTCCTGGGAACGGGCGCGGCGACGGCTGGTGCAGCGACTGGGGCGGCGTCCGACGGATGCCGAGATTGCCAACGAGACAGAAGAACTCGTGGCCCGGGACGCGAAGGACGCCACGCAGAGTGCGGCCGCCCGGGACGCCATCACCATCGACACCACGACGGTGACCCAGGCAGAGCAGGTGGAGCGGATTGTCGCACTGGCCAGAGCCACCCGGGACCGGATCCGGCGAGGCAGTTGACGGGCTCTGCCATGGGATCCGATGATCGAACGGGATGAGGAATGGGCGTTGAACCCTTTTCCTCGTCCCGTTATGTTATTGGGTTCCCGTGGTTTCTTCGTACCACGACGGGACACTCTCAACCTCTTTCTCGGCGCGGCGAGTGCAGTACCGCGAAACTGGAGATCCCACACCGTATGAGCACCGAACTGAGCCCTGAGCTCGCCGCTGAAATTGCCGAAGCTGCAGAAGCGATGGACAACGCTGATGCGCCGGCCTATGGCAAGCTGACCGCGCGCGAAAAGCGCGACCTGCAGAAGAGTCAGCTGCGCCCGCTCGCCAACCGTCGCCCCGAGCTCTACGAGGAGGACGAGTTCTCGTCCGACGAGTACGAGCGGATGATGGAGCTGTACAACGGCACGCTGGCGTCGATCGAGGAAGGTGAGATCGTCAAGTCGCGCGTCCTCGAGATTCGCGAGAACCTCGTCGTCCTCGACATCGGCTTCAAGTCCGAAGGCACGATCCCGCTCGAAGAATTCAAGGACATGCCCGACCTCAAGGCGGGCGATGAAGTTGAAGTCCTCCTCGAGCACCTCGAAGACCAGGAAGGCTCGGTCGTCCTTTCCAAGAAGAAGGCCGACTTCATGCGGGTGTGGGAACGCATCCGTGTGGCCTACGAGAGCGATCAGCCGGTGGAAGGCACGCTCGTCAAGAAGATCAAGGGTGGCGTGGTCGTCGACCTCATGGGCGTCGACGCGTTCCTCCCGGGCTCGCAGATCGCGCTGCGTCGCGTGCCCAACATCGACGAGCTGCTCGGCCAGAAGTACGAGTTCAAGATCATCAAGCTCAACAAGCGTCGCCGCAACATCGTGGTGTCGCGTCGCGTGATCCTCGAGACCGAACGCGCGGGCAAGCGCGAGAAGCTCATGAAGGAGCTCGCGAAGGATCAGGTGCGGAAGGGCGTCGTCAAGAACATCACCGACTTCGGTGCATTCATCGATCTCGGTGGCGTTGACGGCCTGCTCCACATCACCGACATGTCGTGGGGCCGCATCTCGCATCCGAGCGAGATGGTGCAGATCGGCATGGAGCTCGAGATCAAGGTGCTGGATATCGATTGGGAGCGCGAGCGCATCTCGCTCGGCCTCAAGCAGCTCCAGAGCTACCCGTGGAAGGATGTGGCGGCCAAGTATCCCGTGGGCACGCGTGTCTCGGGCAAGGTCGTTTCCATCACGAACTACGGCGCGTTCATCGAGCTCGAGCCGGGCATCGAAGGCCTCGTGCACATCTCCGAGATGAGCTGGACGCGCAACGTCCGCCATCCGTCCAAGATCGTCAGCATCGGCGAAGCGATCGAAGCGGTGGTGCTCAAGGTCGACGAGACGGAAGAGAAGATCTCGCTGGGTATGAAGCAGACCGAGCAGGATCCGTGGGTCATCCTGCCGCTCAAGTACCCGGTCGGCACGCGCATCAATGGCAAGGTCCGCAACCTGACCTCGTTCGGTGCCTTCGTCGAAATCGAGCCGGGCATCGACGGTCTGATTCACATCTCCGATATGTCCTGGACCAAGCGTGTCCAGCATCCGTCGGAAGTGGTCAAGAAGGGCGACGCGGTGGACGTGGTCATCCTCAACATCGACAGCGAAAACAAGCGCATCTCGCTCGGTCTCAAGCAGGCCGAGGAAGATCCGTGGCTTCGCATCGGTGAGACCTATCCGGTGGGCACCGAGCTCCCGGGCAAGGTTGTGCGTCTGATGGACAAGGGCGTGGTCGTCGATCTCGGCAACGACATCGAGGGTTTCGTTCCGGTCAGCCAGCTGAACCCGGAAGGCACGGTGACGAATCCGGCCGACTTCACGTACGAAGCGATGAACTTCGTGATGCGCGTGCTGGAGGTGGATCCGATCCACCGCCGCATCGTGCTCGCCGTGACGTCGATCCCGGAAGAGCAGCCGCCCAAGCCGGCGGAGCCGAGCAAGGTGCACAGCTCGGAAGACGAACTCGGACTCTGAGTCCTGAGCTCGTGAGAACGGCCCCCCAGTCAGTTGACTGGGGGGCCGTTTTGTATCTGGTGAAGCCAAAGGCCAGAAATCCGCGGAGGATTGCTGCGGGCGCATCCAAACAGTGGGGGCGTCATGACCCGCCAAAACAAAGAGCCCCCGCCATGACGGCGGGGGCTCTTTGCTTTCGAACGGGCAGGAATCAGGCGTTGCGGCGACGACGCGCAGCGTAGATGCCCACCAGGCCCGTCGCGAGGAGCGCCAGGCTCGTCGGCTCCGGCACCTGCGTCGTGTTGAACACGGCCTTGTCCGTGTCCATCTCGAAGTAGAACGGGCTGTTGCCGTTGTCCGGCACGTCGTTGTCCGTGCTGCAGAATACGACCAGGTAGCAGGTACGGTACGACGCATTGCTGAAGTCAACGAAGACCTGCTGGAACAGATCGCCAACCGGGGCAGCCGCACCAAGACCGATCGCGTTGCTGTAGGTCGCGGTCACACCGCCCCAACCCGCTGCCAGAAGGTCGAAGTCGTTGCCCGTGCTCGACCCGGCCGTGCCGGAGCTCCCCTGGAACCCGTTGCTGCGATCAAACGCCACGTTGCCGTAGGCCGGGCCACCTTCGAAGAGCAGGGTGGTGAGGTTCGGCGAACCCTGATACAGGTCCACGCGCCACGGACCATCAAAGGTGTCGGTGCCGCCGTTCATGGAAACCTTGATGAGCTGCGTCTGGCCGCTGGAGAGATTCACGCCCCAGCTTCCACCGCCCAGGTTGCTCCAGAAACCGAACACCGAGGCGCCGTTGGCGAACGTGGCGGTCACCTTCATGCCGCCCATCTGGTTCGAATTGATGCCGTCATCAATGGACGACACCGAGTACGTGGTACCCGTCTGGGAGGAGACCGTCTGGGCAGACGCGGTGCCGGCGGCGGCAACCGAGGCGGCGAGGGCGCCAATCGTCAGGAGGGAACGCTTCATGTACAACACCTCAATAAGTGCGGGAAGGAACTATGTGATGACGATTCCCTACGTAGCACTTTTCATGCCGGGAAATTGTTTCCCTTTTTGGAAATTATTGCACGTTTTCGGGGAAATACTCCCTGCTTTGGAACACAGATCGCAAAGAAGCAAAAGCCTCATGTGTCACCGTTGCAACACCGTTGAGGTAAAAGAACAACATTTGGCTCTTACAAAAAAATGGGCGGAGGGCACCAGATGAGGTGCCCCCCGCCTTCTCTACCCTTGAAACGAACTGTTGATCAGCCGTTCTGGCGGCGCCGCTTCACGCCAAGGAGACCAGCGAAGCCAGCGGCCAGCAGGGCCAGGCTGGCCGGCTCCGGCGCCTGCACCGGGGGCGTGGAGCCATCGCGCTTGCAGATGTCCTCCCAGCCGTCCTCGCACGCGATGTTGCCAGTGACCAGACGCGTATCGCCGCGGCCCATGTTCGAGATGTCGTTCGTGCGGATGTAGAAGTAGGTATCGCTTCCGCCCGCATAGTCGATCATCGACCAGCTGTTGTTGAAATCGAAGTCGAGATCGTCGCCGTTGCTGTTGATGAGGACATCACCGTCGAAGTCCGCCGTGCTGATGTACGGGTTCGGATCAGCCGAAGTCGGCGAGCTGAACGATACCGTCAGGCGGAACCGGAGCGGATCTCCAAAATTCGTGTTCGTGTTCGACGCGAGCACGAAGCTGCCGAGATAGTCGTTGAGGTCGTCCAGGTCGTAGTAGCCACCCTGGCTGGCCGACACGTTGAACGATCCGCCCGTGAAGGAGAGGCCGCCGTAGCTGCTGCCAATGCAGTTCGCGTTCGATGTCGTGTAGAAACAGCCCGTCGTGGTACCGACGATATTCACCTGCGCCTGTGCCGTCTGTGTAACGGCCAGGCTGGCAACCGCAGCCAGCGTCGAAAGGATTGCGCGCTTCATTCAGACCTCAGTCGGGAGGGGTGCTGTTGGATGGACCTACTGGTGACGTGAGGTAGAGCACAATCCATGCCGGAAAATGAAAATCTTCAAGAACCTGAATAACCGTGTCTTTCCCTCTGAATAAGGACAGCTCAGCCCGAGCGGTCTGGTGGATCAGGACAGGAACATTCCAGAATGTTGCATAAAATACACACAGTCGTTGCAGGACCGCACCATTTGCTGGAATACGGGATGTTCCTGCTTCAGGAAGCGCCAACCCCCTCACCGCTGATTGACAAGCAGTGAGGGGGTTGCAGGGAACTGTAACGGGACCGCCGGAAGCTTCGTGTGCTACTGCCCGACGATCAGCCCCACCACTTCCTCTCCACCCTTCTCCCGGCGCGCTTTGACCTCGCCCTTCGGCGTGAGGAATGCCGCGACGGCGAGCAGCGCATAGGAGACGAGAAAGAGCACGGAAACCATCGACACCCGGAGGGTGGTGTTCCGGAAAGCCGTCGCCATCTGGGTGCTCACGATCGCCTTCAGCTGGGAAGCATCCAGCGCGAACAGCGCCAGCGAGGCGCCCAGGCCCAGCACATATAGCGCCGCGAGAATTCCGACCACGCGCTGCAAGCCGGGCTGACCCAGTCGGCGTGCGATGGTCAAGAGAAGCGTCAAGCCAAGAAAGTTGGGCAGCAGCAACCCACCCGAGAGGGCATTGGCCGCCGCGAAACGCCACTGAATGTTGCTCAGCTGCAGGGGCAGCACTTGGATCACCACCTGAACGGCTGGAATCACCAGCAGAAGAATCCCTGCCGCGAACAGGACACGGCGGAGATGGGCATCATCGTGAAGGTCGGGGATCACGGACATGGATTGGAATTGCGGAAATGGGAGGGAGGACACGGGACCTGCTGACGATGAGCAAGATCCTTCGCAAGGGACGTTCCAGTGGCCTCGGCCGAAACAGATTGGGCCACCAAGCCCCAAACATACCAGCGCTGTGCCGGGGCTGTGACGAATGTGAATGGTGATGTGAGAAACACTTTAGCTCTCCATGACAACAGCCGATAGAGCCATCGTGTCGAACGCATCTCACTGGGAGACCGCGTGCGGCAATCCCCTCGCTTCGAAGACGAAGTGCTGGGCTATCCAAATTGTCCCGTCGCGATCTCGAGGATCGAATCCCTATGTCGACGTTCCGTCTTGCGCTGTTCCCCGCCGTTGCCGCCCTGCTGCTCGCCGGCCCCCTTGCTCGTACCGCCGCTGCCCAGGACGACAAGGTCTACCCGATCTCGGAAGTCACCAACCCGCCCAAGCTCACCTCGTCCACCAACGCGGCGCGCCTGATTCAGGAATCCTACCCGGCCGATCTCAAGAGCCGCGGTGTGGGTGGCATGGTTGAGCTCCAGTTCGTCGTCGACTCGAAGGGCAAGGTGGATCCGGCGTCGGTGGAAGTCGTGGACGCCACGCAGACGGCGCTCGGTGAAGCGGCCAAGAAGGTGGTGGCCAAGCTCGACTTCAACCCCGGCAAGGTGAACGGCGCCGCGGTGAAGACCAAGGTCGTGCTGCCGATCATCTACAAGGCCAACTGATTCAAGAGCGCCAGCGCCCCTCTTCACGCGTGAAGCACGCGGAAAGAGAGCAACTGGACACAACGCGCGGGATGCCGAGAGGCGTCCCGCGCGTTCGTTTTGCTGTATAGTGGTGAATGATTGTTATCCGCGTATTGCGACACGCGATCGGAGCGCTACTCTGTGGCGCACTGTTCGCCTGTCGGCAGGATGCCGTGGCTCCGGACGATCATTCGCCGGATGTCACTCCGCCCACCACAGACACGGGGTGGAGTGAGGCGTCGCATGGGCCTTCTGCCGCGACGGCATACGCGGTGGTGTTCCCGGAGAATGCGGTCAATCGACTGGACATCCGCATGACCGGCGCACAATGGGGCAGCATCCGCACCAACATGACCGCGCTGTGGGGCTTCGACTTCGGTGCCGGCGGGGCTGGCTTCGCTATCCCGCGCAAGGATCCCGACTACATCGATGTCACGTTGCAGTTCAATGGCCGCACCTGGCCCCATGTCGGCTTCCGACTCAAGGGCAACTCTTCGCTCGGCTCTGCGTGGATCACTGGCAACTACAAGCTGCCATTCCGGTTGAACTTCGATCGGTTCGAGGAGGAGTTCCCCGCAATCGGCAATCAGCGCTTCCATGGTTTCAAGGAGGTGTCGATGTCGCCGAACTTCCGCGACCTCTCGCTCATCCGCGAAAAGACGGCGGCCGACATCTTCCGTCTGGCGGGCGTACCCGCCGCACGCACGGCGTTCTATCGCGTATTCATCGACTTCGGCGCGGGCTCGCGCTATGTGGGCGTGTACACCATGGTCGAGATCATCGAAGACACCATGATCGCCGCGCAGTTCGGCAGTGACCAAGGCAATGTGTACAAGCCAACGTCGCGCTTCCTCACTTTCGTGCGCGATCAACTCGAGAAGAAGAACAACGAAGACGCCGCGGACTGGAGTGACATACAGTCCTTTGTTTCCGTGCTGAACAACCCCATGCGCTTGACCGCACCGGAGCGCTGGCGTGACTCACTGGAAGCGACCTTCAACGTCGATCATTTCCTGCGTTATCTCGCCGTGAACAATGTGATGGTGAATTGGGATGTGTACGGGGCACTCCCTCAGAACCACTACCTGTACAACCAGCCCGGAAAGGGACTCACCTGGATTCCGTGGGACATGAATGAAGCACTGTCTCCGAATCCCCTCGCGCTGTCGCTGTCCATGAGTGAAGTGAGCGGCGCCCAGTGGCCCTTGCTGCGCTACCTGATCGACGACCCCGTGTATTTCGCGCGCTACCGGCAGCACGTGGCCACTCTGCAGTCGACGGTGTTCACACCCACCCGAATGCAGGCCCTGCTCGGACGGCACCATGCCCTCGTCGCGCCGTACGCGATCGGTCCGGACGGCGAGCAGCAAGGCGCCACGTACCTCACTGGGGCGGCCAGCTTCACCAATGCCCTCGAGGTTCTGCGCGCCCATGTGATCAGCCGCCACGAACAGGCGAGGGCCTTCTCGCCCTGAATGGCGGGCGAAAGGTGTCCCGGACGTGGGATCGGAGGGACGAGGGGATTCCGGGACGCCCCGTGGTACGACTGATCGGCGCATCGCTACCAATGCCCTAGGATGGGGGCTAGCTTCCCGCGCCATGACCCAGTCATCCCAGACTTCCATGCGTGACAAGCTCGAGCGCCTCGCGGTCGCCCGTGAGGCTTCGGAACAGGGCGGAGGCGCCGCCCGCATCGCTGCCCAGCACGCCAAGGGCAAACTTTCTGCCCGTGAGCGCCTCGACGTCCTGCTCGACGAAGGCTCCTTCGTCGAAATCGACCGCTTCGCCACCGCCCGGTCGCTCGCCGAGGGCGAGGCGCCGATCTATGGCGACGGTGTCGTGACCGGCCATGGTCGCATCGAAGGACGACTGGTCTACGTGTTCTCCCAGGACTTCACGGTCTTTGGTGGATCGCTGTCCGAGGCCCACGCCGCGAAGATCTGCAAGGTCATGGATCTCGCGCTGCGCAACGGCGCGCCGATGATCGGCCTGAACGACTCCGGCGGTGCGCGCATTCAGGAAGGCGTGGTGTCGCTGGGTGGCTATGCCGACATCTTCCTGCGCAACACGCTAGCCTCGGGCGTGATCCCGCAGATCTCGGCCATCCTCGGCCCGTGCGCCGGTGGCGCCGTGTACTCACCGGCCATCACCGACTTCATCTACATGGTGCGCGGCACGAGCTACATGTTCGTGACGGGGCCGAACGTGGTGAAGACCGTCACGCACGAAGACGTGACGATGGAGCAGTTGGGCGGCGCCGACACACACGCAGGCACCAGCGGCGTGGCGCACTTCGCGTGTGACTCCGAGCTGGCTTGCCTGCAGCACATCCGTGAATTGTTCCGCTATGTGCCGAGCAACAACGTGGATGACGCGCCGCGTGGCACGGGCCGCGATCCGCGCGACCGTCGCGAAGAGTCGCTGCTCGATGTCGTGCCGGACAATCCGAACAAGCCGTACGACATGCGCGAAGTCATCACGCGCATCGTCGACGATGGCACCTTCTACGAAGTGCAGCCCGACTACGCCGGCAACATCCTCGTCGGCTTCGCGCACCTCGGCGGACAGAGCGTCGGTATCGTGGCCAACCAGCCCGCAGTGCTGGCCGGTGTGCTCGACATCAATGCATCCATGAAGGCTGCGCGCTTTGTGCGCTTCTGCGACTGCTTCAACATTCCGCTCCTCACGTTCGAGGACGTTCCGGGCTTCCTGCCGGGCGTGACGCAGGAACACAACGGCATCATCAAGCACGGCGCGAAGCTGCTGTACGCATACTGCGAAGCCACCGTGCCCAAGCTCACCGTCATCACGCGCAAGGCCTACGGCGGCGCGTACGACGTCATGAGCTCCAAGCACATCCGCGGCGACTTCAACGTCGCCTGGCCGACGGCCGAAATTGCGGTGATGGGTCCCAAGGGCGCGGTGGAAATCCTGTACCGCAAGGAGATCGCCGAAGCCGTCGATCCGCAGGCCGCCATGGACGCGCGCGTTGCTGAATACACCGAGAAGTTTGCCAACCCGTACATCGCGGCTGCTCGCGGCTATGTCGATGACGTGATCGATCCGCGCGACACGCGCCCGCGCCTCATCGAGGCGCTCGAGTCACTGCGGGGCAAGCGCGATCGCAATCCGGCGAAGAAGCACGGCAATCTCCCGCTCTGAGGCTCGGCATGTTCAACAAGGTGCTCGTCGCGAATCGCGGCGAAATCGCGCTGCGTGTCATCCGCGCCTGTCAGGAACTGGGCGTGAAGACGGTCGCAGTCTATTCGGAGGCGGACGCGCAGGCGCCCCATGTACGCGAGGCCGATGAGGCCGTGCTCGTGGGTCCGCCCCCATCCAGTCAGAGCTACCTCGTGGGCGAACGCCTCATCGAGGTGGCGCTGCGTACTGGCGCCCAGGCGATTCACCCGGGCTACGGCTTTCTTTCCGAGCGCGCGTGGTTTGCGCGGGCGGTGCGGGATGCCGGTCTGGTCTTCATCGGCCCCCCGGCCGAAGCCATCGAAGCCATGGGCTCCAAGACCGCGGCGCGTCAGCTGGCCATCGCGGCCGGCGTCCCCGTCGTGCCTGGCAACACCGAAGGCGTGAAGGATGCGGACGAAGCCATTGCGATCGCCGAGGCATACGGATTCCCCGTGCTGCTCAAGGCCGCCGCGGGCGGTGGTGGCAAGGGCATGCGCGTCGTGCGGGCGAAGGAAGACATAGCGGATGCGCTCGCGTCGGCGCGCCGCGAGGCGCTGAATGCATTCGGCGATGACGCCGTGTACCTCGAGAAGTACATCGAGGGCCCGCGTCACGTGGAAATCCAGGTGCTCGCCGATACGCACGGCAACGTCATGCACCTCGGTGAACGCGAGTGCTCGGTGCAGCGCCGTCATCAGAAGATGATCGAAGAAGCACCGAGTGTAGCGGTGTCACCGGAGTTGCGTGCCCGCATGGGTGCCACGGCCGTCGCGGCGGCCAAGGCGGCAGGCTATGTGAATGCGGGCACCTGCGAGTTCCTGCTCGACAAGGATGGTCAGTACTACTTCCTCGAGATGAACACGCGCATTCAGGTGGAACACCCGGTGACCGAACTGGTGATGGGCATCGACCTGGTGCAGTGGCAGATCCGTATCGCGGCCGGCGAAGCATTGCCGTTTGCGCAGAAGGACTTCACACCGCGTGGCTGGGCGATCGAATGCCGCATCACGAGCGAGGATCCAGCCAATGGTTTCCTGCCGAGCACGGGTCGCATCGAGTATTTGCACCTGCCCAGCGGTCCGGGCGTGCGCTGGGACGGTGGCATCGAGGCGGGCAGTGTGGTGGGCCTGCACTACGACCCCATGCTGGCCAAGCTGATCGTGCATGCGCCCACGCGTGAACTGGCGATCTCGCGCATGCGTCGTGCGCTACTCGAGCTCACGATCGACGGTATCGAATCGTCGCGCGCGTTTCACCTGCGCGTGATGGACGATGCCGAGTTCCAGCGCGGCGACATCACCATCCAGTGGCTCGAGCAGCGATTGGGCACGTTGACGGGACCACACACCGATCCGGAAACGCTGCGTTTGGCGGCCATCGCGGCCGCACTGGTGGCGCACGAGGAGCGGTCAGCCGGTCGTGTGAGTGCACCGGCGGCTGCCGCTGCGGGCAATACGGTTGTGCGGGATGTGCCGCCCAGCGCGTGGGCCGCGCTGGCTCGCCGTGAGGGGCTGCGCTGAACGTGAGTCGCCGTCCGGGCCGACAGGACCAGCATCGAAACGCCAATCGGGGGCGCCGCGAACGTGCGGCGCTCCCCGAACACACGGGCGTGCTGACCATCGACGGCTTCGCGGCCGGCGGTGAGGGCGTCGGTCGGATGGACGGGATGGCGGTGTTCGTACCGCGCACGGCGCCGGGCGATATCGCGCAGGTTGCATACACTCGTCATGCGCGGCACGGGCGTGGCCGGGTGCTCCAGTTGCTGCAGCGCTCGGAACAGCGCGTGGATGCGCGGTGTGCGCACTACGAGGACGACCGCTGCGGTGCATGCCAGCTACAGCATGTCGATGGCCCTGCGCAGCGTCTGGCGCGCCAGCACATGGTGCAGGAGACATTGCGCCGTGTTGGTCGACGCGAGGTGTCGTTGCCACCCATCACCGCCGATCTCGAGTGGCACTATCGCGGTCGGTTGACGCTCGTGTTGTTGCGGCGCAGCGGCGGATGGATTGGTGGCTTGCACCCTCACGACGACGCACGCCGGGTTTTCGCGCTGGAGCAGTGCGAGATCGCGCATCCTTTGCTCGTCGAGACCTGGCACGCACTCCGCCCGTTGTTGGCGGATCGGACGATGGGTATGCCCAATGCGGATGCCCTCCGCCTCGGACTGCGGCTCGACAGCGAAACAGGCGTTGTCCATTCGGGTGCTGCCAGTGATCTCAAAGTCACGGTGGTGCTGCAGGGCGGGTCGGTGTGGGAAGATCGGGAATCGTGGAGCGCTGCGCTGCTGCGTCGGGCACCACAGGTGCGCGCCGTCTGGTGGGAGGCCGCCGACGGGACGCGTGATGCCGCCCTAGAAGACGGCGCCGCGCCCGAAGCGGGCGAAGCGCTCGCCTTCGCGCAGGTGAATGCTCGTGTGGCTGATGCGCTTCGCGAACATGTGTATGCGGCGGTCACGCAGTTTGCGCCCACACGCGTGGTGGACGGCTATGCAGGCACCGGTCTGTTGACCGAGCGACTGGCGGTGGCCGGCCATGAGGTGATCGCGGTCGAGGCAGACGCCGTGGGCGCACGTCATGCGGAAGCGCGGTTGCGCGCCGCGGGCGAGCAGGTGGCGGGCAGGGGGGAGGTCGTATGCGACCTGATGGAGCAGGCGATCCCCCGGCTGTCGTCTCCGGGGCGAGTGCCCGATGTCGTGGTGCTCAACCCGCCGCGGCGCGGTGTGGATGCGCGGGTGACCGCATGGTTGGAAGACGACACCATGCAGACCGTCCGAGGGCTGGTCTATGTGAGTTGTGATCCTGCGACTCTGGCGCGCGACCTGTCGCGCATGCCGTCGTGGGACATCGTTTCGGTGCACTGTTTTGACATGTTTCCGCAGACCGCACACGTAGAAACCGTGTGTGTGTTGCAGCGATCGCAGGGGCGGGAGGCCGCGTGAAGTACATCGTGGATGTGAACGGCGAACGAATCACCGTGGAGCTCGACGGAGCGCACGCGGTCGTCAACGGGGAACGCGTCGACGTGGCGCTCACCCCGATCGCGGGTACGCCCGTGAAGCTCGTGCGGTTGGGCGAGCAGGTGCATCGGGTGGTAGCGCGCCGCGGAAGCGAGCGGGGGCGCTGGCTGCTCGATGTCGATGGGGCGCGGGTCGAGGCCGAGGCGCTCGATGAGCGCATGCGGGCCATCCGTGACCTGACGGCCGCGTCGGCGGCAGCCAGTGGGCCAGCTCCGCTCGTGGCCCCGATGCCCGGGCTGGTGGTGCGCATCGCCGTGGCGGCAGGCGACACCGTCAGTGCCGGGCAGGGACTCGTGGTGATCGAAGCCATGAAGATGGAAAACGAACTCCGGGCGACCACGGCCGGTGTCGTGACCGGGATTCGGGTCAGCCAGGGTCAGGCCGTCGACAAGGGTGCCGTGCTCGTGGATCTGGGCCCGCTGCCAGAGTGATGCAAAAACAAACCGCCCGGACGTCAGATGACGGTCCGGGCGGTTTGTGGTAGGCGGCAGGTGAGCCTGGCCCGGCCCAGCGTGGTCAGACCTTGGCTGGCGGCGGGGAGGTGCGGCGCATCCGGTTCACACCCTTGATGACCATGAACAGGGTGAAGGCCACGATGACGAAGGTCAGGATCTGGTTGATGAACTGACCGTAGGCGATGGCAGCGACACCGGCCTTCTTGGCTTCTTCGAGGGTGGTGAAGGGGCCGCCGCTCAGGGCGATGAAGCGGTTGGAGAAGTCGATACCGCCCGTGGCCACGCCCACGACCGGCATGATGATGTCATTGACCATGCTGTCGACAATCTTCTGAAACGCGCCGCCGATGACCACACCCACGGCCAGATCGAGGACGCTGCCCTTCATGGCGAATTCCTTGAACTCCGACATCATCGACATCTGGTCGCTCCTGAGAGGGGGGCTGCGCAGTACCCGGGTGGTGGCCGGGATCGGCCCGGATCCGGGCCCAACCGCAGGGCCTAAGTATTAGGGGACCGGAGGG
>NZ_DASWXE010000237.1:0-1526 GCF_036405635.1 Gemmatimonas sp. | reverse complement strand
CCACGAACAACAGACCCGTGGCGATTTCGTGGCGGGCCTGGCAGGCACGCACATGCGCATAGGCCGAGTCGCGATTGGTGGGGTCGTAGTCTTCGGACGTGGAACGCAGACGGACCACGCTGCCATCATGCATGGTCACGGCCTTCACATCCTCACCGGACTCGGGCATGGTGATCTCGCGCCGCAGCGGCACGAAGTCGGTGTGCACGGCCTCCACCTCGTGCTCGCGCGTGAACGCGTAGCTCTTGGTGGAGCCTTCGTGATCATTGAAACTCACGCAGGGCGAGATCACGTCGACGATGGCGAAGCCCTTGTGCGACAAGCCGGCCTTGAGGATGGGCACCAGTTGCTTTTTGTCGCCCGAGAACGAACGAGCCACGAAGGTGGCGCCGAGCGTGAGGGCGAGCAGCACCGGGTCGATGGGCGACTGCTCATTGGCCTCGCCCTTCTTGGACGTGGAGCCGATATCGGCCGAGGCGGAGAACTGGCCCTTGGTGAGGCCATACACACCGTTGTTCTCCAGCACGTACAACATGTTCACGTTGCGCCGGATGGCATGCGACAGCTGGCCAAGACCAATGGACAACGAGTCGCCGTCGCCGGACACGCCGATGTAGGTGAGGCCACGATTGGCCGCCGACGCACCCGACGTGACCGACGGCATGCGACCGTGCACGGAGTTGAAGCCGTGCGACTGCTTCATGAAGTACGCGGTGGTCTTGGATGAGCAGCCGATGCCACTCATCTTGCCCACACGATGGGGCTCGAGTTCGAGCTCCCAACCCGCCTGTACGATGGCCGCGGTGACCGAGTCGTGGCCACAGCCGGCGCACAGCGTGGACATCGCACCTTCGTAGTCACGGATGGTCAGGCCGAGCCCATTGGTGCGGGAGCTCGGATGCTTGACTGGTGGCTTCGCAATGGATGTCATGCGTGCACTCCGTTGGTGGCACCCTGCGTAACGCCCTGCGCAGCCGGGACATGACCCAGCGCGCCGAGCTTCCTGGTCACGGCATCGACGACCACCCTGGCCGTCAGGGGCATGCCGCCGTAGTCGACGATGGACAGCATGGAATCGCGCGGGATACCGAGTTCGATGGCCAGCAGCGACCGCAACTGCGCATCGCGGTTCTGCTCGATCACGAACACGCGCTCGTGCTTGCCGAAGAAGTCCTTCACCTCACTGCCGAAGGGGAAGGCCCGCACGCGCATGACATCAGCCACGATGCCCTGGGCTCGCAGCTTGTCGGCCGCCTCGCGCACGGCCGCATCACAGCCGCCGAGTGTCACGAGGCCCACATCGGCGCCTTCCTGCAGGGTGAACACCGGCTTGGGCATGACCGAAGCCGCGTGCTCGAACTTGCGCTTGAGACGGTCGACGAGTTCCTGGTACGCGTCCGAGTCTTCTGTGTACGCCGCGTGCTTGTCGTGCCCAGAGCCGCGCACGAAGTACGCACCCTTGCCGCCAACACCCGGCAACGTGCGCGCCGCGATGCCGTCGCCATCCACATCGAGATAGCGGGAGA
>NZ_DASWXE010000236.1:0-20931 GCF_036405635.1 Gemmatimonas sp. | reverse complement strand
GGTCACCGTGACGCCCTTTCTGTTCATTCCTGCCGCGCTGGGCTCCACGGCCACGTTGCTGCTGGTGAACGTGTTTCCCGCCCGTCGTACGCGCGACCTGTTGAGTGTGATCACCGCACTCGCCGTGGCCGGTCTGGTGGTCATGCTGCGTGCGGCCCGCCCCGAACAACTCGCCCGGCCTGAGGGCTTTGCGAACTTCATGCAGTTCATCGCGGCGCTCGACACCCCCTCATCGCCGTGGATGCCGAGCGAATGGGTGAGCGAGGCGCTGATCAACTTCCTGAATGGCAAGGCTGCCTGGCAGCCACTCCTGCGCCTGTGGGCGCTGGTGGCAGCGTTCATTGGCATCGGGCATGTGCTGTATGCACGGGGATGGCGCCGGGCCTACAGCATGGCGCAGGAAGGCGCGAACCAGCGCAGCCGCGCCAGCGCGCGTCGCCCGTTGCTCGACCGCATGCTGTCGTCGATCGGCCCGGTGCGGCGTGAGCTGGTGCTCAAGGAGTTGCGCGTGTTTATGCGCGACAGCACCCAGTGGTCGCAATTGGTGCTGCTCGGTGTGCTGCTTGTGGTGTACGTAGCCAACGTGCGATACCTGCCGCTCAATGGCGCGGGCATCACGACGCTGCTGCGCAATGTGATTCCGTTCCTCAACCTCGCGCTGGCGGGCTTCGTACTGGCCTCCATTGCCGCGCGGTTTGTGTTCCCCAGCGTGAGTCTCGAGGGACGTGTGCTGTGGTTGCTGCGTTCGAGCCCATTGCCCATGAAGGATCTGCTGTGGGCCAAGTTCTGGGTGGGCGCACTGCCCCTGCTGCTGCTTGCTCTGGTGCTGGTGGGTTGCACCAATCTCATGCTCGGCGTGCGGCCGTTCGTGCACGTGGTATCACTGGCAGCGATCACGGGGCTGGTGTTCCCGCTCACCGCGCTCGCGCTGGGGTACGGCACCTGGTATCCGCGCTTCGATACCGAGAACGCGGCGCAGATTCCCACGTCGTTCGGTGGCCTGCTGTTCATGATGACGGCGGTGGTGCTCATTGGTGCGATCGCCTACCTCACCGGCCGGCCGGCGGCGCGGTTTGTGGTGGCCGAGCATTTTGGATGGGCGTACAACGCCACCGACATGCTGCTCCCCTTCGGCGTGGCGCTGACCCTCTGTGTGACCGGAACGGTGGTGCCATTGTCCCTGGCAAAGCGGCGACTCGAAGGCATCGAACGGGCCTGAGCAGGCCGTTGCCGCGCGGGTGGTGTTGCCGGCGCGCCCGTCTGCATAGCTTGCGCGCACCATGCCGCCCCGTCGCAAGCGCGCTGCCGACCCGGCCCCCACGGCCGTTGCCAAACGAGCCAAGGCACCACAGGTCGCTGAACCCGAAGTCACGCCCGAAGCAGCGGCGGTATTCCGGCGCCGCTTGCACCGGTGGTACAGGAAACATTGCCGCGACCTGCCGTGGCGGCGCACCCGCGATCCGTACCGCATCCTCATTTCCGAGTTGATGCTGCAGCAGACGCAGGTGTCCCGCGTGCTCGATTTTTACGCGCGATTCCTCGACCGCTTTCCCGATCTGCCCGCATTGGCGGCCGCGCGTCCGGCCCGCGTCATGGAGGCATGGGCAGGACTTGGCTACTACGCTCGCGCGCGGAACCTGCACAAGCTGGCCCGTGAAGTCACGTCGGATCGTGCCGGCATCATTCCGCACGATCCGGTGGTCTTGCGCACACTGCCGGGCATTGGTGCCTACACGGCGGGCGCGGTAGCGTCGTTTGCCTATGAAAAACGGGCGGCGCTGGTGGATACCAACGTCGCCCGCGTGTTGCATCGCGTGTTTGCGCCCGATGCGGCGCCCAAGTCGGGCCCCGGTCTCAAGCGCTTGTGGCGCGTCGCAGAACAGGTGCTGCCCCGCACCGGCAAGACCACCTGGCTGCACAATCAGGCGATCATGGAGCTGGGTGCGCTGGTGTGCACCGCACGATCACCCAAGTGCGGAAAGTGCCCCGTGCGGCAGGATTGCGCGAGCGTCGATCGCTTCGCGCCCCGCTGACACGGGACACTTTTTCCGTTACCTGGTCGGCAGCGTGACCGACTTGCTACCCTCAACGTACGTCTTCACCGTACCGCCGAACGACTTGAGTTCATCGATCGTGTAGAGTTTCTGCGTGCGAGTGCCACCGGCGTCTGACATCACTTTTCTCGAGTTCACCACGCCGAGCGGCATCCGGATTTCCCATCCCGACAGCAACCACTGCGCGCCTTCCACGCGCGCGAACAGCAGTTCGCCACCGACGCGCGCTGAACGGAATGCGGGCGAAACGCTGGTATAGCGGAATTCGAGACGCACCGGCCCCTGCAACGCCGGGTCGATCCAGAACGTGCCCTCGATATCCGACACATTGGGACGCTCCCGCTCCGGCCGGAATGCCAATCCGATCAGCTGAGGTGCATCCTTGGAGGCCTTCGCCACCGAGAAGCAGTGTGTCTTGAGGAATCCGTCGGAGAGCAGAATGTCGGCATCCGGTGCGTAATACGCACTTTCTTCCGCAGTATCCACGAGATATCCGCCGCTCTCGATTTCCCCCAGTGTGCGACTGCTGAATGGACGGCGTGCCGGAAGTGTCGCGTTCCGGCTCGTGGCATCCTTCACTTTCTTTCCGTCACGGGAGACCGTGCGCTCGAACAGGGCAATCTCCGACTGTCCATCGGCCGTACGCGCATCGAGCAGCGTGAGGCGCACCGAGTGCCACAGCTTGCCCAATTCTGATGTGGTATCGGACGGCACATCACATGCGCGCGCCACGCCACGTACGGTATCGGCGAATGCCGGGGTGGCGTCCGCAGCCAGCGCGAACACCACGCCCGTGACCAGCGTCAGGCCGCCAGCGACGCTCCGCAGGCGTTGCAGAAGCGCGCGCCCTTGAGGTCCACCGTCTCGCCGCAGCTCCCACACGCGCCCGGCAGATACCGACCGCAGTCCGAGCAATAAATCGCATCCGGTTCGCTTCGAGGTCCGCATGATTGACAGCTCCTCTGGTTGGCCCGCGCCCGTCCAATTGCTGCCTCGACGGGATCGGGATCTGTCGCCGACATGGCTCCCCCGGCATTCACCGGGCGACCACCCGACGTTCTCTCCGCCAGATCTACCGCACGATCACCGGCCCGCAACTCTTCGAGTGCGAGTTTGGTGTAACGCGCCTTGAGATCGGCGTAGTCGACATCACTGAGCTTGCCCGTCGCCCGATCGAATTCGATCTCGCGCAGGGCATCCACGTAGGACGCCGGCTCATCGTCGGCGTCGAGCTTGAGCGGTCCACGCACCAACGGTTCGGCTTCGCCACCAGAAAGCAACGGAGCCAGCACCATCGTCAGCGCGCCCAGCGCCAAAGCGGTTCCCACCACGAGCGGGACAGCACCATCAGGCAACGCCATTATCGCTCCTCCCGCAGTGCTGCCTGCAGGCGGTCGAGCTCTTCCGGCGTTGCATCAATGCCCATGCCCGGTTCAGCAGCCTTTGGCGACTGTGGCTTGCTGGACGCCGCCGCCTTGACGGCATTCATGCGCCACCCGCGCAGCAGCGCTCCGATGGCCACTGCACCGACAGCCAGTGCCACGAACGGTGCAAACCACGCGAGCAGATTGAAGCCCTGTTTGCGCGGCGCATTGAGAATGAAGTCGCCGTACGTATCCATCATCGCCGTCATGATCTCATCGGCCGAGTAACCACCGGCCACCAATCGCTGTACATCACCATGCACGGCCGGCGAGATGCCACACGAAAACATCGTCGTGCGGCACATGTACACGTCGAGCGTGCACGGGCATGGACACGCCAGCTGCCGCTCGAAGTCGTCGATCTGCTTTGCCGTCATCGACGGCGTGGCATTCGGCTTGGGCGGGCGCGACACCGGGATGTATGCGCCAGCCGACATCTCCTCGCCGCCGGTGGTCGTCGCCGGTGGCTGCGTCTCCTGCGCACCAAGGGGGCGCGCCAGCAGCACCGCTGCCGAGGTCATGCCGGCCACCAGTCCGGACGACTCCCGCAGAAACGCGCGGCGCGAGGCCACAACGTCCTTCATGTGCCCGCTCCCACCGTTTCCTGCTCGCGTCCCATCGGGATGCGCGCCACGTACCCACTCTCACGCTCGGCGCGCTGCGCCTGCGGCCACATCACGATCACACCACCAAACGCCATGACGATGCCACCGAACCACACCCAGAACACGAGCGGGTTGAAGTGGATATGCACGGCTGCGGTGTCACGATCGGCAGCGCCGGTGAACACGAGATAGACGTCCTGCTTCGGCGCCTCGATGATGCCCACTTCGGTGGACGGCTCGAACGTCGGTTCACCCAGCGAGTTCACGTGCTGGCGCTTTTCGCTGGAGAGCAGCCCCACACGCTTGCCATCACGCGCGACATCAAGCGTGACCGCAACCACCCGGCGATTGAGCGCCTCGAAGCTGGAGATACCCTGGCTGGTGAACGTCCACTCATGCCCGTAGGCGTCGATCGCCTTCACCGACTCACCGGTCTTGAGCGTGGCGGTCACATCGCGCTTGAACATCAGCCCCGCGAACCCGCAGAACATCACCACCACACCGAAGTGCACGATGTACCCGCCATAGCGGCGGCGATTGCGGGCCACGAGGCGCAGCGAAGCCGGGACGAGGCCTTCGTTGTACATCTTCCGACGCGCGCCGATGCCCTTCACGAACTCCTGGATGATCGTGCCGAACACGAAGCCGGCCAGCAGGTACGAGATCAGCGCGTAGGCGTCGCGCATCCCCAGCGCGATGAGCGTGACGAACACCGCCACGCCAAAGCCAACCGGCCACGTGAACTGGCGGCGCAGGTTGCTCACCGACGCACGGCGCCAGGCGATGAGCGGCCCCACACCCGTCAGCGCCAGCAGCAACAGGCCAAGCGGGCCGTTCACCGCGTTGAAGAACGGCGGGCCCACCGTGATCTTGTCGCCCTTCACCCATTCGCTGAGGATGGGGAAGATCGTGCCCCACAACGTGGCGAAGCAGATGCCAACCAGTACCAGGTTGTTGTAGAGGAAGGCCGCCTCGCGGCTGACCATGCTCTCCAGCTCGGCCTTGGCCTGTAGATCGTTCAAACGCGTGCTCACCAACCACGCCGTGAGCGCGGTCGCGGCAATCAGGAAGCCGAGGAACCAGTTGCCCACCGGCGACTGCGCAAAGGCATGCACGCTCTCGATGATGCCCGAACGCGTGATGAACGTGCCGAGAATCGTGAGCAGGAACGACAGCACCACCAGCGTCACGTTCCACTTGCGCAGCATGCCGCGCTTTTCCTGGATCATGATGCTGTGCAGGAACGCCGTCACGGTGAGCCACGGCAGGAAGGACGAGTTCTCCACGGCGTCCCACGCCCAGTAGCCCGACCAACCCAGCTCCACGTACGCCCACCACATGCCGAGCACGATGCCGATGGTGAGGAAGAACCATGACACCAGTGCCCACCGGCGCACGGCGCCGAGCCACTGCGCATCGAGCTGACGTGTGACCAGCGCGCCGATCGCAAACGCGAACGGAATTGCCGTGGCGATGTAGCCCAGATAGAGCATCGGCGGATGTGCGGCCATGCCCGGGTTCTGCAACTGCGGATTCATGCCGCGGCCATCGGGCGGCACCCAGTCGAGACGCTCGTACGGATTGGCACCAAACGCCGTCGCCATCAGGAAGAACAGCGACACCACGCCCAGCGTACCGGTCACGTACGGCATCATCGCACGATTGCTGCGCCGATTGGTGAACACCGCAATCGCGCAGTACATCGTCAGAATGAGCGCCCAGAACAGCAACGAGCCCGCCTGACCGGCCCAGAAAGCCGTGAACAGGTACGCCTTGGGCAGGTTCGCGCTGGTGTACGACGCGACGAACTTGATGGAGAAGTCGTGCGTGAAGAGCGCCACCCACAGGCCAATGGAGGCCAGAAGGGTGAAACCGAACGTGGCAAACATCGCCCGTTCGCCGCTCTTGATGAGATCGGAGCGGCCCTGAAGCCCGCCCGAGAAGGAAACCGTCGTCGTCCAGGCCGCCATCAACAGGGCGACCCAGAGCGACAATTCACCGACGAGTATCATGAGGCCTCGCGCACGCGCGCAGGCGCGCGAGTTTTACGCGCGGGGGGTGGCTGCGGTGCCCTGCTGGTAGCCGGGCGTCTGCTGGTACTTCTCGGGAGCATTCTCATAGCGCGACGCACACTTGGCCAGCAGCGTCGTCGCCTGGAAGGTGCCGGACGCATCGAGGCGTCCTTCCACCACCACGTCCACACCATCCGTGAAGGTGTCGGGGATCAGCCCGCGATAGTGCACATCATAGGTATGTGCGCCGTCGGTCATCTTGAACGTGAGCTCACGGCCGTCCGGCTGGCGAACGATGGTGCCGCTCACCACTCGCGCACCCACCTTCACGCCATTCTGCACGAATCGCGGGTTGGCAGTCACCTTGCCGGCGAGTTCGGAGGGCGTGAGGTAGTAGGTGGCCGTCTCGTCGATCGAGCTGGCCATCAGGTAACCGGCGGTGCCAAGCACCAACACGCCGCCGAGCAGGAACTTATTGCGAGCTTTCACGGGACTCTGTCCTTTTGGACCGGATGGGCACCCCCGATGGAGCGCCCCGGTGGGATATCCGGAAGATAGCGACGGTGGCGGGCGCCTCACAGCCGTTGCCGGGAAAGCTTCGGGGGACCACCCGCAGAGCGTCGCGGTTCGTCCCTATTCCCCCGCGCTGTCCCGTGCCCACCCCAGCGCCGCCCGGATCGCACGTCGCCACCCTGCGTACGCCGCAGCGGCCGAGACCGTTCCGCTTTTCTCGGGGGTAAATCGGGAAAAGTGCCGGCTGGCGAGAAATTCGTTCCCGTCTTTCCACACGCCGGCCGCCAAGCCGGCCAATCCGGCGGCACCAAGTGCGGTGGTTTCCACCAGGTCCGGCCGCTCGATGGGCACGCCGAGCACGTCCGACTGGAACTGCATGAGCCAGTCATTGGCACTGGCCCCGCCGTCCACGCGGAGCCGTTCGAAGGTCACCCCGCCCTGACTGCCCATGGTGCCAAGCACATCGCGGGTGGCGTAGGCCATGGCCTCGAGGGCGGCGCGGGCCAGGTGAGCCCGCGTGGTGCCGCGGGTGAGGCCCACAATGGTGCCGCGCGCGTTGGGCTCCCAGTCCGGCGCGCCCAGGCCGACCAGAGCCGGCACGAAGTACACGCCATCATTGGACGCCAGTCCCTTGGCCAGCGCCTCGGTCTCGCCGCTGGTCTCGATGATGCCCAGGCCGTCGCGCAACCACTGCACCGCCGCGCCGGCAATGAAGATGGATGCCTCGAGTGCAAACACCGGCGCACCACGTTCATCACAGGCGATGGTGGTGAGCAGTCCACTGCCCGGCGCCGGACGATAGGTGCCGGTATTGAGCAGGAGGAACGCACCCGTGCCATACGTGTTCTTGCCATCACCTGCCGCCCAGCCCCCCTGCCCGAACAGCGCCGCCTGCTGATCACCGGCGATACCCATGATCGGGATGGCCGAGCCCAGCGTGGCTTGTGTAGAGCGCGCCACCTCACCGCTCGACGGCACAATTGTTGGCAACACCGACGCCGGCACACCGAACAGCGTGCACAGCTCCGGCGACCACGCATTGGTGCCGAGGTCGTACAGCATGGTGCGCGACGCATTGGTGTGGTCGGTGACGTGGGCCGTGCCACCCGACAAATGCCAGATCAACCAACTGTCGATGGTACCCGCGGCCAGTTCACCCCGCTCGGCGCGCGCACGATGATCGTTCTGCGCGAGCAGCCATTCGAGTTTGGTGGCGCTGAAATAGGGATCGGTGACCAGTCCCGTGCGCTCGCCAATCATCTTGGCCTGCGGCGCAAGTTCGGCGCATCGCGCTGCGGTACGGCGGTCCTGCCACACGATGGCCTTGTGCACCGCACGCCCGGTGGCGCGCTCCCACAACACGATGGTCTCGCGCTGGTTGGTGATGCCGATGGCCGCCGGCACCATGTTCGCATTGAGCTGCGCCTCGGCGATGGCTTCACGCGCCGCGTCGAGCGTGCGCTCGAGGATTTCGTGGGCATCGTGCTCCACCCAACCCGGTGCGGGATAGAACTGCGTGATCTCGCGATACGCGCGTCCGATCACGCGTCCATCACGCGCGATGACCAGGCAAGTGGTGCCCGTCGTGCCCTGATCGATGGCCAGTACACAGGTCATGCCGATGCTCCTGTCTCGAGGAGAAATGCTGCGCCGAATGGTGGTTCGAGAAATCCGCGATCGGTGAGATAGCCGCGCACGAGCGCGCGTGGGGTGATGTCGAAGGCCGGATTCCACGCCGGGACACCAGGCGGGAGCTCACCCAGTTCATCGGCATCACGATGTTCGATGACGATATCGCGACCGGTGGCGGTGTGCGGGTCGATGGTGCTGCGGGGCGCCGCTACATAGAAGGGCACGTTGTGCGCTGCCGCCGCGAGTGCCACACCATAGGTGCCCACCTTGTTGGCCACATCGCCGTTGGCCGCAATGCGATCGGCGCCTACGATGACGAGATCCACCAATCCCTGCGACAGCAACGATGCGGCCGCCCCATCGGGCAGCACCGACACCGAGATGCCAGCACGTGAGAGTTCCCACGCGGTGAGGCGGGCCCCCTGACGCAGCGGACGGGTTTCGTCGGCGTACACGGTGAGCGCGCGGCCCCGCGCATGCGCAGCATACAGCGGCGCAAGTGCGGTACCCGTACCCGCCGTGGCCAGTGCACCGGCGTTGCAGTGCGTGAGGACACGCGCGCCATCGGGCACGATGGCCAGGCCATGCTGTCCGATGGCTTCACACATGGCCACGTCTTCGGCACGAATCGCTTCGGCTTCGGCGCGCAATGTCGCCAGCACCCTCCCCACACTGCTGCGGTGCGCCGCGCGCACCATGCGCTCGATGGCCCAGCCGAGGTTCACGGCAGTGGGGCGCGCCCGCTGAAGACGGGCGGCGTAGCTGTCGAGCAGCGCGCGGGCACGGCTGTCGTGGCCTTCGCTGTCCGTTTCGAGGGAGATGACGAGGCCGATCGCGGCCGCGACGCCAATAGCCGGGGCACCACGCACCGCGAGCGTCCGGATGGCGTCGATGATCTCCTCGAGATGCAGGAGATCACGCACCACCTCGGCGCCTGGCAGCAGCCGCTGGTCGAGGATACGCAGGGCGCGATGGTCGGGTGACCAGTCGACGGCGGGCACGGGGAGGGGAAGGTGCGGCACGCGGGGAAGTTAGCTGTCGATCTGGGTCGCGGGGGACGTGTTTGGGGGTGAACTGCCCCGCTCTTAGATTGTTCGGACCCTCCTCTCCCACTCCGCGACGACCATGTCCTACCAGTTCCTGCAGTTTGACGTAGCCGACCGCATCGCGACGATCACCGTGAATCGTCCCGACAAGCTCAACGCCCTCAACGACGCGACCATCGCGGAACTCGGGCGTGCCATCGACGAAGCCAACGCCCGGGAAGACGTGGGTGCCGTGCTGCTGACGGGTGCCGGACGCGCCTTCGTGGCGGGTGCCGACATCTCCGAACTGGAAAGCCAGTCGCCGCTGGACGGCTTGCGCCGTGCCCGCGCTGGCCAGGTGATTTTCCGTCGCTTCGAGACCAGCCCCAAGCCCACCATCGCGGCCATCAACGGCTTCGCGCTTGGCGGTGGCTGCGAGCTGGCCATGTCGTGCCACATGCGCATCGCCAGCGAAAAGGCCAAGCTGGGCCAGCCGGAAGTGAAGCTGGGCATCGTGCCGGGCTATGGTGGCACGCAGCGTCTGCCGCGGCTCATTGGCCGTGGCCCTGCCCTGCGCCTGCTGCTCACGGGCGAGATGATCGACGCCGCAGAGGCGTATCGGCTGGGACTGGTGGACCAGGTCGTGGCGCCGGACGCGCTCATTGATACGGTGCGGGCGCTGCTGCAGTCGATGCTGGCCAATGCACCGCTGGCGCTGGCCGGATGCATCGAAGCGCTCAATCGTGGTCAGGATGCGACCCTCGAAGAAGGCTGCCTGATCGAGTCGGACTTCTTTGGTCTGCTGTCGGCCACGAGCGACATGCGCGAAGGCATGACGGCGTTCCTCGAAAAGCGCGCGCCTGTTTTCACCGGCCGCTGACGCGGTCGGATACGCATTCCGGTCTACCAACCCGTGCTCGCTCAACTCGCGGTTCGCGAGTACAGAAATTTCGAGCATCTCGATCTCGAGGTGCCAGCGAGCGGGTTGGTGGTGATCGGCGAGAATGGTCACGGCAAGACGAACCTGCTCGAAGCCGTGGCCTATCTCGGTTTGCTCAGATCCTTTCGCGGCGCGCGTGATGCCGATGTGGTGCGCTTCGGTGCACCGGCATTTCATGTGCGGGCCACGTTGTATGCTCCCGCCGCGTGGCACACCGTGGGTGTGGGTTATGAGCGCGGCAGCAAGCGCAAGCGCGCCGTGCTCGATGGTGTAGAGCAGTCACGGCTCACCACGGCACTCGGCGCACTGCCCTCTGTGGAGTTCTCACCGGCCGATGTGGCTCTGGTAGCCGATGGCCCCGGAGAACGACGCCGGTATCTCGATGTCATGCTGGCGTTGTCATCGCCGGCGTATCTGCAGGCGCTGCAGGGCTATCGCAGTGCATTGCTGCGCCGCAATGCGGTGCTGAAGGCCGCGCAGCGCAGCACGGGGCGAGCACAGGAGCAGGAAGCGCGCGTGAGTGTGTGGGAGCCCGCGATGGCGGAGCACGGCGGTGTGATCGTGGCGGCGCGCCACGCCTTCGTGCAGACGCAGGCCGCGCACTACGCACAGCTGTGCACCGCCATCGGTGAACGCCAGGGCGCCGTGATGCGCTACGTGAGTGTGGGTGGCGACACCCGTCCCGAATCGCGTACCGACTCGCGCGCGGATACACTGACGACGCCTGCGGCCCAGCAGGAAGCGTTGACGCGGTCGCTGGCTCAGCAGCGGTCCAATGAAATGCGGCGCGGCATGACACTGGTGGGCCCGCATCGCGATGACCTGCACCTCACGCTGGGCGGGCGGGACCTGCGCACGTTCGGTTCGGCGGGGCAGCAGCGCAGCGCGGCCATTGCCCTGCGCCTGCTGGAACTGGCAACGCTGCGCGATGCACTGGGCTATCCGCCACTGTTGTTGCTGGATGATCCGTTCGCCGAGTTGGACCTGGGGCGTGCAGCGCGTGTCCTGGGGTTGCTCGATGATGCCGGCGCGTCGCAGGTACTGCTGGCCGTGCCGCGTGAAGAGGATATTCCCGAGGCCTACACACGTCTCGCGCGCAGCACGATGCGCGACGGGGTGCTGTCATGAGCGAGAAGCCCAAACGCAAGCTGACCGCGATGGGCGATGTGGTGGCCTCGGTGCTCAAGCAGGCCGGTCTCACTGAGCGTCTGGCACAGGTATCGGTGATACCGGAGTGGCCGCGACTGGTGGGGCCGCAGATTGCGGAGGTCACCGAACCCCTGCTGCTGCAACAGGACGGCACGCTGGTAGTGATGGTGAAGACCCACGGCTGGATGCAGGAGCTGACGCTGCTGGAGCCCGAGCTCCTGCGGTCGCTCAACCGGGACCCATCACGGGCGCCCGTTGTCAAGCTCCGATTGTTGCTGCGACGCTGACCGGACCAGTCACGCAAGTTGTTGGTTGACAACAACTTGCCAGTAATCCGGGAAGTTGCTTGTGGGGGCGAAAACTGATAGATTTCAGGCTTGTGTTTCCAAGCCACTTTCAGGCCACATTCAGCACGAGTTCAGCACGTCCTCATGGCCAATAGCAACGCCCCCGACAGCGAAGAGAGCGAGAACGAGTACGGCGCGCAGAGCATCACCGTGCTCAAGGGACTGGAGGCGGTTCGCAAGCGCCCGGGCATGTACATCGGTTCCACGTCGGCGCGCGGCCTGCACCACCTCGTGTATGAAGTGGTCGACAACTCCATCGACGAAGCACTGGCCGGGTTTGCCAAGCGCATCGAGGTGACGATTCACGCCGACGATTCCATCACGGTCGAGGACGACGGTCGTGGTATCCCGGTGGACATCCACCCGGTGGAGAAGCTGCCTGGTGTGGAACTCGCGCTGACCGTCCTGCATGCCGGCGGCAAGTTCGACAAGAACACCTACAAGGTGTCGGGCGGCTTGCATGGCGTGGGCGTGTCCGTGGTGAACGCGCTGTCCGATGTGCTGAAGGTGTGGATCAAGCGCGATGGCAAGGAGCACTACATGGACTTCGCGCGTGGCACCACCACGACGAAGCTCAAGACGTTGCGCTCTGTGCCCGCCAAGGAAACCGGCACGAAGACGTGGTTCAAGCCCGACGCCACGATCTTCCAGGAGACCACCCGCTACGAGTGGACCACGCTGGCGAATCGTCTGCGCGAACTGGCGTTCCTGAACAAGGGCATCCAGATCACGCTGCGCGACGAGCGCCCGGAAGAGTTCAAGGACGGCCAGGCGCGTGAGGAAGTCTTCTTTGCCCGCGGTGGTCTCAAGGAGTTCGTCACGTACCTCATCGGCAACAAGAAGCCGTTGCACCAGGATGTCGTGTACCTCGACACCGAGCGTGACGACATCGGCATCGAGATGGCGCTGCAGTACAACGACAGCTACGCCGACAACGTCTTCTCCTTCGTCAACAACATCAACACGCACGAAGGCGGCACGCACCTCACCGGTTTCAAGAGCGCGCTCACCTCGGTCATCAACAAGTACATCGAGAAGTCGAGCAACCTGAACAAGAAGGACAAGGAAATCCGCCTGTCCGGTGACGATGTGCGCGAAGGCCTCACCGCGGTGCTGTCGGTCAAAGTGCGCGAGCCGCAGTTCGAAGGGCAGACCAAGACCAAGCTGGGCAACTCGGAAGCCGAAGGTGCGGTGCGCAGCGTGATGAACGAACTGCTCACGCAGTACCTCGAAGAGCATCCAAAGACGGCCAACGCCATCATCGACAAGGCCATCTCGGCGTCACGGGCCCGCGAAGCGGCCCGCAAGGCGCGCGACCTGACGCGCAAGAAGAGCGCGCTCGATGTGGCCGCGCTCCCCGGCAAGCTGGCCGACTGCTCGCTCTCCGATCCCGCGTTGTGCGAACTGTACCTGGTGGAAGGTGACTCCGCCGGCGGTTCAGCCAAGCAGGGTCGCAACCGGAACTTCCAGGCCATCCTGCCGCTGCGCGGCAAGATCATCAACGTGGAGAAGGCACGCTTCGACAAGGTGCTGTCCAACGAAGAAATCCGCACGATCATCACGGCGATCGGCACCGGCATCAAGGATGAATTCGATCTTGGCAAGACGCGTTATCACAAGATCATCATCATGACCGACGCCGACGTCGACGGGGCGCACATCCGCACGCTGCTGCTGACGTTCTTCTTCCGTCAGATGCCCGAGCTGATCGACGCTGGTTACATGTACATCGCTCAGCCCCCCCTGTACCGCGTGGCCAAGGGCAAGGAAGAGTTCTATGCCTACTCCGAAAAGGAGCGCGACGGATTTTCCGACCGCCTCGGCGGCCCCGAAGGACGCGGCAACATCATGGTGCAGCGCTACAAGGGCCTGGGCGAAATGAACCCCGGCCAGTTGTGGAAGACGACCATGGACCCGGAAACGCGCACGATGCTGCGTGTGACCATGGAAGATGCCGTGGTGGCGGATCAGACATTCCAGACGCTGATGGGCGACGACGTGGAACCGCGCCGTCTGTTCATCGAGACCAATGCCCGGTTCGTGAGCAACCTGGATATCTGAGTCCTTCTGGCCGCACCTGCAATCGGTGCGGTCAGGTGATGGCGACAGCGGGCGGTGTGGTGGTGGCCTCGTGTCCACCGCCTGCCGCCCGCAGTGCATTCAGGATCACCGCCACGTCGATCGCTTCCTGCAGCAGGGCGCCCACCAGGGGCGTGAGCACGCCCGCGGCGGCGAAGGTCATGCCCACCAGACTGAGCCCCAACCCCACGCCAATGGATTGCTTCGCGATGCGCATCGAACGGCGTCCAATGGCCACCGCTTCGGGCACCCGGCGGGGGTCATCGATGAGCAGCACCACATCGGCCGCCTCAGCCACCACGCCCCCGCCATGGCCGGCGAGGGCAATCCCCACCGTTGCAGCGGCCAACGAAGGGGCGTCGTTGGTGCCGTCGCCCACCATGAGCACATGCCGCCCCGCCCGCTCGAGCGCCACAATGCGCGCGTGTTTGTCCGCGGCGGTGAGAGCGCCCTCGTACCGGGGGATGCCCACGTCCCTCGCGATGGCCGCCACATTGGCCGCCGTATCGCCTGACAGCAGATATCGATCGTGGATCCCCAGCGCGTCGAGATGGGCGAACATGGGCGCCAGATCCTCACGCACCTCGTCTGCAAACTCGATGCGGGCCAGTAACGGCGGCCTCGTGCCTGCTTCGCTGCGCGAGGATCGCTCTGCCGTCAGATAGGCGCGCAGCCCTGACGCACCGGTATCGAAGACGGCGAGTCGCCCGGCCAGCGCGGGCACCTGCTCGCGGATGTACTCCGGCGATCCCACCGCCACCCGCTGCCCGTTCACCAGCCCCGACACGCCACGGCCCGGCGATTCCGCCAGTGCGGTAACCGACGTGGAGATCATCGAGACGGGAATGCCCTGGCGCTCGGCCTCGGCCACGATCACCCGGGCCAGGAGATGTCCCGATCCCTGCTCGATCGCCGCCGCCAGCGCGAGCACCGATTCCGGATTGCTGTCGTCGTCGGCCATCACGCGGTGCACGCGTGGTTTGCCCACGGTGAGCGTGCCGGTCTTGTCGAATACCGCCGTATCCACCGACGCCAGCGCCTCCAGCGCGCTGCCGCTGCGCACGATGATGGCGCGTCGTGCGGCACGATTGATGCCGCCGATGATGGCCACCGGAGCGGCGAGAATGAGCGGACACGGTGTAGCGACCACCAGCACGGCGAGCACGCGGGTGGTGTCGCGCGAGATCAGCCAGGCCGCGAGACATGCCAGCAGCGTGAGCGGCGTGAACCAGACGGCCCAGCGATCGGCCGTGCGTTGCAAGGGGCTCTTGGACGACTGTGCGGAGCGTACGAGTTCGACGATCCGCGCGTATTGGCTCTCGCCGGCCGTGCGGAGCGCACGCAGGGTGAGGGCTCCGTCGAGATTGATGCTGCCCGAGAGCAGCGTGCTGCCGGCGCCGGCGTGCACGGGTAACGGCTCGCCGGTGAGGCGTGCGGTGTCCACGTGGGAACTGCCATGCAGCACGAGGCCATCGCACGGCACACCTTCGCCGGGGCGCACCAGCAGCTCGTCGCCCGGTACGATGGCCTGCGCGTCGATGTCGTCCACCCGTCCATCCACCACACGGTGGGCGACACGCGGCGCATCGGCTTCGAGGGCCTTCACCGCGCTGGATGCCCGGGCCACCGCATAGGCGTCGAGGGCCTCGCCGCCGGACTGCATGAGGACGATGACCAACCCCGCCAGCGGTTGGTTGAGCAGGATGGCACCGAGGATGGCGAGCATGGCCACCACATCGGCCGCGAACTGACCGCGCGCGAGTCCCATCAAGGTACGGCCGGCGATGGGCAGTCCGGTGACCACCAGGCCGGCCATCCAGACCCGCTGTCGCCACGGATCGGCGGGTGCCACGAGAGGCGCGAGCGTGCCCGCGACGAGAAACCCCAGGGCCGCGACCGGCAGCGGTGGAACGGCAGACCAGCGTCCCGTCATATGGGTGCGAGGTGTGACAGGGGCTGCGTGACGGCCGGCATCATGCGGGAAAGGTGCATCGTGGCGCCCGCGAGCGCTGGGGGCGTATGAGACGGGAATGCCGGGAGGCTGGCTTGCAGGCGTCTCTGGCCGGACGACCCTTAGGCTGCATTATCTGCAGCCTAATTGGTGGGTGCATCGGGTGCGGCGCACGGTGGCAAGTGCCGCCGGGGCAGCCACTTGGGGAAGATTGCAGGCGCGTCCGTCGAATTGCTTATGCTGCGAGAAACGCGAATATAAAGTCGGGGCTGCAGTGATCGCCTGCAGCCTAATACGCGTTAGGTGGCCACTACCATCCTGTTATGGACATCGTTCTCCATACTCACGTTGATGACCCAGTCCTCGCCCTCCGCAACTGCCGGCGGCTAGATGCAACCACGTTCGAGTGCGAGCTGTATGTGCGGTCCAGCGGCTTCATCTGCGAGCGGACGTTTTGGTTTGAAGAGCCGGAGTTCGGCACTTTTCGCGAACAGCTCGCGGCAATGGACAGCACTTTGATGGGCGCTGCCGAGCTGCGCACACGCCACGAGGAGAATGGGTTCCGGCTCGAGGTCAGCCCGACCGGCACCGTCGGCGTCACCGGGATGCTTCGCGAGTATGGCGCGATGAACCAAATACTCCGCTTCGGCTTCAACACGGACCAGACTGTGCTCGCTCCATTCATCCAAGATCTCACGCAGCTATCCGGACTCTGAACAGCCGGGAAGATAGGTGACACTTTGTCCGGGGACATGGTTAACAGTCTTTCTTGAGTGACGGCGCGCCGGTGATGGTGCGTGTGCGCTCGTCAAATCGACCGAGCAGGGTTTGGTAGTAGAGCACATTCCAGATGCCATCCTCGATCTCTTCGAGGCCGATCATTTCATCGTTCAGCGCTTGACTAAGAAACTGTTGGCCGTTGTGCAGGCGAAAGGTGCCGGCGCTGCTGACGCGTCGCACTTCAAAGTGGCCGGGGTACGTGGGCGGGGTGATGCGCTTGGGGAAGGGTCGGGTCGAGGGATGCCAACGTGAGGCCGGCGTCTCGTCGTGCAAGGCTTCATGCGGTCGGACCTCGTTGTACGTCTGTACAAACGCATTGAACACTCGCTGTTGCAGATTAGCATTCGCGGCCGCTGGTTTAGTCGCCTGGGCCTTGAGTACCCGATGCATGCGTTCGTGCGCGCCGTTCTCTTGCGGACTCGCTGGCGTAATTCGTTGATGCACGATCCCGAGTTGTAGCCACCACGCGTTGAGGCGATTCAATCCGTGAATGCCATTCGAAGTGAACGGCGCCCCATTGTCACTACGGATCGCGTCGGGGAGGCCGTGTCGACGGAACAGCTGCCGCAGCTGGCGGTGCACGCCGTCCGCCTTCACATCGGGAAAGCTTTGGCAGCACAGTACGTAGCGACTGAAGTGATCGACGATGGTCAGCGGATAGCAGTAGATGCCGTCGCGCGTCCGAAACTGCCCTTTGAAGTCGATAGTCCAAACCTGATTCGGTGCGGACGTCTGCAGTGGAGCCGCGCCTGGGTGCTTCCAGTGCGTCCGCGCGCGACGCCGACGGACGCACCCATTCCTCGCGAGGATATCGAAGATCGTACTGCGGGCTGGCCACGCGGCGGTGGGATCCTTGGTCTGCAATCGCTTCAAGATCTTTCGCGCCCCCCAACCGTAGCGCGCGTGCTCCGCGAGGATCAGCGCGACGGTCGCTTGGGAGGTCTCGCCGGGCGAGCTCAGTGGGGCACGACTGTGCTCGGCGAGCCCCGCGACGCCCGATGCCAGAAACCGCTCCCGCCACTTGTACCCCGTGTTGCGACTGATGCCGTACCGGGCGCACAATTCGGTCATCGTCCACAAGCCGCTGGCGAGATCCTGCGCGAAGTGATGCCGCTCGAACATGGGATCGGTCTCCAGCCAGGGCATCGCCATCACTCCGAAAGGGGATTCGGAAAGTGTTAACCATGTCCCCGGACAAGTGTGAACCATGTCCCTGTACTGTACCCTCGAGCCACCTAACGAATCGTTGCAGCTGACATAGCGGCCCATGCATTGTCAGCAGCAATGCTCCGCTCGGGCCGCTATGCAGCTGAACTTTGCGTTAGATGGCCGCTCGTATCCGTGAACCAATAAGCATAGGAGGCGCATTTTCCCTCTCCCCATTGGTGCCTGCCGCTTATGCGGAAAAGTGGCTCCGCTCACTTTCGAACACACACCGCCTAGGGCTGCGTACAACGACTATCCGGCAGTTCTCTCTAAGTTTGAGGATTGGGAGACCGGCTATGGGAGCGAGTATGTGCGCGATGGGCGGGGCGGGCACGTTCTCTGCGGCGACTGCAACCATCGCACAGGCGGCAGCTACGGTGGCGCCTTCGTCGAGTGGTCTCGTATAGGCATGGAGCGGCTGTACCAAGTGCGCGGGAAGCGCAGCCTCAACTTTCACGGGGACATCTACCCACTGCGTGTTCTGAAGCAGATCGCCACAATCTTCTTCGCTACCTGTCAGCCAGAGTTCCGCTCTCGTCATCCCGAGCTTGAGCGCTTCGTTCTAGATGAGCGGCGGACTGGACTACCTGAACACTACGACTTTCGGGTCTTCTGGTATGGCGGAGGAAGTCTGCGGCAAACGGGGGTTGTGGGCGCTCTAAACACCGCCACAGGCAATGTGCATGTGCTAGCCGAGTTCGTTCATCCGCCTTTCGGTTACGTGCTGTCGTTCGACACTCCGCCGGGTGAGCACTGGCCGGAACGCATCTCGGACTTCTCCCGATACGACTACGACACGCGCATATCGCTAAACCGACGCTTCCCCGTCCTCGAGACACACTGGATAATACCCGGAGACTATCGCACACAAGAGGAGATCCGGCGAGATCAAATGATCAACGCGCTCGACGAGCACGGCGTTCGGAACCCACAAGAGATCGTCGCTGAGATGGAGCGTGTTGGCATGGAGTACAATCCTGATGCCATCTAACGAGTCGCTGCTGCCGACAGGGCTCTAAATGAAGGCGGCTGGCTCACTCCGTTCGCCTGCCGCATTGTTATCGGGCCCTGCGGCAGAGCTATGCGTTATACGGCAAACCAGATTCCCTCAAATTCGATGGCCAAGTCTTTCAAGGCGACCGTGATTGACTCGGACGACCAATCTCGTGCGACCGTTGAGGGTGAGTTCACCGACGATGAGTGGCGTCGTCTCGCCCTATTTCCGCAGTTTGAGGCGGACCTCGCGGCCACCGAATACGTCCGTTCGGGCATGCCACTCGATGAGAGAATCTCTTGGTCAGTCGGCGCCGGCTGGGATCAGCCGGTCCTTCCGACTGCGCCGATCGTTCGCGAGTTCCTGATGATGCTACGACCGTTCTTGCTGAAGAATGAAGACACGAACTTCTACGACGTTCTCGGCATCGTCGGCCGTCGGTACGACAGCATGCCTCTACGCGGAAACTTCAGGCTGCTGAAAGACTCCTTCAGCGGCAAGCAGGACAGAGCTCTTGTGGTGATGTCGCTAGGCGACCTTATCCTCAACTCGGATGACGGCATTAATGCCTGGTTGAACGCGTTCGAGTACCATCGCGACGTGGATAAACGGACACTCTTTGGCGAAGCCGCAGCGAACGTACCACTCGATGTACTCAAAGTGACCTTTCTTGGAATGCTTCGCGAAAAGGCGGCCGCGATCCAGTGGCTTGCGATGTTCCTGCGCTGCTCTGCTGCGAGCCCGGAACAGGATCATACGATCACACTATAGGTCTCATTGCCCCTGCCGCATAACGATTCGCTGCTGCCGACAGGGCATTCAAAGGAGCGCGGCTGGCTCACTGCGTTCACCTGCCGCATTTTGATTGAGCCCTGCGGCAGAGCTATGCGTTATGCGGACGCGCGCGTGCTCACGGTTGCACAGTTTCTTCGCGCGTAACTGTTCCATCCCGCCCCGATGACGAGCGCAGCGGAACCCCCGTAGATCATCTGCATCGCCGGAAATCCGTGCACGAGAATCACGCCGGCTGCGAGCGACACCGCGCCTAGCCCACCGACAACGAACGGGCCCCAGCGCCCGTGCGTCCGCGCGCCCTTCCAGAAGCCTGTAACGGCGACCGCCAGGGCGAGGAGCATCGCGGGCCACAGAATGCCGTCCTTGCGCAGGAATCCAAGGCCGAGTGCGGCCAGTCCACCCACAATGAACGGCGTTCCCGCGCAGCACAGCGCCGCGAGGATCGCACCGAGGACTCCCGCCCCATCACGTGTCCCCGGCTTCATCGGCTCGCCGCAGTCAGGGCCGCACGCAGCACCTCGAGACTGGGCCCTCCACCTACCGCGCAGCCCGCGCCGCTCGTCGCCGCCTTGTGCTCGACATCGACCCCATTCACGAGTACGGTCGGCGACGAATAGCCGCGTAGATTCGTCGGCGTCGCGGCCTCGCCTGTGTCCCACTCGCTCCATTCAGCAGACAATCCGAGACTCCCCAGCGCGTCCGCAATGCGTTGACGCGCCGATACAACGTGCGGGCATCCCTCGAAGTACACCAAATCGATCTGCATCGCTAACTCCTCTCCTCAGGTTCGAGCGCCGCCAGGATGGGGCACTCCTCCGTGACCGCTCTCGCGTCGCACGCACGAATGAGCCGTGCGAGCACCTTGTCCATCCGTCGCAGCGCGACGAGCTGCTCGCGGACGCGCGCGCGCGATCTCGGCGGACTTCTTCACCGGCTCGCAACGTCGCGACTCCCGCACACGAAGCGCGAGGAGCGCGCGAATCTCATCGAGCGTGAATCCCATCGCCTGCGCGCGGCGAATGAACACGACGCGACGGACCGTGTCCGGAGCGTATTCACGGTAGCCGCCTGCCGTGCGGTGGCGAGCGCTTAACAGGCCGCGGCGCTCGTAGTACCGGAGCGTCTGCACGCCCACGCCCGCCGCCTCAGCGACGGCCCCGATGCGCAAAGGGACTTTCATATCGATGTAGGATAAACCCTATACCACGGTATAGAGTCAAGGGCGCTCACGCTGCGCGCTCAGCAATGGCGCCGCATAACGACGCTTGCTGCCGACAAGCGCGGGGGCGGTAGCGGTTGTGGGGCCGCTGCTCCACTTTATGGAAGGAATGCAGCGGCCCCACAACCGCATTTTATGGGAGCGCTTGCAGCAGAAGCACACGTTATACCGCTGGAACGACCTGATTGACGGCGTGTATATACAAG
>NZ_DASWXE010000235.1:0-18480 GCF_036405635.1 Gemmatimonas sp. | reverse complement strand
GGCTATGTGCGCCATGAGCCCGAGGGGCGCGCGTATCGCTACTTCGCCACCGTAGCCGCCGAACGGGCCGGGGACAGCGCGATCAGCCGCATCCGGGACGCGATCTTCCAGGGGTCTGCAGAACGCATGTTTGCGCAGTTGGTCAGTGACCGACAGTTGAGCCGCGCCGAACTCGAGCGCATGCGCACCCTGCTGGCTGAACGCCTGGGCGACGACGGTGACGAGGACACCGGAGGGGCCGCGTGATGAACCTGTCGCTGGCCGACATGGCCGCGCTGATCGCCGCATGGACGGTGACCAGTGCACTGGTTGCCGGAGCACTCCTCGTCGCCGCCTCGATGGCCCAACCCATCGCGCGTCGTGCCCTGCCTTCGCGGCCGTTGTGGGTCGTCGGACTGGCACTCACGTTGGCCATTACGCTCGCCCTGCCCTGGCGTCGACCCACAGCGGCACCCAAGGCCATCGAGACACCCGAGGTCACGAGTCAAGCGGTTGAATCACCTGCAACCGCCGGCTGGGTGGGCCGCTTGGTGCAGACGACGCGCGCCACCGTCGGTGTCGCCGGTACGTCGTTGCGCTCCGCCACAGTGGTTGGTGCCGACCTGATCACGCGCGCGCCGCGCGCCATGCAGTGGGCCGTGGTGCTGGCATGGCCAGTCGCTTCGCTCACCCTGTTCACGATCTTTGCGCTCAGCTATCGGCGGCAGTCGCGTGCACTCGCGCGATCGGTGCCCGTGAACATGCAAGGCGCGACCGTGCACGTGAGCGAGGTGAACGGCCCCGTGGTGTTCGGCGTGTACCAACCGCGCATTGTGGTGCCCGAGTGGCTGCTGGCGCGTGATGCGAGCGAACAGGCACTGGTTGTACGCCATGAACAGTCTCACATCGAGGCTCATGATCCACTGCTGCTGATCGCCGCCTGTGGTGTGGCCGTCGCGTTGCCTTGGAATCCCGCGGTCTGGGTCATGCTCTCGCGACTACGCTTCGCCATCGAGCTGGATTGCGACGCCCGCGTGCTGGCTCGCGGTGTGTCCCCCCGCAGCTACGGCAAGCTGCTCATCGATCTCTCCGCCGAGCCGTCGATGCTCGGCAACCCGGCCCGCATGCCGATCTCGGCAACGGCCTTCTCCTACCGCGCTTCTCACCTCGAACGGAGACTCCGTACCATGACCGCTCGCAGCACCAGTCATCTCATGCTTCGCCGTGCGTCCGTGCTGGCACTCGGCGCTGTTGCCACGCTCGCTGCCTGCAAGGCGGAGCTGCCCACGTCGGCAGAGCTCCAGGCCATGGACGTGGTGGCTGCCGAGGAGAAGGTCGGCCGCGTGGTCACCTTCGATGAAGCCAAAGCGGAGTACTTCCTCGATGGCAAGCTGGTGGAGCGCGACGTGGCCACGGGCGTTCCGGCCGATCAGATCGCGACGATCGATGTGCGCAAGCAGGACGGCAAGCAGCAGATCTTCGTCGTGACCGGAAAGCGTGCCGATGCCGCGTCCGGCGCGACGGCCGGCGAGAACTCGCAGATTCTGCTGCGCCGCAAGGATTCGGTCGGCACCGTACTCGAAGAGCGTCGCGTGGCAACCACCGAGCCCCGTTTTACCATGGGCGGCAAGAAGCCCTTCGACGGCATCATCATCCTGAATGGTGAGCGCAGCAACGAGAGCGCGCTCAGCAAGCTCGATCCCAAGTCCATCGAAAGTGTGGAGATCGTGAAGGGGCAGGCCGCGATCACGCAGTACGGCAATGATGGCGCCAACGGCGTGATTCGGGTGACCACCAAGAAGTAGGTCATCCGGCATGCAACGAGGTCCGAGCGCACGATGATGAGTCGTGCGCTCGGACCTTTGTCGTTCGGTGACCACTTCAGCGAGGAATCAGCGTGCAATCAGTATGGAGCGCGTTCGATGTCCGTCTTGGTGAAGGCCCCGCCGGCCGTGAGAAGCGGCTCCCCCGCCGCGCCGGCCAGCGCATAGGCGACGCAGTCTCCCAACGTGAGCGCCGCTTCGTGGCGCCCCATGCCATAGGTCCGCGCCGCTTCCCGGGCCCGATGGGCGTGGTCCTCCGTGAACGGCACCACCGTGACATCGAGCTCACGCAGCAACGCATCGAGTTCGAGATCGCTCCCGCCGCGACGTTCGCCCATCAGGATCATGGCCGCCTCGAGCACGGTGGCGGCCGAAACGAGTCGCAATGGCGCCCGCATGATCGCGGTGTGCAGTGCCGAGGCATCGGTGGAATTGCGCCACAGGGCCATGAGTGCCGACGTGGTGAGAATCATCGGGGCACCCCGTTGGCATCGTAGCCAAGCACTTCGTCCGCCCGCATGCCGCTGTGCGCCGCACCGCCCGCGATGCGTTCCTGGATGCGCTGCACGCGGGCCCATGATCGTTCGACGGCTCCAAGCTTTCTCAGGCGCTCACGCGTAAGTCGTTCACGAACAGCGTGTTGGATCGCATCGGTGATGCTCTCTCCCGTCAGCTCGGCGAGTTCACGCACCAACCGTTCAACGTCGGGGCTTTTGATATTGATGGCCATGGAAGAAGTGTTCTCCCAATTCTTCTATTGCACAAGAACCAGGAATTCGTGTTTCATGATTTTCATGAACGGATATTGACAACGTCGGAAAGTGTGCCGAGACTGCGAAAGTATGACCGCGCCCCACATCGCCTCGACGCGACTTAGCCTGATTCTTCCGGTCGTCGTAACCCTTCTGGTTACGGCGATTCTTGTCGTACGCATCCCGGGAGAGCTGAGCCGCACCGTCGTCATGTGACGCCACCGCCGCCTCTCCCGACACGTTCGGGAGGGGCGACCTGGTCGAAGGACTCGGCGGGCCCCCCCCCTGGAGGGGCCTTCTTCGTATCAGGAGGTTCCGATGTTCATGCCCTTCGATCGCACCGCCCAGCCGTCCACTCGCACCCACACCCGGCCGGATCACCGAAAATCGCCGCTGGTGGAGCGCGCGTCCCATGCCGCAGCACCGCCGGCGACACGGGATCATCCCGATTTCCGCGAGCAGGCGGATGGCGCGCCGTGAACACGGATGGTGATGTCTCGGTGATTCACCATGCCGCGTGGGGGGCGCCACAGTGCGCTCCCCACCACGGTGATCCGCCACTTCCCTCGTCCCCCTCTGGCTACCTACTGACAATGCGCCGGACTTTTCCCGGGCATCGCCATCCCCAGCGGTAGTGCCTCGCGTAAACGTATGGCATACACATTTTCCGATGTGATGGGCCGGCCGCCGGTGGTGCCCCTTCGCATGCGCGCAAAGAAGAGCCATTCACCGTCTGGAGAGAATGCCGGTGCGAACTCCGCCTCCGCGCTGTTCACCACGCGCAAGGGGACAGGCTCCGTCCAGGATGCGCCGTTCCGCCGGCTCACATACAAATCCGAATCGCCCCGTCCTTCGCGACGCTCGTCGACCAGGATGACGAGTGATTCGTCGGCCGCGATGGCCGCATTGCTTGCACGGCCAGTCGTGTTCACCACGGACAGGGTCTCGGGTTCCGAGTACCGCCCGTCGCCCAGAGGATGTGCCCGCAGGATCGCCGATCGACGCGGGGGCCCTGACACCGCACGGGCGAAATACATGGTGCCGCTGCAACTGACGGTGGCAAAGTAGTCGTCATCGGGACCATTGATCGGCGCCCCAAGGCGCTGTGGCGCTCCCCAACCACCGGACGTACGTGGCGCGAGCCAGATGTCAAAATCAGTGCGTCCGGATGCCCGATCCGCGTGGGATCGTGTGGAGTTGAAGAGGAGATCACCCGACCTCGGCACCACCACCGGATCGATCTCCAGCGCTGCGGTATCGGCCCAGGGGAAAGGTCGCGGCAGGTTCCACGGCCCTTTGTCGCGTGTTGCATGCACGAGCTGGATGCGTCGGTCCCACCGGGAACCGATGAAGGTGCGTCGCGACAGGACGGCAGACCGGGCATCGTGCGAGAACGCCACGATGAACTCATGATCGCGGGTCAGGATGCCTGGTGCGACCAGACGCTCGATCTGCCCCGCAGGGGCCGGTGCCAGTGTGGATTCGGACCAGTGGGTGCGGCAGCCAGTGAGCGCGATGGCCAGGGCGACGCCAGTCATGGCGTGTCGTGCAACCGGCGGACATGCAACCCGCGGGCATCGGTTGGAGTAATGTTGATTCACGAGATGAAGGCTGGGGTAAGCAATGGCGCGCTCCAGGACCTGCCGTTCAAAGCCAGGCTGCTGAAACGCAGCACATCATCCCCATGCCATGCCGTCGCACCAACACCCCCGTGATGAATCCCGCCTTTCGTGGGGCGAACGTCCTCATATCATGAGCTCGCGCGCGGGATGGATGGGCCTCCCACAGGTCGGCGTTGTGGCCATCATCCTGATCACGGCGCAGACCCTGGTCCTGCATGGGGCCACTGGTCGACAGACGCCGACCCTCATGGCGCTCTCGTGGTCGGTTGCCACCGTGGGCGCCTGGGGCATCGCGCTCTTACCGGCCTTGTCTGCGCTGCCTCGCTGGGCTGCACACATTCGCGCCCATCGCCTGAGCGGTGCCCTGACCGCGATGCTGGGCATGCTGCTCGTGATCGTGATCGCCGGCATGCTGCGTGCGGCCGTCGATCCCTGGTTGCCGACATCCGCGCCGGTCGAGTGGATTGCCGAGCGATCGTTCATGATTCGCACGCGCGACTATGCGTTGCGTTGGCTGGGACCGGGCACACTGTTCTGTCTGCTGCTGCTCGCGCTTCGGCTGCGCGCGGGGGCGCCCGCCCCCGCAGTACCGGAGGCAACCGAACCGGCGCCATCTGCATCGGCGTCACCTGAACCGGCGTCACCTGAACCGGTCACCTCGCGCCTCATCGCGAATCCTGATGCGCCCCTTCCACATATCACGGTGCGGGTGGGTGAGCGCGAAGTCGTGGTACCCACCGCCACCATTGCGTGGTGCGAAGCCGACGGCAACTACGTTCGCCTGCACCTGGCAGGAAAACCGGCTGACCACCGACCACTCGTCGCCCGCATCACGCTCGCCCAACTCACCACGATGCTGGACGCCCGCCGATTCGTGCGCGTCCACCGCTCCATCGTCGTCGCTGTCGACGAAGTCGTGGAACTGCGCTCCCCGCGCGACCGTGGGGCTACCGTGCTCTTGCGCTCCGGCGCCATCGCGCCGGTCAGCCGCGACGGGCGGCGCCTGCTGCGCGATCGACTCGGGCCGGTGAGCTGATCGTCTTCGTAACGACAAAACGGCGGGCCACTCCACACAGAGGGCCCGCCGTTCTGTTATTGACGCCGCTTCTGGCTACATGTTGCGACGGTACTGACCACCCACGGTGAACAACGCCTGGCTGATCTGGCCCAGCGTGCACACCTTGGTCGTTTCCATCAGCTCTTCGAACAGGTTGCCGTTGCGCAGCGCCGCCTTGCGCAGGCGCTCCAGCGCCGCCTTGCCCTTCTCGGCATTGCGTGACTGCACCGCCTGCACCGTACCGATCTGTTGTTCCTTCTCCTCGGTAGTGGAGCGGATCACTTCCTTCGGCAGCACCGTAGGCGAACCATCGGAAGACAGGAAGGTGTTCACGCCGATCACCGGCAGCTCACCAGTGTGCTTGAGCGTCTCGTAGTACAGCGACTCTTCCTGGATCTTTCCGCGCTGGTACATGGTCTCCATCGCGCCCAGTACACCACCACGCTCACTGATGCGATCGAACTCCTGCAGTACCGCTTCTTCCACCAGATCCGTCAGCTTCTCGATGATGAATGAACCCTGAATGGGGTTCTGATTCTTCGCGAGGCCGAATTCGTGGTTGATGATGAGCTGGATGGCCATTGCCCGTCGCACGCTCTCTTCCGTCGGCGTGGTGATGGCTTCGTCGTATGCGTTCGTGTGCAGCGAGTTGCAGTTGTCGAAGATCGCGTACAACGCCTGCAGCGTGGTGCGGATGTCGTTGAACGAAATTTCCTGCGCGTGCAGCGAGCGACCGCTGGTCTGCACGTGGTACTTGAGCATCTGCGAACGCGGTGCGCCTTCATAGCGCAACTTGAGAGCCTTGGCCCAGATACGACGCGCCACACGACCGATGACCGCGTATTCCGGGTCGGTGCCGTTCGAGAAGAAGAACGACAGGTTCGGCGCAAAGCTGTCGATGGGGAGACCGCGTGCGAGATAGTACTCCACGTACGTGAAGCCATTGGCCAGCGTGAACGCCAGCTGTGACACCGGCGTGGCACCGGCTTCCGCGATGTGGTAACCCGAGATCGACACGGAGTAGAAATTCCGCACGTCGTTCTTCGTGAAGTATTCCTGCACATCGCCCATCAGCTTGAGCGAAAACTCCGTGGAGAAGATGCAGGTGTTCTGCGCCTGATCCTCCTTCAGGATGTCCGCCTGCACGGTGCCACGCACCTTGGTGATCGTGTCGCGCTTGATGCGCGCGTACACGTCCTCCGGCAACACCATGTCACCCGTGACACCAAGCAGCATCAGGCCCAATCCGTCATTGCCCTGGGGCAGCGGACCGGCATAGGTCGGGCGCGCCTGCCCCACCGAGGCGAAGTACGCATCGATCTTGGCGTTCACCTCAGCCTCGAGTCCCTCGGCCTTGATGTACTTCTCGCACTGCTGGTCGATGGCGGCATTCATGAAGAAGCCGGTGAGCATCGGCGCAGGGCCGTTGATCGTCATCGACACCGACGTCTTGGCATCGGCGAGGTCAAAACCCGAGTACAACTTCTTGGCGTCGTCCAGGCAGCAGATCGACACACCCGAGTTGCCGATCTTGCCGTAGATGTCGGGACGCGTGGCCGGATCGTTGCCGTACAGCGTCACCGAGTCGAACGCGGTGGAGAGGCGATGCGCCGGCTGCCCCTGCGACACGTAGTGAAAGCGACGGTTGGTGCGTTCCGGGCCGCCTTCACCCGCGAACATGCGCGTCGGATCTTCCCCCTCGCGCTTGAACGGGAACACGCCAGCCGTGAACGGAAACTCACCAGGCACGTTCTCCTGCAGCACCCAGCGCAGCACGTCACCCCACCCCTTGTAGGAAGGCAGTGCGACCTTGGGGATCTGCTGGTGCGACAGGGACTCGGTCGTGAGCGGTACCGTGATGTCCTTGCCACGCACCTGATAGGTGAACGTGGTGCCCTCGTACTGATCGTGACGCTCCGGCCACGCCTCGAGGATGCGACGGTTCTCGCCATCGAGCTTGAGGCTGATCTCGTCCTTCGTGGCAGAGATGGCGGCGCTGTCTTCTACCAGTCGCTCGGCCTCGGTGAGTGCCTGCAGCTTGTTGGCGACATCGGCCTGCGTGCCCACCCAGCCGTTGTACCGGCGCACGGTGTCGCTGATCTCGGCGAGATAGCGCACGCGCTCGGGCGGGATGATGTTGATCTTCTCCGACTCGTCGTCGCCGGCATCGAGCTGCGAACGCAGCGGCGCCTGACACTTCTCGGCGATGCGGTCCATGAGCGTGCGGTACAGACGCGTCGTGCCCGGATCGTTGAACTGCGACGCGATCGTACCCACCACGGGCATCTGGTCCACCGCCCGATCGAACTGGCGATGATTGCGCTGGTACTGCTTGCGCACATCGCGCAGCGCATCGAGAGCGCCGCGCTTGTCGAACTTGTTGAGCGCCACGACGTCCGCGAAGTCGAGCATGTCGATCTTCTCGAGCTGCGTGGCCGCACCGTACTCCGGCGTCATCACGTAGAGTGCGACATCGGAGTGGTTGGTGATCTCCGTATCAGACTGACCGATGCCGGCCGTCTCGAGGATGATCAGGTCGAAGCCCGCCATCTTGAGGATCGCCACCGCGTCCTGCACATACGACGACAGCGCGAGGTTGGCCTGACGTGTGGCCAGCGAGCGCATGTACACGCGCGGGTTGTTGATCGCATTCATGCGAATCCGGTCGCCCAGCAGCGCACCGCCCGTCTTGCGCTTGCTGGGGTCCACCGAGATGATGCCGATCGTCTTGTCGCCGAAATCGAGCAGGTAGCGACGCACCAACTCATCCACCAGCGACGACTTGCCGGCGCCACCGGTACCCGTAATTCCCAGCACCGGCGTGCGACGCGTGGCCGCATCGGCGCGGATCTGATCAAACAGGCCGAGGTGCTCGTCGCGGAAATTCTCTGCGGCGGAGATGAGGCGACCGATGGAGCGCGCATCACGCGCCGTGGCCTTCTCCACGTCGACCTGCGTGACATCACGACCCGTCGGAAAATCGCAGCGGCGCAGCAGGTCGTTGATCATGCCCTGCAAGCCCATCGCACGACCATCGTCCGGCGAATACACATGCTCGATGCCGTAGGCGTGCAGCTCCGCGATCTCGTCGGGCAGGATCACCCCGCCACCGCCGGCGTAGATGCGGATGTGCCCACAACCGGCCTCCTGCAGCCGGTCGTGCATGTACTTGAGATACTCCACGTGACCGCCCTGATAGGACGTCATCGCGATGGCGTTGACGTCCTCCTGGATCGCGCAGTTCACGACCTCGTCCACCGAGCGGTCATGTCCGAGGTGAATCACCTCGGCACCGCTCGCCTGGATGATGCGGCGCATCACATTGATCGCGGCATCGTGGCCGTCGAACAGCGATGCGGCCGTCACAATCCGGATCTTGTGCTGGGCCGTGTAAATGCCTGAGTCGCTCGGCGCGGGCCGGGTCTGGGAGGCGGGGGAGATCGTTGTCGCCATGATGGTTGGACCTGATATCAGGAGGACCGGGTCGTCCCGCGAGCGCGAACGGCCGAGAGGCACGGCTCGCAGTAGCAGGACATCGGTTCTGGCGCGGCAGAAGGGGCGGGACGGTCGGTTGTCAGCAACCCCGGAAGATAAGCCACCGACCGGCTGCACCAGCAGTCCGACGCGTCAGGCGCGCCGGCGGCCATGGTGCAGTGGTTTCCGGCGCCGCAGGAGGGGCACAAGCGGGCGTCCGCGTCGGGGCTGGAGTGGGATGACACACTCTGTTTACGCTCCCGACGCGGGGATGCTGAGGCGTCTTTTCGAGCCGTTGCTACGGCTCAGCCGGCGGCGGGCACGTAGAGGCGGAAGGTGCTGCCCTCCCCCGGTGTGCTCTCCACGTGCAGCGCGGCGTCGTGGGTGCGCGCGATTCCCAGGGTCATGGGTAGTCCCAGCCCGCGCCCCACGAACTTGGTCGTGTAGAACGGCTCAAAAACCCGGTCGATTTCCGAAGCCGTGATGCCCTGCCCCTGATCGGTCACGCTGACACACACATAGCGGCCGGTCTGTGGTGCAAAGTCTCGCGGGAAAATGTGGCTGTCTGGAATACTCCGCCCATCGACTGTGTCGACGGAGATCCGGATTTCATGCGGCACCTCAGCCAAAGATTCCCACGCGTTGGAGAGAAGCGCGAGCAGCGCCTGCTGCAACTGTGCTTCACTGGCCGTCACCCGAAGTACTTCGCCGGGCAACGACGTGGAGAGGAGTACTCCGGCCGGCGCGGACGCCTGCAGGATGGGCACCATGCGGCGACACATGTCGGCCAGATCCATCGATTTCATCGTCGCGTGCGACAGCCCCAGATAGGTGAGCAACTTGGTGCTTACCTCGGCCGCATTGGAGGCTGCCTGCCGCGCAGAGTCGATGAGCCGGGTGACGTCAGTATCACGCGGCAGTTCGTCGGCCGCGATGTGCAGCGACAGCATGACGACGTGCAACTGGTTGTTGAAGTGATGGGCGATCGCGCCCGCCATGCGGTCGAGGCTCTGGGAGCGCTCGAGATGGTGGGTCAGTGACTCCAGGCGCGCGCGCTCTCGCTCCGCATCACGCCGCGGCGTGCGATCGATACCGTACACCACGTTGCGTCGACCGACCGAGAGAAAGCCCCACTCGATGTCCTTCACCGATCCATCGGCGCAGGCCACTCGCGTCTCCATGGGATCAATGCGGCCCTGTGTGTACACCGCGGCCTGCACGCGCCGAGACCACTCCTCCACCACCTGCGTACGGTAGGCCTCGTCGGGATACGCGAGTGGCCACCATGCTTCGGCATTGATGAAATCGGCGGCGGTGTAGCCCAGCATTTCCGTCAGGTGATGATTGACGGTCACAGTGGTCTGCTCGATGCCCTCACTGAGCAGCACGATCATCGGTACGCCTTCCAACATCACGCGAAAGTCCATTTCGCGTTCACGCAGCATCGTCTCGAGATGCTTGCGTTCGGTGATGTCGAAGTTGTGCCAGACGCGACAGTTGATACGGCCGCTCACCTGCACCGGCGTCCAGTCCAGCGTGATGACCCGTCCATCCCACAGGACCAGCTCAATGCCACGCCGCGCATGGCCACGCGCCTCGAGATCGCGGATGCGTTGCTGATCCTGCATCGGATCCAGCCACCGCGAACGGATCATCTGCACAATGTCGGACGCCGAGTGACCGAGCAGCGCCGACGGGGAGACCATCAGCCCGTACAGCTCGCAGAATGCTTGGTTGGCGAACTCGACACCATGACTGTCGCTGACCACGAGAATGCCGTGTGGCAACACCCGCAACATCTGCTCGAGGACCGCAAACGACTGAAAGTCCCGCGTCTGATGCAGCGGGTGACGCTCCCGCTCTGCCAGTTCCAGGGCTTCTTCGAGCTCCATGTTGCGATCGCTGCCTACGGTCACTCAACCTCCCATCGACAAGGGGATCGTGTGCAGCCGCGACGGCATCACGCGTGTGTACGCGGCATGCGCGTTGACGGCAAACATCGGCGTTCGCGCCGAACCACAGAGAATCACCGTGCCCGCCAATTCGGGGCACGACGGTGGCCACGGGATCACGTCACGAAAGTCAAATGCAGAACCAAAGACCGTCGTCCGGATGGGCTCGGATGCATGAGCGTTTGGTCTATGTGTGCTGGATCATGTATTGCGCGCGTCCCAAACGCCGTCAAGCGCACCTTGGGGCCATGCAGTGCATGACACGGGCAGCAAAAAAAAACGATGCCGACCTCGAAAAGGTCGGCATCGTGGTGTGCTACATGAGCGACGTGAACAGCAAAGAGCGGGCGACCGGACTCGAACCGGCGACGTCCAGCTTGGGAAGCTGGCATTCTACCAACTGAATTACACCCGCGAAGTACGCCCCGCAGTAGCGGGAGCACCGTATTGCAACATAGTAGTGCTCCGGTGGGCGGGTAAGGGGAACGGTGTGCTTACGGCTGCCCGCGAAGGTTGAAGGTCAGTGTGGCGCCATTGGCGATGCGCGCCGTCACGACCTGGGGACCGGACGCGACCTGCAACGTGATGGACGCGATACCCGTCGCATTGGTGGTGCTTTGCGCCGCGCTCAGTGTGCCACCCGTCGTCGTCCACGATACCGCGAGTGACGGCACCACGTTGCCGTACTGATCGAGGACTCGGACTCGCAGAGGTGCACTCGTCTGCCCCACGGCGAGAGTCTGATTGTCACCATCCACCAGTGCGAAGGCGGCCGCCGGACCAGCTGTGCCGATGGCAACGATGGTGTCGGATACCCCGCTGATCAATGTAGCGGTCACCGTCTGTGTGCTGGCGGTACGTCCAAGCGTCCAGACGGTCGCCGCTTCACCATTCGCATCGGTGGCTGAGACGCCGAGGCTGACGGCTCCGCCGCCCGAGAGTACGGTCCACGCCACCGCAGCTGCGGGGAGCGCGTTGCCGTTCTGGTCGCGCACCCGCACAGCGATCGGACTGGGCAAGGTGGTGGTCACTGCCGCCCGCTGGCTATCGGTGGCCGCCACCGCCACGATGGTGGTCGGCACGGGCGTGGTGGTGTCCACCGCGTCGGTGCCCCCGCACGCGGCGGCGCCGATCACACCGGCGAGTGACAGCAAGGTGAGGACAGCTCGCCGCTTGCGCGCTCCGTGGCGCGATGACGAATTGTGCGACTGCGTGCACAGGGACTGTGGCGACAACGACATCAGCGTCTCCGAACGAAAGGCACGAGGCAGACCATCACCCGCAGAGTAACACTGCAGTTACCCGATGGCGATCACACGGGTCACTGCGCTGACACGTGGGGGACGGGCTTCCCTACGGCCTGCATTGCCAACCGAGTGGCAGAAAAACGAAAAGGCGCCGGTGGGCGCCTTTTCTGAATCGTGAGGTGATACTCGCCTCGATGAGAGCCACAGATCGGGATTGAACCGATGACCGCCCGATTACGAATCGGGTGCTCTACCACTGAGCTACTGTGGCATACGGTGAAAATCAACCTCACCGCGTACTGCAACCATGCCCTGGCGCGGACTCGAACCGCGACGCCTTACGGCACCACCCCCTCAAGATGGCGTGTCTACCAATTTCACCACCAGGGCGAGGGGCCCGGTCGAGTCGACCGAGAACCTGCGACTACACCTACTGAGCCCATACAACGACGGGAGCGACGGGGCTCGAACCCGCGACCTCTCGAGTGACAGTCGAGTGCTCTAACCAAACTGAGCTACGCCCCCCAACTACGGTCCTGCACCAACACCTGCATGACTCGAACTGAGTCCATAGCTCCAACGGGAATCGAACCCGTCTCTCAACCTTGAAAGGGTCGTGTCCTAACCGATAGACGATGGAGCCAGTGAAACCAAGTGTACCCAGCACCTTCAGTAGCGGTAACGGGATTCGAACCCGTGTTCCAGCCTTGAGAGGGCCGTGTCCTAGTCCCCTAGACGATACCGCCATACGTCCAACAAGCGTCCTACACCTTCCATGACAGGCCCGGAGGGAATCGAACCCCCAACCGCCGGTTTTGGAGACCGGTGCTCTACCAATTGAGCTACGGACCTCCGGTGGGCGGCAAACCTTCGCGCCCCCCAGTGATACTGTGTGACTCAGGGTGACCGACGGGAATCGAACCCGCAACCCCCGGAACCACAATCCGGTGCTCTAACCGATTGAGCTACGGCCACCATGGACGATCGAGCAGCAGCACCGGGTACAAGGACCTGGTCGTTTCAGCACAATCGGCACTCCCGTTTGGTTTACACCGCTGAGCGGCGCATTCCCCGGGAGACGCAAACGGTAACCGGTCGAACGATCGATTTCAAGCGGGGGCGCGAAGGAAATTCGTCAAAGAATTCACGCGCCACCCGTTCACCGATGTGATCAGTCCTTCGCGCGATCGAGGTATTCGCCCGTCGTCGGATTCACGCGCACACGTGTGCCCTGTTCGACGAACTCCGGCACGTTCACCGTCACGCCGTTCTCCAGCTTCGCCGGCTTCGAGGACGCCGTCTTCGTGGCACCACGCACCACCGGCGCCGTTTCGACAATCTCGAACACCAGTGAATTCGGCAGCTGAATGCCGATCGGGCGGCCGTTGTAGTACTCGGCGAGAATCTTGAGGCCCGGCTGCATCCACGGCGCCGAATCACCAAGCGCTTCGTCGTCGAGCTCGAGCTGGTCGTAGTTCTCGCTGTTCATGAAGTGGTACGTCTCACCACCCTGGTACATGAACTCCAACTCGTGCGTTTCCATGTCCGCCTTCACGATCGTGTCAGCTGCACGGAACCGATGCTCGAAGTTGGACCCCGTACGGAGGTTCTTCAGCTTCGCCTGCACCATCGCGCGCAGGTTACCCGGCGTATGGTGGCGGAACTCGATGACGCGGCACGGATCTCCCTCGAACACGAGGACCATGCCACGGCGAATCTGGGTTGCGGAAAAAGCCATATCGATCGACCTGCGAACAGGTTATGCCGCGAATGCCACGGGAAAATGACGACGGGATCCGGTGCCTCTGCCGCCTCAGCGCGAGCCCACCAAATCCAGCCTTGATACATAGCGCGTCTGACACCCATTCGGAAGGGAGCAGCCCGTCAGCGACCCGAAGACGCGCCAGCTGCCGCACCGGGCAACGCCGCCAACGCGGGACCCAGCGAACGCCACACCGTTTCCGCCACCCGCTGCGACCCGGTCACATTGGGATGGATACCGTCGGGCTGGTTGAGATTGGGCACCCCCGCCACACCGTCCAGCAGGAAAGTCCACAGCGGAATGCCGGTCTCCTTGGCCACCCGCTCGTAGGCCGCGTGGAACCGGGTCGTGTAACTCCGCCCAAGATTCGTGGGCGCCTCCATCTGGATCAACGCCAGCGATACCCCCGGCTGCCCCTCGCGGATCGTGGCCACCAGCTTCACCAGGTTGGCGTACGTGGAATCGGGGTCCACGCCCCGCAACCCATCGTTCGCGCCGACCTCCAGCACCACCATCGCGGCCGGTTGGTCGAGCACCCAACTCGCGCGCCGCAGCGCCCCCGCGGACGTCTCGCCACTCAAGCCGGCATTCACGATGCGCACCGGATAGCCCGCCGAATCGGCCTTGGCTTGCAGCAACGCCGGGTATGCCTGCTCTGGATCGAGCCCGAGACCGGCCGTGAGGCTGGTACCCAGGAAGACCACGCGCTGCGTGCGACGGGCGACATTCGCGCCCCCGGGTGTATTCTCCGCGGCAGAGGCCGTGGCGGCCGTTGAATCCGCCGCCCCACTGCCACCGTTGGTGGATGCACGATCTGCGCTGCACGCCGCGACCAGTAACACGGACGCGCCCCACAGCACCTGACTGAACCGTCGAACCTCTGATTGCCAACGCATGCTTGTTGCCCGTGGCCTGACCAAGGAGTACCTGAGCGGCTCGCAGCCCCTGACGGTGCTGCGCGATGTGACCTTCGATGTACCAGCCGGTGCCTTCGTGTCCATCGTGGGGCCTTCCGGCAGCGGCAAGACGACCCTGCTTGGCTTGCTCGCCGGACTCGATACCCCGTCACGGGGCTCGGTGTCCCTCGACGGCGTCGATTTCAGCGTGCTCGACGAAGACCGGCGCGCGAAACTGCGCGGGGAGAAAGTTGGGTTCGTGTTCCAGAGCTTTCAATTGATCCCCACCCTGACGGCCCTCGAAAACGTCCAGGTGCCGCTGGAACTCGCCGGCCGGGTGAGCGCCCGCGACGCCGCCACGCGCGCCCGGGAGCTGCTCGGCCGCGTCGGACTGGGCGACCGCGTCGACCACTTCCCACAGCAGCTGTCTGGCGGTGAGCAACAGCGCGTGGCCCTCGCACGCGCCTTCGTGAACGAACCTCGCATCCTCTTCGCCGACGAGCCCACCGGCAACCTCGATGGCGCCACCGGTGAGCGCATCGTGGAGCTGCTGCAGGAACTCAATCGCGAACGCGGCTGCACCATTGTCCTCGTCACGCACGACGCCTCCCTCGCCGCGCGCACACAGCGCACGATTCGCCTGCGCGACGGCGTGATCGTCGAAGACATCCGCCACGACCAGAGCCCGGCATGACGTCGCCCGGGATGTCCGCCGGAGCGATGCTGCGCCTGGCCTGGCGTGAAAGCCGGTCGGCGCGCCGCCGCCTCGCTCTGTACATGTCGTCCATCGCGTTCGGCGTGGCGGCCCTCGTGGCCATCGATTCATTCGCCGGCAACGTCACACGCTCTGTGCGCGAGCAATCGCGCACCCTGCTCGGCGGCGACATGGCGATGCAGGCACGCGCCGCCTTCCCCGCTGTCGTCGACACACTGATTGATTCGTTGTCCACCGTGGGCGTGCAACATGCGCGCGTGGCGAACTTCGCCTCCATGGCATTGGCCGAACCGTCGGGCAATACGCGACTGGTGCAGGTGCGCGCGGTGTCACGTGGGTATCCGTTCTACGGCGAGATCGAGACCGTGCCGGCCGAGGCATGGCAGCGGGTGCATGAAGACACTCTAGTGTTTGTCGACCCGTCGCTGCTGGTGTCGCTGGAAGCCAAGGTCGGCGACCTGATCCGTCTCGGACAGCAGGTGTTCACCATCGGCGGTACGCTGGGCAATGTGCCCGGTGACGCTGGCATCACCGCCGTAATCGGTCCACGGATCTACGTGTCAGATCGCTGGCTCGAACGCACGCGTTTGTTGTCGTTCGGCAGTCGTGTGGAATACGACATGATTCTGCGCCTGCCCGCCCAGTTGGCTTCGACGGAAGGCGCAGAAACACTCAAGCGCGACCTGCGCCGTCGCATCGATCCGCGGCAAGCGGCGCTCGATGAAGCGCGCGAGGCTGCCGGCGAGCAGGAACGCCAGGGCGGTGAAGACGACAACGCCAATGACAGCACCGCTGCGGGCGCTGCGACGCGCGACATGCCGGTAACGCTTTCGGCACGCGACACACTGGCCGATAGCGCCGCCGCCGCTGCGGGACTGACCAGCACCGCGCCTCGCACGCGCGTACGCATCCGCACGGTGGCCGATACCGAGGAAGATTTCACCGAGGCGGTCGCGCGGCTCGCCGATTTTCTCTCGGTGATCGGACTGATCGCGCTGCTCCTTGGCGGCATCGGCGTGGCGAGTGGTGTGAACGCGTTCGTATCGTCCAAGATCGACACGGTGGCCGTGCTGCGGTGCCTCGGCGCCACCAGTCGGCAGGTACTGACGCTGTATGTGGTGCAGGCCGGAGCCATGGGCTTCGTGGGCGCGACGGCGGGTGCTTTGCTCGGTGTGGCCGTGCAGTTCCTGTTGCCCGGAGTGGTGTCGGACTTCTTGCCGCTCGATGTCACGGTCACGCTCGAGCCCTGGCCGTTGCTGCTGGGCCTCGCCACCGGCGTATGGGTGTCGCTGGTGTTTGCGCTCCGGCCGCTGCTGGCCCTGCGACGTGTCTCGCCATTGCAGGCCATTCGCCGCAATGCCGATCCCTCCGCGCTGCCCAAGGAGTGGAAGGACATGGCGCGACTGATCGTTGACGGTCTGCTCGTTGGCAGCATCGTGGCGATCGTGATCACGCGCATCGGCGATGTGAAGGAAGGGCTTGGGATCACCGCCGGCATCATCGGCGTGGTGGCCGTGCTCTGGGTGGCCGCGACACTGCTCATCGCAGCAGCGCGCCGCAGCTCGCGTCCCTCGTGGCCGTTCGAGCTGCGGCAAGGCATCGCCAACCTGCACCGTCCGGCAAACCAGACCCGTGCGGTCACGTTGGCACTGGGCTTCGGCGCGTTCCTGCTCAGCACCGTGTATCTCGTACAGGCCAATCTGCTCAGTCGCGTGCAGGCCTCTGCCGAGGGCGCCGCCGGCAACCTGCTGTTCTTCGATGTGCAGGATGACCAGGCGGCGCCGATCGATTCGCTGCTCAAGGCGCGCAACCATCCCGTGGCGGCTCAGACGGCGATCATCACCATGCGCCTCGATGCCATCAACGGGCGCAGTGTGAGCGCGCTGCTCGCCGACACGACGGTGCGGCGCGCTGGCTGGACTTTGCGTCGGGAATTCCGTTCGACCTATCGCGACACGTTGGTATCGTCGGAGAAGATGGTGCGCGGCAGTTGGTTTGCACCGGCGACCGAACGGGCTGCCGCCCGCGAAGCCAATCCGGACCTGCCCTTCGCCGTGTCGCTCGAAGAGGAACTGGCACGCGACATGGCGGTGGACGTGGGCGACACGCTCACCTGGAACGTGCAGGGTGTGCCCGTGCGCACCGTGATCGCCAATGTGCGCACGGTGAACTGGGCACGGTTCGAGGCGAATTTCTTCGCGGTGTTCGAGCCGGCGGCGCTGCGCCGTGCACCGCAGCAGTTCGTGATCGTCGCGAATGTGCCCGCGGGCGAGGCGGTGGCCGCGATGCAGCGCGATGTGGTGCGCCGCTTCCCGAACGTCTCCAGCGTGGACCTCTCGCTCGTGCGCGAGACGATCAACTCCATCGTCAACCGCGTGACGCTCGCCATTCGCTTCCTCGGGCTGTTCTCGCTGGCGATGGGTATTCCGGTGCTGTTCAGCGCCGTGGCGGCCACGCGCCGCGCCCGACTGCGCGAGGGCGTGTTGTTGCGGACACTGGGCGCATCGCAGGCCCAGGTGGCTCGCGTGTTGCTGGCGGAATACGGCGCGTTGGGTGCGTTGGGTGCGTTGACCGGCATGCTGCTGTCGTTCGCCGGTGCGTGGGCACTCACGCACTTCGTGTTCGAAGAGACCTTCAATCCGGCCATCGGCCCCACGTTCGTCATTGCAGCGGGCATGTTGCTGCTGACCATGGCGATCGGCCTGCTCACCAGCCGCGATGTGTACCGCGAAACGCCGATGATCGCCATCCGCGAATCGGCCTGACGATTCCGTGGTGGTCAAAAATCAGAACGGGCGCCCTCGCGAAGAAGGCGCCCGTTTCTGTTCAAGGTCGATGCCGTCGCTGCGATCAGCGCGCGCTGACGATCCCGTAGTTGACGGCGGCACCGTCGCGCATGGCGATCCAGACTCGAGCACCGACGTAGGCCCGCAGAGGCGCGGGCACCGTCAGGCGGCGAACACCGGAACCGTCGGTGAGCCGCAGGGCGCCTTCGGCATCGAGTACACCGTCGAATGCCGGTACGCCGTCCACCGCGCGCACGATGTAGTCCGACACGACGATATCCCGTGGCGTCACCTTCACACCTCGAACCACGACCTCCTTGCCAACGAGCCGGGACATTCCCGTGGTCGCCATGCCGCTCAGCGCGACCGTGGCCTCGGCGGTCTGCAGGACTACCTGCCGGGCAGGCTCCGTGCC
>NZ_DASWXE010000234.1:0-19002 GCF_036405635.1 Gemmatimonas sp. | reverse complement strand
CGCGCGCCGGTGGGGCCGTCCACCCGCTCGTATGTGCGCGTGGATACCTCCGTGGTGGCACTGACCAACGTGCGTGTCATCGATGGCACCGGTGCCGCAGCGCGCGATGCGCAAACGGTGATCATTCGCGATGGGCGTATTGCGTCCATTGGCCCTGCGGCGAGTGCTTCGGTGCCGGCGGGTGCGGTGACGATGGACCTGGCCGGCAAAACTGTGATCCCCGGTCTCGTGATGGTCCACGAGCACCTGTACTACCCGGTGGGCGCGGGCACGTACGCGAACCTCACCGAGAGCTTCACGCGGCTCTACCTGGCCGGCGGCGTGACCAGTATGCGCACCGGCGGCAACATGAACGGCATCTCGGAGATTCTCGTGGGCAAGTCCATTGCCCGCGGGGACAAGCCCGGACCCTGGATCGACGCCACGGCGCCGTATCTCGAAGGCCCGGGCATGGGCTTCAACCAGGTGCAGATTCTGCGCGACACGGCCGATGCCCGCAAGCTGGTGGAGTACTGGGCAGATCTGGGCGCCACGTCGTTCAAGGCGTACATGAACATCTCGCGCGCTGCACTCAAGGTGGCCGCCGACGCGGTGCACAAGCGCGGCCTCAAGATCACGGGGCATTTGTGCTCGGTGACCTATCGCGAAGCGGCCGATGCCGGCATCGATGATCTCGAGCACGCGTTCTTTGCCATGAACGACTTCGTGCCGAACAAGCCGCTCGACACCTGTGTGGGACGTGGCGGCGCCGCACAGAACACGATGGCCGCGCTCGATCCGAACAGCCCGGAGGTGCAGGCGCTGTTCAAGTACCTGATCGACAGGAAGGTGGCGGTCACCAGCACACTCACCATCTTCGAGACCTTCACACCGGGCCGTCCGCTGCCGCGTGGCCTCGATGTGCTGTTGCCACAGCTGCGAGACGAATACCAGCGCCGCCACGAAGCGGCGCAGCGCAACACGCAGTCGCCCTATCTCAAGTCATTCCCCAAGGGCATGGCGATGGAACGAGCCTTTGCCAAAGCCGGCGGCACGGTGATCGTGGGCACCGATCCCACCGGTGGCGGTGGTCTTGTGCCGGGCTTCTCCAACCAGCGTGCGGTGGAGCTGCTGGTGGAAGCGGGCTTCACGCCGCTCGAAGCCATTCGCATTGCCACGCTGAATGGTGCGACCTACCTCGGCCGCGCAGACGTGACCGGCTCACTCGTCGCCGGTAAGCTCGCCGATCTCGTGGTGCTCGAGGGCAATCCGGCGCAGGACATCACGGCCATCCGCAACGTGGAGTTGGTGTTCAAGCAGGGTGTTGGCTTCGACCCCAAGGCGCTCATCGAATCGGTGCGCGGCAAGGCCGGGCTCTGGTAGGTGGCGCACGTGATGTGGCGTGCGATGATGGTGGTCGTGGTGCTGACTCTGTTGCCTATGCAGGTCAGCGCACAGCGTCGCTTCAACAACCGCCAACTGTGCACTGACGCGCAGCGCAACGCGGGCTGTCTCATTGTGCTCGGCTCCGGCATGCCCGTGCCCGACCCGCAGCGGGCCGGGCCAGCCTACGCTTTCGTACTGGGCAATCGGGTGCTGCTGTTCGATGCTGGCGCCGGTGTGATGCGTCGCGTGGCCGCGGCCGGTTTGCCCATCGACGGCTTCACGCACGTGTTTCTCACGCACCTCCACTCCGATCACACACTGGGTCTCCCTGATGTGCTGCTCACATCGTGGGTCATGGGACGTCGTGTGCCGCAGCAACTCACCGGTCCGCCTGGCACCGCGCGCATGGCCGAGCGCATCATCGACGTGTGGTCGGAAGACGTGGACGTGCGTGTGTCGGGTCAGGAGCAGCTATCGCGCACGCCCGGTGCCCGTGTTCGTGAAGTGACCGGCGGTGTGGTGTACGACAGCGCCGGACTCACGGTGACGGCCATTCATGTGCCACACGGTGCATGGCCCAACGCATTTGCCTACGTGATCCGCACATCGGCGCGCACCGTCGTGCTCTCTGGCGACACAGGCCCGAGTCCAGAACTCGAGGCCGCTGCCCGCGATGCAGATGTGCTCGTGCATGAGACTTACCCCGAGGTGCGGCTCGTGCCGGAAAATCGGCCCGGCGGTGAACAATGGCCGGCCTACATGCGCACTGTGCACACCAGCGATCGCGAAGTAGGGGCGCTCGCCGCTCGGGCAAAAGCAAAGCTCGTAGTGCTTTCGCACATCGTACGCATGGGTGGCACCGATGCCGAGCTCCGTGCCGGTGTGCGACGCGGTGGCTACACAGGACCCGTCGCCATCGCCGCTGATCTGTCCGTGTGGTAAGTTTCAGCGCACCTACCTGACATTCCTCCCGCATATCATGACTGCACAACGACTCGGCATTGGCTTCGTCGGTTCGGGGTTCAACGCCCGCTTTCACATGCAGGGGCTGCGCTTCGTGCGCGATGCCGACGTGCTTGGCGTGTGGAGCCCAAACCAGAAGAATGCCGCATCGGCCGCCCGCTACGCGCGCGAGCTCGACGTGGGTGAGGCCAAGGCCTACAGGACCATCACCGACATGGTCGCCGATCCCGCCATCGATGCCATCTGGCTCAACGGGCCCAACCAGGCGCGCATCGAAAATGTCGAGGAGATCTGCGACGCGGTGAAGTCAGGCAAGGGCACGCTCAAGGGCATCGCCTGCGAGAAGCCGCTGGCGCGCAACGTGGCAGAAGCCAAGCAGGTGCTCAAGCTGGTGGAGGGCGCGGGCATCATGCACGGCTACCTCGAAAATCAGTACTTCGCGCCGCAGGTGGCGGTGGGGCACGATCTGTTGTGGCGCCGCGGTGCATCCACCACGGGTGCCCCGTATCTGGCGCGCGCCGCCGAAGAGCATGGCGGGCCACATGCGCCATGGTTCTGGAATGGCGCGCAGCAGGGTGGTGGTGTGCTCAACGATATGATGTGCCACTCCGCGCTGGTCGTGCGACAGTTGCTCACACCGCCGGGCAAGCCGTTGTCGTCGCTGACCGTGAAGCGAGTGACCGGACGCATCGCATCGCTCAAGTGGTCGCGCAAGGAGTACGCGGCGCAGCTCAAGAAGTCGAGCGGTGTGGACTACACCAAGACCCCCAGCGAAGACTTCGCCAGCGTCACCATCGAGTTCGAGACGCCCGAGGGGCGTGTGGCCATTGGCGAAGCGACCACGAGCTGGAGCTTTGTCGGGCCCGGACTGCGGCTCAGCGCCGAGTTGCTGGGCCCCGAGTATTCGATGCGCTGGAATACGCTGGAAAGTGGTCTCGACCTGTTCTTCTCGCGTGCCGTGAAGGGCAAGTCGGGCGAAGACATTGTCGAGAAGCAGAATGCCGAGATCGGCCAGATGCCTGTGGTGGTGAACGAAGCCATTGCCTACGGCTACGAGGCGGAAGATCGCCACTTCGTGCGAGCCTTCCTTGGCAAGGAGAAACCGCTGCTCACCTTCCATGATGGACTCGATGTGGTGCGCATGCTCATGCACGCCTACAAGAGTGCGGAGCTGGGCAAGACGCTGGAGTACAGCGAGCGCGGTGTCGACAAGTTCGTGCCGCAGGTCGCGCAGGGCACCTGGCGGCCATAGTACAGGCGAACGATCTACGGTCGGCGGTAGTTCACGTCCAGCGCATCCAATCGCTTGAGATGCGCTGGCAGCCGTTGGAGAAATTCGCTGAAGTTGCGACGCTCCCTGGGTGTCCACACCACTTCGGCAAGCGCGGACAACCGCGGAAACGCCATGTACTCGGCGTGCTTCGTGTTCGGGATGTACTCACTCCACAATTGGCCCTGCGCGCCAAGGACATGCTTGGCCTGCTCCGGCGTGAGCTCTGCCGGCACGGGCTCGAAGGCATAGGCCGAATCGAGCGGGGTGAAGCCGCCAATGGACAGTGGTTCCTTGCTGCGGTCGCGCGATTGCAGATGGTCGAAATAGGTGTAGCCGGCGGGGGCCATCACCACATCGTGACCCGCTTTCGCGGCTGCCACGCCACCCGCCGTACCACGCCAGCTCATCACCGTGGCCTGCTCGGCCAGACCACCTTCGAGAATTTCATCCCACCCGATGAGGCGACGTCCCTGCTTGCTCAGGAAGGTGTCCATCTGTCGGATGAACCAGCTCTGCATCTCGTGTTCGTCCTCGAGCCCGAGCGACTTGATGCGCGCCTGAATGGCGGGGCTGTCTTTCCACTGCTTCTTGTCGGCCTCGTCACCGCCGATGTGAATCCATGGTGACGGGAACAGCGTGAGCACCTCGCGCAGCACACCCTGCATGAACGCGACCGAGCTGTCGGATGGGATGAGCACGAAATCACTGACACCCCACACCTGCATCACGCCCGGATTGGTGTCGGGACGGCTGGACAGGTGCGGGTACGCGGTGATGGCCGCCTGCACATGCCCCGGCATCTCGATTTCAGGGATGACGGTGATCATGCGCTCCGCGGCGTATGCCACGATCTCGCGCACATCGTCCTGCGTGTAGAAACCGCAGTGACGTCGGCCGTCGAAAATGCGCTTGGCAGGGTCTGTGACGTACGGCCCCACCAGCGTGGCCTCGCGACATGAAGCGATTTCGGTGAGTCGCGGGTACTGCTTCACTTCGAGGCGCCAGCCCTGGTCGTCGGTGAGGTGCCAGTGAAAGCGATTGAGCTTGTGGCGCGCCAGCAGGTCGATGTACTTGCGGACGAACTCCTTGGGCATGAAGTGGCGCGCGCCGTCGAGATGTGCGCCGCGCCAGGCAAAACGCGGTGCGTCTTCGATGCGTACTGCTGGCACGGTCCATCGCGCATCAGCGATTGGCGCCTTGCGATAGATATCGGAGGGCAGGAGTTGCTTGAGTGTTTCGAGCGCGTAGAAGGCGCCGGCCGGCGTGCTGGCTTGGATCAGCACGCGTGAGGATGACACGTCGAGGTGGTAGCCTTCGGCGGGTATTCCCGTGCGGTACGACAGCACGATGCCTGTGGGTGCCGTGGTGCCGGCATCGATCGAGGGCTCGAAGCCCAGCGGGTCTGCGACGTCGCGCGCAAATCGCCTAGCGACGTCACGAAAGACCGGTGCCACATGGAGGCGTGTGGTGCGGGTCAGCGTGAACTGACCGGTGCGAGGCGTGAGCGAAGCGGGTCTCGGAACGAGGCCGTATCTCGATTCTCCCACATTGCCAGCCTGTTGAGCCGCAAGCGATGTGGTGGCCAATACGGTCGAGAGCAGCAGCGCGCTCACGGTTCGTGCGCGAGGCGGGGCTACCCGCACCGTCGTCACGCCTCGAGTGCCTGAATCACATCCCGCACGATGGTGGGGTCGGTGGACCGTGCATGCACTTCTGCCACGCCACTGCCAGCAACGAGATCGCGCACGTTGTCACCACGAACTCCACCGCCAGCGAGGATGACCAGGCGTTCACCGGCCAGTGCGCGCATGTCGCGCAGCACGCGGGCGCCGGCAAAGGCTGTTGCGGCATGACCGGAGGTGAGTACCAGTCCCACCCCGTGCTCCATGAGTAGCGCCAGCGACTCCATGGCGTCTGGTGTACGATCGAAGGCGCGGTGAAAGGCGGTGCGCATGGAGCCGGCGGCTGACACCAGCACCTGCAGCTGTTCGCGCTGGATGTGGCCATCGGCCCGCAGCGGACCCATCACGATGCCGTCCATGCCCAACGCCCGCGCGGTTTCGATATCGCGCAGCATGACCGCGATATCGTCCTCGTCGTACACGAAGCTGTGGGTGTGCGGCCGGATCATCACGTGAATGGGCGCCTGCACGGCATCACGGCAGCGGGCCATGAGGCCTGCGGAGGGTGTCGTGCCGCCATCGCCGGGGCCGCACAGCTCGATGCGATCAGACCCAAAGCCCGCTGCGGCCACGGCCGTGGGCACGGAGTCGCAGCAGGCTTCCACCAGCACACGGCGCGCGCTGCTGCCTCCCGCGCGCGCCACAGAGGTTGCGTCGGTCATGCCGCCGACGCCCGTGCCGCGGAATCGGTGGAGCGGGCGGGACGGAAGAGGACCAGGAACACCACGAACACGATGAGCGCGAAGTACGCGGCGTACTGCCACACCGCGAGCCAATCGTGCTTGAGCAAGCCGCTGGCTTCCGGCAGCGCGTTGCGACTCACCACACTGCCCGACACCGCGGCGCCCACGAAGTAGCCGACGCCGTTGGTAACGAGATTGAGAAAGCCCTGCGCGGCTGCGCGCACCTTGGGACCGGCCCGTTCATCGGTGTAGATCTGGCCGGCCACGAAGAAGAAGTCGTAGCAGACGCCGTGCAGCAGAATGCCAAGGTACACGAGCGGCATCACCGGGCCACTCGCGCCGTAGCCAAAAGCGAAATAGCGCAGCGCCCAGGCCAGCATGCCCACCAGCATGATCCACTTGATACCCAGCGAACGCAGCGCGAACGGCAGGAGCAGCATGAAGCCAATTTCGCTCATCTGCCCGAACGTCTGGATGAACGCGGGTTCCGGAGCGCCGATCTCGTTGAGGTACGGATTGGCGAAGGCGTAGTAGAACTGCAGGGGGATGCAGAGGAAGAACGACCCCAGCACGAAGATCACGAAGTCCCGATGCCGCAGCAGCTGCAGGGCATCGAGACCAATCGCGTCACGCAAGCTGAACGGCGCACCCGCGGCCTTGGGTGGCGTGTGCGGCAGGGCAAGCGCATACAGCCCGAGCGCGATGGATCCACCGGCCGACAACAGCATCGGTGTGTTCAGTGCGTCGGCCTTGAGCACCTTACCCACCACGACGCCGGCCACGATCCAGCCGATGGTACCCAGCACGCGCACGATGGGAAAGTCGCGTGAGGCGTCGGTGATGTGATGGAAAGAGATGGAGTTGGTGAGCGACAGCGTGGGCATGTAGCAAAACGCATACGCGAGCAACAGGGCATAGAAACCCGGCCACTCCGTCTGCTGTGCCATGAAGTACATCAACACACCACCCACGAGGTGCAGGATGGCGAGCAGTTTTTCGCTGGCAAAGAAGCGATCGGCCACGATGCCGATGAAGAACGGCGAGACGATGGCCGCGATCGCCGTTGCGCCGTACGCCGCGCCGATGTTGGTGTCGGCGAAGCCACGCGTCTGGCCGAGGTACGTGCCCATGGTGACGAACCACGACCCCCAGACGAAGTACTGGAGGAACATCATGATCGACAGCTTGCCGCGTGTGCCCATTACGGCAGCTCCTTGATGCGGACATTGCGGAAGTACACACGGTCTCCGTGATCCTGCAGCGCGATGTACCCGCGCGCCGCGCGGCCGTAACCGGTCCACGTGGCGAACTTGCTGGCCTGACGGCGTGTCTCCCAGTCGGGTGACCCCAGCTCGTATTCCACGGCCTTCGTGCCATTGAGCCAGTGTTCGACATGATTGCCGTTCACGATGAGGCGGACCGCGTTCCACTCGCCCACGGGCTTCACGATGCCGGCCGGCGGCGCATGCAGCGCATAGTTGGCACCCGCCGACGTGAGCGGGTTCTTGCCGTCGGGGTGCTTGGTATCGTCGAGGATCTGCATCTCGGGGCCGCTGGTGTAGGACACCTCGGATGCCGGGTCGATGCGATAGATGATGCCGCTGTTGCCACCCGACTCCACTTTCCACTCGAGCTCGAACTCGAAGTTGGTGTACTGCTTGTCGGTGGTGAGGTCACCGCCCGGGCCCGTGCGAACGAGTTCGCCGTTCACGGCGCTCCAGCCGGCCACCGGCGCACCGGGCGTCTTGTAGTTGTGCCAGCCGCTGATGGTCTGTCCGTCGAAGAGCGACGTCCATGCACCGGCCGCAGCCGCGGGCTGCGCCTGTGCGGCCGCGGCACTGGGACGCGCGCCGCCACCGATGGCGCCACGAATGGCGGATGCGTCGCTTCCGGTGGATCGGGCACCGCCACCACCGCAGGCAACGAGCGAGATGGCAGCGAGCGAAAGAACGAGCGGGCGCATGGGCATCGGCCAGGGCGGGCGGTGGGGAATCCGCGGGGACGGAACGCGTCGCACCGGGATGGACGGTGAATGCCCTATGCTATGGTCGGCGCTGGCCGTGCGGAAGACACGACGACAGCTTAGAGGGTAGCGCCGTCACCTTTCATCGACCGTGCACGCTCGTGGGAGCAACCGGTCGCCCGTCACCGAACCGAGCCACCGATGACCAACGCCCCCTCCGACACCGACGCCCATCGCTACCCGATCGGACGTTTCGAACGGCAGCCGACCATCAGTGCGGACGCGCGCGCGGAGCATGTCGCGCGCATTGCGGCCCTGCCGTCGGGCCTGACTGCCGCACTGCAGGGCATCAGTGAGGCCCAGTTCGACATGCCGTACCGTCAGGAAGGGTGGACCATTCGGCAGCTCGTGCACCATGTCGCGGACAGTCATCTCAACGCGTACATCCGGCTCAAGCTGGCCCTCACTGAGCACGAGCCCACCATCAAGCCCTACGATCAGGATGCATGGGTGGAGCTGGCGGATGTGCGCACGGTATCACCGCAGGTCTCGCTGGCCATGCTCACCGCGGTGCACGAGCGCTGGGTGGCCACGATGCGCGGCATGACCGAAGACCAGTTCGGCCGCTCGTTCTATCATCCCGAGAACGGCCGCATGACGGTGGATCAGATGCTCGCGTTGTATGCCTGGCATGGCGATCATCATGTGGCACACATCGTGAACGCGCTGCGCTCGTAAGGCACGCGTAATCGGGGGCGGTTACGGCCGCCCCTCCCAGATCCGTCCCCCGTCACCAACCGCAGCCACGGCATCTTCGCCCGGCACGCCGAAGAGCGCGTAGACGAGATGACGCATGGGCGTTGTGAGCGTACGCCATGCGCCGCCGTCGTACCGCAGCACGGTGCCGCTATCACCGGCCGCATACACTTCGGTGCCACTGCGTCCCCACAGCGCCCGGAGATCACGCGCGGTGGGCTTGGTCAGCGCGCGCCATGTGACGCCGTCGTACCGCAGAGCCGTGCCGGAATCGCCCACCGCAAACACATCGGTGCGACTGGTGCCCCACACGGCGCGCAGACGACTCGTCGTGGGAACCGTCATGGGTGTCCAGCGCCCGCCGTCGAAGTGCAGCACGGTGCCCGAGTCACCCACGGCAAACAGATCGTTGGCATCGGGACCCCACACTGCGCGCAGGAACCGCTGTGTGCCACTGGCCTGCGGACTCCAGCCCGCACCATTGGAACGGAAGATCGAACCGCGCTCGCCCACGATGACGTGCTGCCCACTGCCGCTCCACACACCACGCAGCACCACCAGGGTGGGTGGAGCGTCCTTGCTCCATGTACCGCCGTTGTAGCGCAGGATGGAACCGGTGTCGCCTACCGCCACGATATCCGAGGGTCCGTTCCCGCTGATGCCGTAGAGGTCATGCGCCGGTGGCACGGGTTCGAGCGCCCACGACTGTCCCTGACGACGGAACACGGTGCCGCCAAGTCCCACCGCGAATGTCGCACCGCCCGTGGCGCCCCAACCCGCGAGCAATGGCGGATCCGTCAACTCCGTCGTGGCCGTGGCCAGCAGGCCAGGACCGCGCAGGCGCACCACGGTCCCGTACCATCCGGCAATGCGCATGTCGCCGTTGCCACGCTGCGTGATCGCGCGGAGGTTCTGCCCGTTGCCAATCGACAGCGCGCGCCAGACGGTGCCATCGAAATGGTACGTCGCGCCATTGTTGCCGACCGCGTACACATCGTTGAAAGCGCGCCCGCGAATGGCAAACAGATTGGCCGCACCCGGCGTGGTCATCGCCGTCCACCCCGATCCGTCATAACGCACGATCGAGCCGTTCACGCCCACTGCGAACACATTGTTCGCACTGGTGCCCCACACATCGAAGTACGGCATGCCATCGGGGGAGGCCATGCGTCGCCAGCTGATGCCGTCGTAGCGCAGCAACGTGCCGTTGTTGCCCGCCGCATAGATCGCATTGCTGCTCGCGCCCCAGATGCCCCACAGTTCGTCGGTCACACCACTCACCATCGGTTCGATCGTCGCACCATTCCACTTGAGGATCGTGCCACGGTCGCCGGTGAAATAGATCTCGTTCGATGACAGCCCCCACACCTCGAGCAGCGTCCCCGTCACGTTGCTGGTGACGCGACGGAACGTGGTGCCGTCGCCGCGCATGACGAGGCCACCGGTGCCCACCAGCCAGACATCCGTGGGTGCTGAACCCCAGACGCTGACGATCGTTTCGGTGTGTCCGAGTGGCACCAGTTCCCACGGACCGTCGTTGCGCGAGCGAAGAAGTCCACCGTTCTGCCCCACGGCATAGGTGCTGCCTGCACCATCATCCCAGATGCCGAGGAATGTCACATCGGTCACACCGGCACGTGCCGCGCGCCACTGGGAGAGGCCGGGCGTCGCCGCACTCACCGTCACCGGCACCGTCGCCGACACTGATCCGGTGGTGGCCGACACGATGAGCTGCGCGGTGCCGGGGGCCACACCACGCACCGCCCCTTCTGCAGTGATGGTGGCGATGGTGATGTTACTGCTGGCCCAGCGTATCGCAGGGTTCGGGATGAGCTGTCCGACGCTGTCGCGTGCCACCACTTCCAGCCCGCGCTCCTGACCGGCCTGCAGGTTCACCGACGCGGGACTCACGCTCAGCGACGCAATGCGCGCGTGCGGTGGCTGCACATCGGGGTCCATGGGTTTGTCGCGGCAGGCCGACAGAGCCGTCACCACGCAAAGCACCGGCCACAGCGCTCGTGCTCTGGCTCCACGCGGCGCCAAGCCGTTCGCGCGACCCATCAAATCACTCATCAGCTGGATCATGGGGCGGAGCCTAGTTCCGGCAGCCCTGTCCCCGCAACGTCTGCGCCGTACCTTAAACCACTTGCCATCACTTCCGTCCTCTTTGCGATATCGCTCATGTCCACAACCGTGGTCGATGTGCCCAATGACTCGGTGGTCGCTCCCAGTGCGAGCCTGCAGCGGCCTGCCCGCATGCGGTCACTGCTGGTGCCGGCCGCCGCGGCGGCAGCCATCGTGGCCGCGCCCCTGACCGCCCAACCCGGCATACCCCGCACCTCCACGCCCGCACCAGAAGCCGAGGTGTATCTGGTACCGCTGACTGTGCGCGGCGACACGACCCGCATCGGCGTGCCGGCCAACCTCACGCGGCGGGCCGGCTACGACAATCAGCCCGCCTTCGCCGCCGATAGCCGCTCGGTGTTCTACACCTCGAACCGCGGCGATGGTCACACCGACATCTACCGCCTCGATCTCTCCACGGGTCTCTCTCTCCCCGTACGGCGCACTGCCCCCGAGAGCGAGTACTCGGCCATGCCCACGACTGACGGCAAGGCCATCACCGTCATTCGCGTGGAAGCCGATTCCACGCAGCGCCTCTGGCAACTGCCGCTCGATGGCAGTGAGGCCCGCGTGCTGTTTCCCGACGTCAAACCCGTCGGCTACTTCGCGCAGCCCAACGACTCCACCTGGGCATTGTTCGTGCTGGGCACACCGGCCACGCTGCAGCTCGCCCACCATGGGCGGGGCACCGGCGAGGTGCTCGCTCGCGATATCGGGCGTTCGCTGCACCGTATTCCCGGCACCAATGCGGTGAGCTTCGTGCAAAAGGGCAGTACGCCGTGGCGCGTGATGCGTCTCGATCCCAACTCGCGGCAGATCACGCCTCTGGTAGAGTTGCCCACGGGCAGCGAAGATGTGGCGTGGCTGGACAGCACCACACTCCTGGTGGGGCAGGACACCAGGCTGCTCAAGTGGACGCGGGGGAGCGGCGCCGCCGTGAGCACCTGGCAGTCACTGGGTGACGTGGGCTTCGCGCACCTGCATCGCATCTCGCGCCTGGCCGTGAGCGGCAACCGGCAGTGGCTCGCGATGGTTGCCGAGGCCACTCCGCGCGCCGCGTCGGCGGCGAGTCGTGCGGCGGCGGCGACCTATGTGGATCGCATCGATGCGGCGTCCGTGCGTCGCGGCATCGGCATTCTTGCCGCGGATTCCATGGAAGGCCGCTTCACCGGCTCACGAGGCATGGAGCGCGCGGCACGCTATCTCGAGGGCGCGTACAAGGCCGCCGGGCTCGTGCCGGCCGGTGATTCGGGCACCTACCGGCAGCACATCCCGCTGCGCAAGGCCGAAGGACCCAACCAGGTGGCGGGGCGTGAACGTCCGGCGCCGGTGGAGTCATGGGCACAATGGAACGCGCTGCCCCCCGATCAACGCCTGCGCACGCAGAACATTGCCGGCATGATCGTGGGCAGTGATCCGGTGCTGCGTGATGAAGTGGTGCTCGTGACCGCGCACTACGATCACATCGGCATGCGGGCGCCAGTGGACGGAGATTCCATCAACAATGGCGCCGATGACGATGCCTCAGGCAACATCGCGCTCATCGAAATCGCCAAGGCGTTGCGCAGTGGTCCGCGCCCCAAGCGCACCATCCTGTTCGTGGCCATCACCGGTGAAGAGGTGGGCGGCTTCGGCACGCAGTGGTATCTGCGGCATCCGCTCAAGCCACTCGACAAGACCGTGGTCGATCTCAACATCGAGATGATCGGCAACGCGGATTCGCTGGCCGGTGGCAAGGGCAAGGCCTGGCTGACCGGCTATGAGCGCTCCACGCTGGGTGATCTCCTCGCCGACAATGGCATTCCGCTTGTGCCGGATCCACGTCCCGGTCAGAGCTTTTTCACGCGCAGCGACAATGCCGCGTTCGCGCGTATCGGCATTCCGGCGCATTCCCTGTCGTCGTACAACCTGATCACGCCGTATCACTCGCCAAAGGACGAACCCTCCGTCATCGATGTGGAACACATGACGCAGGTGATTGCGGCGACGGCGCGCGCGGTGCGCCTGCTGGCAGATGGAGATAAACCGGTGTGGCATCCGGGCGGTCAACCGGAAGCGCGGCGACGCTGACATCATGCGGGCATGAACGCAAACACAAAGGGCCGTGCGACAGGTGAGTGTCGCACGGCCCTTTGTAGGCAACACCGACGCGAACGCGCGTCAGGGCTTGGTTACGCCACGGAAGCGAGGCGTGAAGTCGGGGAAAACAACCGACAGGTTCGTGTTGCCCAAGCGGTTCTGCACGACTTCCGCGAGAATGTCGCGGTGGTCGAGTGTGACGCGAAGATCCTGACCCGACTCGAGGTTTTCGCGAGCCAGTCCGGGCCAGCCGTTGGTGAGCACCCGGCCACCATTGATCTTGCGGCCCATGGCAAACGCCACGTTACCGCGGCCGTGATCGGTGCCACGCGTGCCGTTCTCGCGCGCGTTCCGGCCGAACTCGGAGATGATCACCACCGTGACGCCCGTTGCTGCCGAACCCTGGATCACGTCGGCATGGAACGCCGCGAGGGCGCGCGACAGGTCAAGCATCTTGTTGTGCATGAAGCCACCATCCAGCGTGGCCAGCGGTCCCTGCGTGGCATGCGTGTCCCAGCCGCCGTTGAAGGCGTGGATCGCTTCGACACCCACATCCGCCTTGATCAGCGCGGCGGCGGAGCGAAGTGCCTGGCCAAAGCCGGACGTGGGGTACGCCGCACCGTTCGACGCCGTGTATCCCGAGAAGTTGATGCGCTGCAATAGCGCGATCGTGTTCGTCGAATCGAGGGCGTTGTCGGAGACGGGGTCGGTGGTGGGGCCGTAGTTCTGCGCCAGCCACTGGGTGCGTGCGGTGGCCGTGGTGCCACTGCCGCCGATGGTGAAGTTGGCGGGGTTGGGAATGGGCAGCGTCTTGGGGCCACCCACCAGCGTCTGCGGCAGCCCCGACGTGAGGCCGAGCGCGCGCAGCGGGGCATCGGCCCGCAACGGCGTGGACGTGGCCAGATGACGGCCAAGCCAGCCACCCGTCACACGCGCATCCTTCGGCTTGCCTACCTCGATGTACCGCTGGGCGTCGAAGTGTGAGCGCGAGTTGTCCACTGAGCCCGTCGCATGTGCCACGAGCAGGTCACCGGCCGTATACGCCGGCATCAGCGGTGCCATGCCGGGCGAGAAGCCGAAGAAGTCGTCGAGCGCTACCGCTTTCGCACCAGTGCCTGCCGCATCGGGACGTGGAATCGCGATGGTCGGACGGCCCGTGTAGTAGTCGGGATCGCCGAACGGGACGACCAACGACATACCGTCCGTGCCACCGCTCAGGAAGATCGAGACGATGACGTCCCGCGAAGAGTTGGCGCTCTGGGCGAGCACCACCTTGGGGAGCCAGAAGGGCAGCAGCGCGGTGACGCCAACACTGCCGGCAACGCTGAGGAAGTCACGACGGGCGAGTGATTCGTACTCGTTGCACCCGTGATGGTGATGGTCGCTCATCGGTTGTGATTCCGGGTGAAGAGTGGGGCAGGCGTCAGTACCACTGGAACTCCTGCGCGGAAAGCGCGAGGGACAGCGTTTCGCGCACGCGGGCGTCGTTATAGGTACCGCCCTTGAGGTACGAGAGCAGTGACGCACGCAGACTTGTCGGGAACTCACCACCGAAGAAGCGGGCGCCGATCTGCGTCACCACCCCCTCGGCCGAATCCGGAGCGCGGAACACCATCGAGTCGACACGGGCCGCAGTGGTGCTGTTCAGCACCGAAAGCGCCTGCGCATACGACCAGCGCGTGATCACCAGGCCACTCCACCAATCGACACGGTCGGGATAGCCGTTGGGTTGTTCCCACTGGTACAGCGGCATGCCCATCTGATCAGCGCGCGTGCGAACCGAGCGGATATTGGGCACCGTGGTGAGATCGGCGCCGAGCGCGCGGAGGCCAGAGATCGCATAGTGGAACGGCCGCTTGTACTTGGCCGGCGCCGCCATGAGGTTCTTGCTGCTCAGGATGGTGCGGATCATCGAGGGGATGTCACCGCCCGTGCGCGTGAACACCGCCGCCGTGGCGTCGACCACGGCAGCCGGGGGCTCATAGGCCAGCAGCCAACGCGCCATCTTCCACGAGATGTACTTGGCCGTGGCCGGATGGTCGAGCAGCATCTGGATGGCCAGGTCGCCCTCGGCTTCCATCTGGGCATCGGTCGCGGTGGTGGGCATCGCCGGGAACGTGCGACCCAGGAACGTCTTCGCGTTCCGGTCATGGTACGACCGGATAAAGCGGAAGACGCCCGCGTTGGTCATGCTCCAGCCGGTGAGGATGCGCGACAGTTCGGCGACGTCGTTCTGCGAATAGCCACCGTCCACGCCCACCGTGTGCAGCTCCATGATCTCGCGCGCGTAGTTCTGGTTCGGCGTTGGCGTGCGGCTGGAGTTCTGATCGAGATAGAACAGCATCGCGCCGCTGTGTGCCGAAGCCTTCAGCAGGTCCGGGAACTTGCCGAGTGCGTGCGGACGAATGACCTCACGATCATCGACCATCTTGAGGAAGCCGGCCTTGTTGATGCTGATCGTGAAGTGATCGGTCCAGAAGTCGATCATGCGTTCACGCAGCTGCGCCTTGGAGAAGGCGGCGCGATACCAGGCCGCATCGGCCAACTGAGCCACCACTTCACCGCCGTCCGACGTGCGCAGCATGTCGGCGGACATCTGCGTCATGGGCAGTCGCGAGGCGATCTGCGACTCGAGCACGGAATCGTCCATGGCGGCGGGTCGCAGCTGGTAGTTCAGGTACCCGTTGTACCCGAGCTGCCGCGCGAGGGCGACATCGGCCGGCGCGAGACCCATCGTCACACGTCGCACCAGCCGAAGCAGCGGATCATTCCACTGCGCCGACGGATCGGTGCCCGGCGTGTTGCCAGCGGGGAGTGGCTGAGGGCGACCGACCGGCCGCTGGGCTTCCGCGGTGGTACCGAGTGCGAGTCCGGCCGCAGCCGACGCACCAAGGGCGAAGAAACGGCGACGACTGTGCGCAGTCGTCAGGTCGCGATCGTCTGCAGAGGGCGTGACGTTCGCGGATGACTCGGTATCGCTCGATGCCATGGAGGCGGACCAGGGACGTAGGGCGCTCGTGAGGCAGTCGGCGCGCCACGCACTCCATCGTGCATGTTGCCACGACAACCGACACCTCACCGTATCCATAACTCAACTTTCCGGAGCGTCTGTCAATGAGATGTGTCACAGAAGTGACAGTCTGCTCCTACGCTGAGAGGACGACTGGAGCGGCGTCAGGTCATCGAGCAAATCAGTCGCAGATCACATTGATGCAAAGGTCGTCTGCGTCAGGGCAAATTTCCCCGCTCGGTGTCACAGTGTGCGTCACACTGTGCATGAAATGATGCCACAAAACGCGAGGGCATTGGTCTTTTGGCCTACAGCACACCGCTGTTCAGGCCATAGATCGCCTGCAGCAGGGCCAATGCCACAAAACCGACGAGTCCGCCAAGGCCCAATATGAGCAGCGGCTCCAGCAGAGACACCACGCGGCCGATCGTGCGCTGCGCTTCCTGCTCCGATGCGGTGGCTGCGCGCGCCGCCAGCGGAGCCAGTGCTCCCGCCGCCTCGCCGGTCTCCAGCAACTGACGCGACAACGGTGGCAGATGCACGCCCACCGCTCGCGCCAACGGCTGCCCGTCGCGCACATCGCGTTCAGCCGGTTCGAGTGCATCGGCCAGCGCCACGTTTTGCACTGTGGCCCGCGCCAGCGCCATCGCGCGCAGCAAGCTCACACCGGAGCCCAGCGCCAGCGCCAGTGTGCGCAGGTACCGGGCGATATCCAGTTGCCGTTCGGCCTCACCCGCCACCGGTACGGTGAGCCGCCAGGCATGCCAGCGCCGGCGCCCGTCGGCACTTTGCAGCGACTGTCGCATCGCAACGACCGCAAGCACCGCGGCGGCCAGCATCAGCCACCACCAGCGGCCCACAAGCGCACTCACTGCCACCAACACTCTCGTGCTGGCGGGGAGCTCAGCGCCGGTGTCGGTGAGCAGTGATGCAAAGCGTGGCACCACGACCAGTACGATCACCAGCGTGGCCACGATCGACGAAGCGGCCAGCAGCGCGGGGTAGGTGAGCGCGCCTCGCACGCGTGCCCGCAATTCCGCGCCACGCTCCAGATACTCGGCCAGCCCCTCGAACGCCGACGCCAGCGAACCGGTCGCCTCCGCCGCTGCCGCAGTCGGTGCCATGATGCTCGGCAAATCTGGCTCAGCCGCCAGCGCAGCGGAGAGCGGCTCGCCGCCGCGCACACGGTTTCGAATCCGGGCGAACGCGCCGCGCCAGCGTGCATCTCCTCCGCCATCACCGATTGCGTCGGCGTGTGCCAACGCCTTGTCCACCGGCACTCCCGCCGCGAGCAGCGTGGCCATGCCCCGCACCAACGTGGCCAGCACCTCGGCGTCGCGTCCACTGACCCGCGACCACCAGGCCGAGAGCGTGTGCTGCAGACTGCGCTCACCGGTCATCGTGCGCGGTCCGATTGATCCGTCGGTCATCGATACGGCGCCCGGCGCGATGGCTCCACCCGCCGTCTGCGGGCGCAAGTCGATCACCCATAGCGTTCGTGCGCGCAGTTGCGCGAGCGCATCGTCGGCGCTCGTCGCCGTCAGGTCGCCTTCGTGCTCCCGGCCCGCCGTATCGGCTGCGCGATAGTGCCAGCGCGCCCCGCCACTCATGCCGGGAGGTCCGCGTGTACCTGATTCACAACGCGCAGCACTTCGTCCGGCGTGGTGTGTCCGTCGCGCACGGCGCGCACACCGTCGTCGAACAGCGACGGCATCCCTTCCTGCTGCGCGATGTCGTGCAACGCGCGCGACGTCGCGCCCTGCGCGATGGCTTCGCGCATCCGATCGGATACCGACAACAGCTCGGCAATCGCCATGCGCCCCCGATAGCCCGTCTGCGCACAGGCGCTGCAGCCACCACCGGCAAACACCCGTTCGATGGCACCGTGACGATGACCCATCGCGCGACGCTCGTCGTCAGAGGCCGCACGCCACGCGCCACAGGACGCACACACCCGCCGCACGAGTCGCTGAGCGAGCACACCCTGCAACGTGCCGGTGAGCAGATAGGGCGGCACGCCCATATCGAGCAGTCGCGCCACCGCGCCCACCGCGTCGGTGGTGTGCACAGTGCTGAGTACGAGGTGTCCGGTGAGCGCAGCGCGCACGGCGATTTCGGCCGTTTCGGCATCGCGCATTTCGCCCACAAGAATCACGTCGGGGTCATGGCGCAGGATGGCACGCAGCGCCTGCGGAAACCCGAAACCGGCGCGTGTATTGGCCGGCAACTGCACCACGCTTTCCAACCGGTACTCCACCGGGTCTTCCACCGACACCACCTTCACATCGGGCGTGCTGCGTTCCTGCAGGGATGCATGCAGCGATGTCGTCTTGCCCGAGCCTGTCGGTCCGCTCACCAGGAGCAGGCCGGCATTGCGCGCGACGAGGGCACGCCAGGGCACCAGCAGCGACGGATGCATGCCGAGGCTCTCGAGCGAACGCGGCGCGGTGTCATGACCACCGGCATCCAGCAGGCGCAGTACCACGCTCTCACCATGCAGTGCGGGCAGCGTGGACACACGCACATCGAGCCACTGTTCGCCGGCGCGCACACGCACCCGACCGTCCTGTGGCAGCCGGCGTTCGGCGATGTCGAGTTCCGCCAGCACCTTGATGCGGGAAATCACTGCGGCCCGGAAATCACGGCCGAGTCGTTGCACATCGTGCAGCACGCCATCGAGACGCATACGCACCCGCACGCCGTCGGCCGTGCTCTCGAGGTGCAGATCGCTCGCCCCAGCACGCGCCGCCTCCGCCAACAGCGCGTTGACGACCTGCACCACGGGCTCGCGACTCGCCATCGCCCGCAGATCATCGGCGGCAGCGTCTGGCTCGCCCGTGGACACCGACTCCACCTGGTCAACTTCCCGTGGCGCAGCGAGCAGCGCTGCACGGATCTCTGCCGCCTCGTGTGGCACCACCTCGATGTCGGCATCGAGATGACGCGCCAGCACATCGCGCACCGCTGGCGACAGTGCACCAGTGCCCGCCACGCGTGCGACTCCCTCCTGCACATCGAGCGGCAACACCGCGTGCTCGTCGAGCCAGCGCGCCGGAAATCGGCGGGCCAGCGGCGCGGCCGCGGCAGCACGCAGGTCTCGTGCG
>NZ_DASWXE010000233.1:0-38211 GCF_036405635.1 Gemmatimonas sp. | reverse complement strand
TGTGGCGACGACGTTGTTGTTGCCGGCGTTGCAGTCGGGCGGGATTGCGGGAGGCGTGGGGCGGGTGGTGGCGAAACGGCAGTAGCGGGTCGCGGGGAGGCGGGTTTGGGGATGAACTACCGGGTTACGAGACTTGGGTCTCAGGACTCGCGTCCCGCAACCTGCGACTCGGCAGTTCACCTCCAAACCCGCCTCCCCGCGACCCGAAACCCCAAGTAGTTCCGCTCCCCCACGCAGCTTTCTGATGACGCACCTCAGCGCCAACTATCATATCGTGCGCCGTCATGCAGTCATTCGAGAATCTCCACGTATGGCGGGAAGCTCACGCGTTCGCCGTCGATATCGCAGCTCACAAGGACCCGCGCATCACGCGACATGCCGACTGGTGGCGCCAACTCCGTCGCGCAGCCGAGTCGATTCCCGCCAACATCGCGGAAGGCGCTGCATTTGATTCGCGCGCGCAGTTCGCGCGATTTCTGACCATTGCAATCGCTTCTGCGCAGGAAGTTCACAATCACTTACTACTGGGGCGGGACACGCAGCGACTACCGATCTCGATCGCTGCACCGTGGATCGAACAGGTGCAGCGGGTGCGGAAGATGCTGATTCGACTGCTGCGGGCGGTAGAGAGGAGGGGGTGACGGGCCGCGGGGAGGCGGGTTTGGGGGTGAACTACCGGGTTTCGAGGCTTGGGTCCCGGGACTCGCGTCCCGCAACCCGCAACCCGCAACCCACAACTCGGCGGTTCAACCCCAAACCCGCCAACCCCGCGACCCCAAACCGCCCTACTTGAGCGTCCCATCCAGCTCCGCCCACACCTTCCGCACCGCCACCGCCCCCTGCTGATCCGCGAGGAACCAGTCGCTGAGCGATCCCCACTTGGCCTGCTTGATCGCATCGTCCATCGTCAGTCCGGACGCCTTGAGTCGCTTCACTTCCGCGATCACGCTTACGATGGCGTCGCGGAACGTCACGAGCTCCTCGCGCGACACTTTGCGGTCCTCGATGAAGCCGTGACCCGGGATGAACCAATCCACATCCTTGAGCGCGAGTGACGCATCGATGGTCTTCACCCATTCGCTCGGGTACGCTGACCGCATCGCCGGGAACACCCGATTGAGATAAGCCTCGCTCATGAAGAGGATTTTCTCCTTCGGGAGCTGCACCATGAGATCACCGCCGGTGTGCGCGCGGCCCAGGAAGAGCACCTTCACGCTCGTGGTGCCCACGTTGATGGTTTCTTCGTTACCCGTCATGGCCTTGGGCGGCACGACGACGATGCGACCGCCCGTTGCCGCTGCGGAATCGCGCTTGAGCTGGGCCAGCGAGTTCGGGTGCACAACATAGGTGATCCCCTTCGGCAGCACGCTGTTGCCGGCCGTGTGATCACCATGGTCCGAGCCGACGATGTACCACTTGATGGGTAGTGGCGTCAGCGTCTTGATCTTGTCGACCATCGTCTGCGTGGCTTCCGGCGAACCCTGTCCGTCGGCGATGAGCACGCCGTCGCGACCGATCACCACCAGACTCACCGTCGTGAAGCCGGGCTGCCGGATCTCTTCGTAGCCGTAGACGTTGTCGGCGAGCTTCACGAAGCGCGGGAATGCGCTGAGCGGCACACCGCGCTTGGCAGGATCGGCGGTGCGGACCACGGCCTGCGCCGCGAGGGGATTGCCGCCGGCCGAAACGGCCGTAGCGACCAACGTGAGAGCCAGCGCAGAGGGCAGAATGGAGCGGGCGCCGGCCACGAAACGGGAGGGAAGGGTACGTGGCATTCCGCGAAGATGCCGCGGGGGATACAATCTTCGCCACCCTCCTCCACCCGCGAACCGTGAGTTACGCCATGCCGGCTGGCCTGCCGCAGACCGTGATCGGTGAATATCTGGGCACGCTCGTGCTCATCCTCCTCGGCAACGGCGTGGTGGCCGGCGTGTTGCTCGAGGAATCGAAGGCACGAAATGCGGGATGGATCGTGATCACGGCGGGTTGGGCTTTCGCGGTATTGTCCGGCGTGCTGGTGGCTACCGCGCTTGGGGCACCAGGGGAACTCAATCCCGCCGTCACGATCGCCAACGTGATCGGTGGCACGCGCACATCCGCCGATGCCATCGCACACATCGCCGCACAACTGCTCGGCGCGATCAGCGGCGCGAAGCTGGTGTGGTTGCACTACCTCCCACACTGGCGCATCACGCACGACCAGGGACGCATCCTCGCGTGTTTTTCCACCGGGCCGGCCATCCGCACGCCCGGCGCCAACCTGCTGAGTGAAGTCATCGGCACGTTTGTACTCGTGCTGGTCGCCACCTCCATCGGAGCGGCGGCTGCGGCTGGCGCAACTCCAGCCACCAACCTCACGCCGGCGCTGGTGGCCGCGCTCGTGTGGGGCATTGGCCTCTCGCTGGGCGGCACGACGGGCTACGCCATCAACCCGGCGCGCGATCTCGGGCCGCGCATCGCGCACGCGCTGTTGCCCATCGCCGGCAAGGGATCCAGCGACTGGGGCTATGCCTGGATTCCCGTGCTCGGTCCGGTACTTGGTGCGTCGTTGGCGGCGTTGCTCTGGGGCGCGCTCAACTGAGTGGTGGTGAGTCGGCGGAGTGAAAGGGCAACTGCATGGGCGCCGCTTTGCGGCGCGATAACCGCATGATGGGAAGGGAAAACCGCAGGAAAGAACAAACAAAAAATCTTTCTTGCTGTTGTATGCAGTCGCCCTTCTCTCCCTTCAAATCATGCAGTTTTCGCCGCGCAGCGGCCAACGCAGTAACCCTTCAATTCCTTCCAGGTCCATTCCGCTCTCTTCAGTCCCGCCCTTTCCGCCGATAGCGCGCCAACCACTCCGCACTCCACGACGCGAACACGCCATCCCGCAGCGCACCCCGCGTCTCCCGCATCAGCTCCATCAGGAACGTGAGGTTGTGCAGTGCCAGAAGCCGCGGCCCGAGTGGCTCTTCGGTGACCATGAGGTGCCGCAGATAGGCCCGGTCGTACTGTGTGCACGCCGGGCACGGACATGAGTCAGTGAGTGCACGACGGTCGGTGCGATTGCTGCTCTTCTGCACCTGTGTCTTGCCGTCCCGCGTGAACACCGTGCCGTGACGGCCCATGCGCGTGGGCGCGACGCAGTCGAACAGGTCCATGCCACGCGCGACGGCTTCCAGCAGATCGTCGGGAAAGCCCACGCCCATGAGATAGCGCGGCTTGTCCGCGGGCAGCAGCGGCGAACACACATCGAACGTGTCGTACATCGCCTCCTTGGCTTCGCCCACCGACAGTCCGCCGACGGCCACGCCCACCCAATCGCCTGTGCCGAGGATGCCTTCGATGGAAGCACGGCGCAGGTCGGCATACGTGCCACCCTGCACAATGGGAAAGAGCGCCTGTGGCGGCGCCACGCGATCGCGCTCCACATCGGTCGTGGCCAACGCCGGGGCGCCATCGGGTACGCGCAACGCACCGATCGGCGCACGCCCTTCACGCGACAGGCGATCGAACTCCACGCGGCATCGTTCCAGCCAGCGGAGGCTGCGCTCCATGGCGGCACGCGAGGCATCGAAGGACGAACCACCTTCGATCAGCTCATCGAGCTGCATGATGACGTCAGCACCGATATTGCGCTCGATCTGCATCACCTTTTCCGGCGTGTAGCGGTGCCGCGAACCATCGAGCTTGCTGCGGAACTCCACGCCGTCCTCCGTCACCGTGCGATAGCGCGACAGTGAGAACACCTGATACCCGCCCGAGTCGGTGAGCATCGGACCATTCCAGCGTGCGAAGGCATGCACACCACCGAGGGCGCGCACCATCTCATCACCCGGACGCAGGTACAGGTGATAGGCGTTGGCCAACACCATCTGCGCCCCCGCATCACGAATCTCGTGCATCGCGAGTCCGCGCACCGAGGCATGCGTGCCCACCGGCATGAAGGCCGGTGTCTGCACCGCGCCATGTGGCGTGCGAAACTCCCCCAGTCGCGCCGCACCATTGGCATGACTGGTGCTGAAGCCAAACTCACTCACGCGTGGTCGCCATGCTGGGAACTCCGTTCCTGTTCATCGCGTTCACGCGCCCGCTGCTCCGTTTCGTCATCGAGTACGATGCGGATCGCGCGCAGGATGGGGTCATCCGTCGTGTAGCGCTGCCCATACTGCAGGTTGAAGCGGAAGTCGAACCCCTCCGGCATTACACCCTGATTGTGCTGCAGGATGGTCTCGAGCTTGTCGAGCCCCTTGGCGATCTTTGCTTCGGGCGACTGCGCCTGCTCATACTCGTCCCACAACGCCACGATCTCCTCACGCGCATTCACTGGCAGCGGAGCGACCAGTTGCAGCAGATCCTGTCGTTCCTGTTCCGCTTTGCTCGGCGCGCCGGCCTGCAGTACGGCAGAAATGTCGCCACTGATTGCCTCGCCCAGATCGTGGACGAGACAGATACGCAGCAGCTTGCCCACGTCGATGCCCGGAAACCGGGGCGCTACCACGAGCGCCATCAGGCAGAGCCGCCAGGTGTGTGCGGCGACCGTCTCGGGTGTGCCCGTCGATGTCCATGATGTGCGCGGCGAGTGTTTGAGTGACTCTGCTGCGCGCAGAAACTCGAGAATGCCATGCAGTTCGTCGGCCGGAAGTTCGGGATGCGACATGTACGAAAGAATTGCAGAAGACGGCGAAAAGTCAGGGCAATCAGGAGCGCATCAGGACGGCGGCGACCCGCGGTCACGCGTGTTGTCAGCAGACGCGCCCGTCCACCGCGCCACCGCCTGTGCACCGCCGTTTCGCACCAGCCAGGCCAGTGCCAGCGTGCGCGTGAGGCGCCCCGCCAGCAGCGCCGCCGCAAACGCCGCGAACGGCACCCCGATGGCCCCCGACGCGATACTCGTGAGTTTCGTGGAGAGAGGGCTCAGCGTGCTCGCCAGGATGGCCCATGCACCATACTCCGCCAGACGCGCGCGATACTCCGTGAACGCTTCCGGCGAGTAGTTGAAGAATCGCGCCAGCGGTCCTTCCAGCACGGAGAGCGCTTCGGCCCCGACCCAATACAGCAGGATGCTCCCGATGACGGTGCCCGCCGTCGCCACCAGTGCCAGCCGGTACGCGCGCTCAGGACGCGCCAGCGCCAGCGGCAGAAAAAACAGGTCGGCCAATCCCGGGAAAATGCACCCCTGCAAGAGGCCCCAGCCCAGCACTACGGTATTGGACCACCCGGCGTCGGCCCATTGGCGCAGCCGGAGCAGGAAACGGGTCAGGAAGGGCGGCGCCGACGACATTCTGGAAAGATAGTTTATCGGTGTGTCAGCTCCGACGGCCATATTTCGGCATCCCGCTCCGCTATCTTCGCAGTCGTGCTGGCCATCGACCTCCAGAATCTCACGAAACGCTACCGTCAGGTCACCGCTGTCCGTGACCTGACCCTGCAGGTGGCGCCCGGCGAAATCGTCGCATTCCTCGGCCCGAACGGCGCCGGCAAGACCACCACGATCGACATGATCCTCGGCCTTGCCCGACCGGATGCCGGCCGTGTGCTGGTGTACGGCTCGACGCCCGCTGAAGCCATCGCGCGCGGCGACGTGGCGGCCGTCATGCAGACCGGTGGCCTGCTCAAGGACTTCACCGTACGTGAGACCGTGCGCTTCACCGCGTCGCTGTATGCCACGGCCCGTCCTGTGGACGAGGTGATGGCACGCGCCGGCATCACGCACATCGCCGACCGGCTGGTGGGAAAATGCTCCGGTGGTGAACAGCAACGCCTGCGTTTTGCGATGGCGCTGCTGTCCGACCCAAGACTGCTCATCCTCGACGAGCCCACCACGGGTATGGACGTCGAAGGACGGCGGGATTTCTGGAGCGCGATTCGCGAAGATGCCGCGCGCGGTCGCACCATCCTGTTCGCCACGCACTACCTCGACGAAGCGGATGCCTACGCCGATCGCATTGTGCTCATCCGGGAAGGTGAACTGGTGGCCGATGGAACGACCGCCGAGATCAAGGCGCGGGCGACGGGACGCTCCATCCGCGCCACGTTGCCGGGAGCGGATCTCGCGCAGCTCGAGGCACTGCCCGGCGTGATTCAGGTCGAACAGCGTGGGGATTCGGTGCTGTTGCAGTGCAACGATTCGGACAGCGTGGCGCGGCATCTGCTGTTGCACACCGCGGCGCGTGATCTCGAAATCGTTGCGCAGAATCTCGAGGCCGCCTTCGTGGCGCTCACCACGAGTGACACCGATACGGCCCGAGCCATGCGGGGGGCCGCATGACCGCACCAGCGAATACGAGCCACAATGCGGATGCCGTTCGTGGTGTGCCGCCGATGGGTGGGTTCAATCTCACCGCGTTGGGACTTGAACTGCGACGGGTGCTGCGCAATCGGCGCACGGTGATCTTCACGCTGCTTTTCCCGAGTGTGTTTTTCTACCTGTTCGGCATGAACAACCCGGGTGTGCGGCGCGGTGGGAGCGTCGTGCTGGCCTATGTCATGATCAGCATGGCCGTGTACGGCGCCATGGTGGGCACGACGGCGGGTGGTGCCGCTGTAGCGGTGGAACGCAGCCTTGGCTGGAGCCGGCAACTGCGCCTCACGCCGCTCACGCCCGTGGCGTACATCAGCATGAAGGTGCTGAGTGCCATGACGCTCGGGCTCGTGGCCATCATGTCCACGTTCACCATCGGCGCGCTGGCCGGTGTCACGCTCACACCGCAGCAGTGGGCGCTGTGCGGACTCGCGGCGTGGGGCAGCTCGTGTGTGTTTGCCGCGTTCGGCCTGTTCATGGGTTTTCTCGTCCCATCGGAGAACGTCATGCAGTTCGCCGGGCCGGCCATGGCCATCATGGCCCTGTTCGGCGGCATCTTCATTCCCGTGGACAACCTCCCCGAAGCGGTACGCACGATCGCGATGTTCACGCCCATGTACGGCGTGGGACAACTGGCTCGCGCGCCGCTCTCCGGCGATTTCACGATGGGAGCGGTCGCCAGCGTGGTGGTGTGGGCCGTGATTTTTGGCTCCGGCGCCATGCTGCTGTTCCGTCGCGACACGCAGCGCGTGTAAGCAGCGCATTTCTCTCACTGATGAACCGTCCGTCACGGCGCTGCGAATGTCAGCGCGGACGAGGGTTCGTGCGTCACCATGACGTACGTCGTAGCAAGCGCAAGACCTTTACCCACCTCTCCATGAAATTCCTCGGCGCCCTCCTGGTCGCTGCCACGGTTGCCGCCCCTGCGCTCTCCGCGCAGGAGCGTGAAGACCGTACGCTCCTCACGCAGGAGCAGATGACCGCCATCATCAACGAAGTGTCCGGCGAGCGGGCCATGCACCACCTGCTCGAGCTCGTGCCCTACCAGCGCGTGCGTCCGCCTTCAGAGTACAAGGAACCGTTCCGCGAAAGCCGCGTCATCGAGCAGTTCGCGAAGGAGTACGGTTTCAGCAATGTGAAGACCGTGGTGTACCAGCAGGGCGGACAGGCCTGGCAGCCCACGCAGGGCGAGCTGTGGATGACCACGCCCAAGCTCACCAAGCTGTTCGATATTCACGACCTCGCGCTGGCACTGGCCTCGCTCAATGCGAACGGTGACTTCACGGCGGAGCTCATCGACGTCGGCGCCGGCCGCGCGCAGGACTTCGAAGGCAAGGACGTGAAGGGCAAGTTCGTGCTCTCGTCCGGTGCGACGGGCGCGGTGTACTCGCTGGCCATGCTGCGCGGCGCCATCGGCGTGCTCGGCATCAGCGCCATCGGCTACCAGCGCTCAGTGGACTTCCCGAATCAGATCGTGAGCAGCACGGTGCAGGCGCAGCCCGGCACGGTCGCCTGGTCGGTCACACCGGAAGTGCAGCGCAATCTCTCGGCGCTCATCACGCGCGGTGAGAAGATCACCATTCGCTCCATCGTGAAGAGCGAACAGGTGCCCATGAAGGCCGAGTACGTGTGGGCGCAGATCCCGGGCGATGGCAGCACCACGCAGGAAGTGGCCATCAGCGGCCACCTGTACGAAGGTGTGATCAAGCAGGGTGCCAACGACGACAACTCCGGTTGCGCGCTCATCCTCGAGATCGGCCGCGCGTACATCAAGCTGATCAACGAAGGCAAGCTGCCGCGCCCCAAGCGCACGATCAATTTCCTGTTCGTGCCGGAAATTCAGGGTACGAATGCGTTCTTCCAGGCCAACCCGGACAAGCGCAAGACGATCATCGGCACGCTCAACTTCGACATGGAAGGCATCCGCGTCGCGATGAGCCGCAGCTTCTGGATCCTGCAGCGCACGCCGGACACCTTCCCGTCGTACCTGAACGACATCGCGCAGAGCATGATGGAGTACATCGCCGACATCTCGCGCGAGCGCGTGCGTTTCCGTCGGTCGCTCTCCGGCTACGCGCCCACCCAGCCGGTGGAATCGCCGCGTGGCAGCAAGGACGCGTTCTACATCAAGATCGACAAGCACTACGGCTCCAGCGATCACGTGGCGTACATGACCAACGGCGTGCCGGCCGTCATGTTCATCACCTGGCCCGACATGTGGTATCACTCCACCGAAGACACGCCCGACAAGCAGGATCCCACGCAGTACAAGCGTGCGGCAGCAGTGGGTCTGGGTTCGCTCAGCGTGCTCAGCGTGGGCACCGACGAGATGGCGGCGCGAGTCGTGAACGAAAACCTCGGCCGTGGCCTGGCGCGTATGGGCGAAAGCCATGTGAAGGGGCTCGGCTACATGGCCGATGCCAAGGACGGCCCGACGCTCACGCGCGCGTATGCCGAAGCGAAGAACGCCATCCGCCACCAGACGACGATCGAAAAGGCCGTCGTGCGTTCGGCGAAGGTGCTCTGGACCGACACCACGCTGGGCGCCAAGCGTGTGGCTGGCTTCGAGCCGTTGCTCGATCAGCGCGCCACGTCGTTGCTCAATGAGGTGAAGGCGGCATACCAGATGCAGGCCGCGCAGCGCAGTGTGGCGGCAACGGAGCCGGTGCTCAGCGCCGATGAGAAGGCGGCTTCACTGCTGCGCGTCGAGTTGCCCACGGCGGCCAACGCTCCGGCGGCGCCGGCGGCTGGTGGTCCCGGTGGACCGGGCGGCGCGGCGCGTGGTGTCGGCGGCGCAGGTGGCCCGCAGTTGCCCGACGAGTTCAACGCCGAGTTGGGACTGCTGTTCCGCAAGGGTGTCACCGCGCTCGAGCTGCGTGACTTCCTGAGCGGGGAGTTCACGCCGCTGCCGATGGATCAGGTGATGGCGGTGCTCAAGGCGCGTGAAGCGCAGGGGCAGATCCGTCTGGTGCCGATCAAGAAGTGATTTCGCCTTGAGTCAGGCATACAATCGCCCACCGCGAGTTTGTCTCGCGGTGGGCGATTATCGTTCGTGCGGTATTCAACGGACTATGGTCTCAGCGTTGTGTCCACAGCACCAACGCGCCGCAAGGCGCATTGCCGCCACGATTGAATTCTGCGGGGAGTTGCGAAACCGTGTAATACTCAGCCGCGATGATCTTCTCTCCTCCAGCAAAGTTCGCGTCGAACAATGATTCGTTCAGGCGACTGCCATACCGCAGAATGCCGTCAATGATGATTTGCACATAGCAGGCCCCTGGAGCGCCAAGCAACCGATCCGTCGCGTCTCCGCTCGGCACTAGGTTAACAGAGATGGCGCCACGACCAACGGCGAAGGCTCGTCGGCCTCCATAGGCCATGAGCCGCAGGCCGGGAACCCGGGTAAGAATCACCGAAGCCCATTGCCTTGTGTCACCCATCGGATTGAGGACTGTCGAATCGATGAACCGACCAAGGCCCATGCGCCTCCGCTCCTCGAAGCCACGCAGATTCGGCGAGTTGGCAAGCGGATCTGCGCGGGTCTCGACGCGCTGCAATTCCGTGATCGGCTCCATTGTGATCTCGGCATCCTCGATGCCTGAAGCCGGGATGTCAAGCATCTCGGAGATTTCCTCAAAGCCTACGGCCCGCACGATGAATTGCTGCCGCCCCGCTGTCACGCTCAACGTAAAGCGGCCCGCCGAATCGGTACGTATGGACCGGGTACCTACCACGACTTCGGCGTTGGCGATCGGTCGGTTGCTCTGACTGGACAGCACCGCGCCTTGCACGCGGGTGTCCTGATGACAGCAGGACGCCACAATCGGTGGTGTCCCGGGCTGCGACATCGCGGCCAATGACCGATGTACCGGCTCGGCAGCAAACGGCAGCACGAACAGCAATGATTGAACCAGTAACATTCTGCCGTCCCGAGTAGCGGGGAGCCTGTCAAGAAAACAACGAGCGCGGCAACCAATGGCGCCGCGCCCTCAAGAACGATTTACAATCGGTCCAGATCTTCCTTGCCGATCACCGGCGCCCACGGCAGCAGCTCATACTGCGCCACGGAATGCTTGATGAACGGGTCGCCATCACGGATGCGGTCGAGCGAGGCGTGCACGTCATCATCGGGCACACGCAGCAGCAAGCCGCCGCCCGAACGTGGATCAAAAGGACCGGAAGCGATCAGCAGCCCCTGGGCCTTGAGTTCGCGCAGATAGGCACGGTGTTCGTCGACGTGCGGAGCCACCTCTTCGAACGGGCGGCGATAGCGGATGAGGGCGAGTGCGTACATATCAGCAATCGAATCGTCGCCAGCGGCTCCGTCAACTGGGTCAGTACTGCGTCCAGAGCATCAGCGTACCGCAGACGGCCGTTCCGGTACTGTTGTACTGCGGCGGCAGCTGCGACACGCTGTAGTACTCGGCCGCCAGAAGGCGGCCCAGTCCCAATCGTGTGATGTCGAGTAGCGATTCATCGGGTCCCCCACCGTACAGTCGGACCCCATCCACGATGACCGTGATATAGCAGGCAATCGGAGCCCGATTGGCCTGGTCGACCTGGTCTCCCCGCGGCATGCGGTTGAGCGAGACGATGCCGCGTGAACCCGCATACACACGTTTGCTGCCCACTGTGACTATCCGCAGTCCCGGAATGCGTTGCGGGAGCAGATTGCTCCAGAGCAGCGGATCCGGATAGCCCAGCTGGATGGAATCGAGGAAACGCCCTGTCCCGAACTTTCGCCGCTCCTCGAACGCGCGCAGGTTGGGTTTGCCCCTCAGTGGGTCCGCTCGGGTCTCGACCTGCTGCAATTCGGTGATTGGTTCGAGCGGGATCACCAGGTCGTCCAGACCGCGGCTCGTGACTTCCACCTCGATGCTGTGCTCGCGATGACCGATTGCGCGTGCCGTGATGCGCACGGGACCTGGTCTGGCCACCGTCAACGTGAAACGACCAGCGGAGTCACTGCGCACCTGACGGTCCGTACCGACGATGCTGACCTCCGCGCCGGCAACGGGCCGCTGTGAGACGGCCGCGCGAACCGTGCCGCTGATCGGCACGTCCTGCACAGTCCGCGCAGGGGACGGGGCGACCCAGAGCGGCAGGAAGGCGGTCAGCAATGCGAGGAGCATGGGCTGGGTGGGTTCAGTGCGTCCAGATCAACAACGTCCCACACGGCGCGTTGCCGTTTCTGTTGAACTCGGGAGGTGTCTGAGCCACCGTGTAAAACTCGGCGGCGGCCACGCGCGGAATGCCGAGCGTATTCACGTCGAGCAACTTCTCCGTCACCATGCTGCCGTAGAGCTGAATACCGTCGAGGACGATCTTCACGTAACACGCGCGCGGTGCCTTGAGAAAGGCGCTGTCGCTTATGTCACCGCGCGGTGTGTTGCCACCGATGGTACGCCCCCGTGATGACGCGAGAGACCGGCGACCGGAGTAGTTGACGAATTGAATGCTCGACACGCGCCGCACGATTTCCGTGGCCCAGTCGCGCGTGTCGTGCAGCGCGAGCTGCGTCGAATCCAGGAAGCGACCGATGCCCATTTTCCGTCGCTGCTCGAAGCCCTGCAGGTTGCGGGACAACGGCACTGCGTTCGCTCGTGTCTCGACCCGTCGAAGCTCGATGATGGGCTCCACCACCAGTTCCAGCTCTTCGATCCCTTCCTTGGGGACATCGAGGGCCTCCGAGATCTCCTGGAAGCCGACGGCGCGCACGACAAGCGTTTGGTTACCCACCGGTACATTCGCTATCGAGAAACGACCGTTCGAATCCGCGCGCGCGGACCGTGATCCGACGATGACTTCGGCGTTGCGGATGGGGCGTTCGGTGTTGGCTGCCAGCACGACCCCGGCAATGCGGACGTCCTGCGAAAGGCAGTGCGCGGTTTCATGAACCGCTTCGGGCGGGCAGGAGCGGGCAGGCGCCATGCCCGCGGTGGTCACGATCAATGCGACGGCGGGGAGCAGTGCCTTTCGAAACAGCGACAGGGACGCCATGCAATGGCCCGAGCGGGACAGGGGTGGGCGGACACCGCGACGCAATGCGATCAGGTTGGCGCCGGGAGAATACGATCCCTTCCGCTCGATAGCCAGTCGGCTCCGTCTGGCGCTAGGCCAGCGCTTCGCGCAGCGCCTGCCATGCCATGCGGGCACACCCATGCCGTCCCGCGAATGGGGTGACACCTCGCAGCGGCGAGAGTGTGGCGGGCAAGGCCACGTCCGCATCCCCAGTGGCCAGCATGCGGTCGATGGCATCCGCTGTCGCGAGCGCATCGCTCACACTGCCACCACATAGTGCGTCCGTCATCATGGACGCCGATGCGGTCGCCACCGAGCACCCGCGCCCCGTGAACGACACATCCACCAACTGCCCGCCATCCACGCGGACGAACACGCGAATCTCGTCGCCGCACACGGGATTCTTGAAGACCGCTGACGACGTGGCGTCGGACATCTCGCGGCGATTGTGCGGTGCGCGATGATGCGCCAGCAATGCTTCCTGGTACATCGCCGCGATGGACGCGGGACTGGCCTTGCCGCTCACCACTTCACCTGCGCTGGCTCAGGACGCCGCGGAAAACAGCGACTGCGCCGCCTGCAGCGCACCCACCAGGGCATCCACGTCGGACTCGTCGCTGTACACGTAGAACGACGCGCGAGCGGTGGCGCTCACCCCCAGCCGCCGCATGAGCGGCTGCGCACAATGATGCCCCGCGCGAATGCACACGCCATGCTGGTCGAGAATGGTGGCCAGGTCATGCGGGTGCACATCGGTCATCGAGAAGCTCAGCACACCACTGCGCTGCGCCACCGGCGGTCCGTACACGGTGATCCCCGGCAGCGCCGCCAGCTTCGACTCGGCGAGCGCCAGCAGCTCCAGTTCATGCCGGCGCACATTCACCATGCCCAGTCGCGTCAGGTACGTCACCGCTGCGGCGAGCCCGACGGCATCGGCCGCATTTGGCGTACCTGCCTCGAACTTGTGCGGCAGCACATTCCACGTGCTGTCGGTGTCGCGCACCCACTCGATCATGTCGCCGCCGTACTGATACGGCGGCATCGCTTCCAGCAGCGCGCGACGGCCCAGCAGGCAGCCACTGCCCATCGGACCAAGCAGCTTGTGACCGCTGAAGGCGTAGAAGTCCACATCGAGCGCGTCGAAGTTGACGGGGAGGTGCGGCACCGCCTGCGCGCCGTCCACCACGATGACGGCGCTCGAACGGGAGCGCACGATGCGCACCACTTCTTCGATGGGCGTGATGGCGCCCACGGCGTTCGACACATGCGTGACCGCGACGACCTTCGTGCGGTGATTCACCACCGACCGCAGCTGGTCGAGATCCACCGACTGATTGGCCGTCACCTCCACCACCCGCAACGTGGCGCCACTGGCCAGCGCCAACTGCTGCCAGGGTACGAAGTTGGCATGGTGTTCGAGCGCGGTGATGACCACTTCGTCGCCGGCGTGCACGTTGGCGCGCCCCCAGCTCGACGCGACGAGGTTCATGGCCTCCGTGGTGCCACGCGTGAAGATCAGGCAGTCGCTGTCCGACACACCCACGAACCGGGCAATGGTCGCGCGTGCCTCGTGGTACACATCGGTGGCCTTCGCCGACAGCGCGTAGGCGCCACGGTGTGGATTGGCGTTGGCTGTTTCATAGAACCCGCGCAGTGCATCGAGCACCGCGGTTGGCTTCTGTGAGGTGGCGGCCGAATCGAGATAGTGCAGCCCGGGGTTCGCGGCCAGCAGCGGGAAATCCGCGCGCGGCGCCAGCGGGGACAGCATCGACGAGGGCGTATGCGAATCCATCAGCAACCCGACTCCTGTAAGTCCTTCATGAACGGCGCGGTCCGACCAACACCACACCAGCCTCCACGCGCACCGCGAAGGTGGCAATGGCATCGGTGGCCGGTCCCTGCAATACGGCGCCGGTACGCACATCGAAACGGGCACCGTGCCATGGACACTCCAGCACACAGGGCGCCACCACATCCCCGCCGGACAGGGCGAAGTCGCGATGCGGGCAGCGATCCTCCACCGCATGGATCTCCTCACCATCGCGCACGAGGCAGATGCGCCGCCCGTCCTCCAGTACCACGCCCAGCGGGAACTCCGGCTCCACATCCTCCACGTGAGCTACGCGCACGAACGCCGAAGCGGTCTCGCTCACCCGCGCTGTGTCCACGTCATCACTACTCTGTGCTGATCGCCGAAGGCGTGGCGTTCGCCGCCGACTCCGGCGCCTGTTCGAGCGCGGCCTTGAGTGTGTGCCACGCCAGCGACGCGCACTTCACGCGCACCGGAAACCGGGACACACCCGAGAACACCACCAGCTGTCCCAGGTCCTTGCCACCATTGGCGTCCTGTCCGAGCACGAGCGCGTGAAAGCGCTGGAACAGCGCCTCGGCATCGGCGCGCGACTTGCCCTTCACCGCTGCGGTCATGAGTGACGCGGACGCCTTGGAAATGGCACAGCCGTGACCCGTGAACTTCACCTCACGGATCACGTCGTCCTCGACCACCAGCGCGACATGCACCTCGTCGCCGCACAACGGGTTTTTGCCATCGGCCTCACGATTGGCCAGCGGCAGTTCGCCGAAATTGCGCGGTTTCCGGTTGTGGTCGAGGATGACCGACTGATACAGCTCCTGGAGATCGCTCATGTCGACCTCAGCCCGGCAATCCCTCGCCCGTGAACCGCTCGAGCGTCAGCGTTTCCAGCGCCTGCACGATGGCCGGCGAGTCGATCGTCTCCAGCACATCTGCGGCAAATGCATACATCAGCAGCTGACGTGCCAGGCGCGCGCTCACGCCACGGCTCTTGAGGTAGAACAGCGACGTTTCGTCGATGCGGCCCACCGTCGCACCATGCGTGCACTTCACGTCGTCCGCAAAGATCTCGAGCTGCGGCTTCGTGTCGATCTGCGCCTGCTGCGACAGCAGAAGCGTGTTGTTCGTCTGCTTGCCGTCGGTCTTCTGTGCTTCGGGGTGCACGTACACCTTGCCGTTGAACACGCCATGCGAACGCTCGTCGAGCAGCCCCTTGTACTGTTCGCGGCTGAAGCAGTTCGGCGCTACATGCTCCACGCGCGTCTGGTGGTCGCCGTGCTGCTGCCCATCGAGCATGTACAGCCCGTTGATCGTGCAGCCGCAGCCCTCACCCGCCAGCACCGTGTACACATTGCTGCGTGACAGCGAGGCGCCGGTCTGGAACGTGAACGCGATGAAGTGACTGTCGCGCCCCTGGCGTGCCTCCACCGTGCCCACATGCTGCGCGACGCGCGATTCCCGCTGCACCCGCACCAGCTGCAGCGTCGCGCCGTCCTCCACGAACACTTCCACCACGGCATTGGTGAAGTACGGCACGTCGGCCAACCCCACATAGCTCTCCACCACCGACGCCTTGGCATGACGCTCGGCGATCAGCAGGTGGCGCGGATGACTCATCACGTTGGCGCCGGCGGCGTCCACTACATGCAGGATGTGCACGGGCGTGTCACTCACCATTTCCTTGGCGATGTGCACCAGCATGCCTTCGCCGGCAAACGCCGCGTTGAGCGCCGAGAAGCCGTCACGCGACGGCGTCACCGCCGTACCCAGGTAGCGGGCCAGCAGTTCGGGCTCTTCGGTGGCCGCCTGCGACAGCGGCATCACCCGCACGCCATCGGGCAGGGCACCAAACGACGACAGGGTGGCGTTGAACCGACCATTCACGAACACGATCAGCGGCCACGTGCCACCAAAGGTGTAGGGCGCAAGCGCCGCCACGTCCACGGTGCCCGCGGGATCACGGTCGACCGCCGCTTCGAACTGTGCGGACGCGATGGCCGACACGTTCGTGTAGTGCCAGTCTTCTTCTCGCGTGGTCGGGAAGCCGAGCGCCTTGAAGGCCTCGGCGCCGGCCGCACGCAGCGCTTTGAGCGAGCCGGGCGCGTCAGCCACCGACGCGGCGACGGCCTGCTCGGCGAAACGAAGCCCCGTGCTCACGCCGCCGTCTCCAGCACCCAGTCGTAGCCACGATTCTCGAGTTCCAGCGCCAGCGACTTGTCGCCCGACTTGATGATGCGGCCGCCGGCCAGCACGTGCACGTAGTCCGGCACGATGTAGTTGAGCAGGCGCTGATAGTGCGTCACGACGATGGTGGCGTTGTCCGGGCGCTTGAGCGCATTCACGCCCTCGGCCACGATACGCAGGGCATCGATGTCGAGACCGGAGTCCGTTTCGTCGAGGATGGACAGCGTCGGCTGTAGCACAGCCATCTGCAGAATCTCGTTGCGCTTCTTCTCACCACCCGAGAAGCCCGCGTTCACCGAGCGATGCAGCATGGAGGCGTCCATGTCCACCAGCTTGAGCTTCTCTTCCACCAGGTCGAGGAATTCCATCGGATCCACTTCCTCGTGTCCGTTCGCCTTGCGCACCTCGTTGTAGGCAGCGCGCAGGAAGTAGGCGTTGGTCACGCCCGGGATTTCCACGGGATACTGGAAGGCGAGGAAGACGCCGTTCTGCGCCCGGATCTCGGGATCCATCTCGAGCAGGTTCTCGCCCTTGTAGAGCACTTCACCGCCGGTGATTTCATAGGCGGGGTGGCCGGCCAGCACCTGCGCCAGCGTGCTCTTGCCCGAACCGTTCGGGCCCATGACCGCGTGAACCTCGCCGGCATTCACGGTGAGCGTGATGCCCTTGAGGATCGGCTTGCCGTCGATGGCGGCATGGAGGTCGGTGATCTGCAGCATATATGTCGAAGCGGGTGTTTGGACTGGAACGAATGAAGAGCGGGTGACGGGACGGGCGATCAGCCCACCGACCCTTCGAGCGTGATGCCGAGCAGCTGCTGCGCTTCCAGCGCGAACTCCATCGGCAACTCCTTGAACACTTCCTTGCAGAAGCCGCTGACGATCATCGACACAGCCTGCTCGGCGTCGAGGCCGCGCGCCTTGAGGTAGAAGATCTGGTCTTCCCCGATCTTGCTCGTGGACGCTTCGTGTTCGAGGATCGCACTGTTGTTGCCCACCTCCACATACGGGAAGGTGTGTGCGCCGCAGGCATTGCCCACCAGCATCGAGTCACACTGCGTGTAGTTGCGGGCGCCTTCAGCCTTCGGCAGGATCTGCACTTTGCCGCGATAGCTGTTCTGCCCCTTCATCGCGCTGATGCCCTTGGACACGATGGTCGACTTCGTGTTGCGACCGATGTGGATCATCTTCGTGCCCGTGTCGGCCTGCTGCATCTTGCTGGCCACGGCCACGGAGTAGAACTCGCCGACGCTGTTGTCACCCTGCAGGATCACGCTCGGATACTTCCACGTGATGGCCGAACCGGTTTCCACCTGCGTCCAGGAGATCTTGGCGTTGGTGAGCGCCTTGCCACGCTTGGTGACGAAGTTGTAGATGCCGCCCACGCCGTTCTCGTCGCCCGCATACCAGTTCTGCACGGTGCTGTACTTCACCGTGGCGTTGTCGAGCGCGACGATCTCCACGACGGCTGCATGCAACTGGTTGGTGTCGCGCTTGGGCGCGGTGCAGCCCTCCAGGTAGCTCACGTAGGCGCCTTCATCGGCCACGATGAGGGTACGCTCGAACTGGCCCGTTTCCGCCGCATTGATGCGGAAGTACGTGGACAGTTCCATTGGGCAGCGCACGCCCTTCGGGATGTAGCAGAACGAGCCGTCGGAGAAGACAGCGCTGTTCAGTGCGGCGAAGAAGTTGTCGCTGTAGGGCACGACCGATCCGAGGTACTTCTTGATCAACTCGGGGTGTTCGCGCACCGCTTCGCCGAACGACATGAAGATCACGCCGTGCTTGGCCAGTTCTTCCTTGTAGGTGGTGCCGACGGAGACGGAGTCGAACACCGCATCCACCGCCACGCCCGAGAGGCGCTTCTGCTCGGTGAGCGAGATGCCAAGCTTGTTGTACGTCTCGAGCAGCTTGGGATCGACTTCATCGAGCGAGGCGAGCGGCTTGCTGTTTTTGGGCGCGCTGTAGTAGCTGGCCGCCTGATAATCGATGGCCGGATAGTGCAGGTTGGCCCAGTGCGGCTCGGTCATCGTCTGCCAGCGACGGAACGCCTTCAGGCGCCATTCCAGCAGCCATTCCGGCTCCTGCTTCTTGGCCGAAATGAAGCGCACCGTGTCTTCCGAGAGACCGGGCGGCAGCGTGTCCGCTTCGATGTCCGTCGTGAAACCGTATTGATACTCGCGATTGACGAGTGACTCGATGGTCGAACTCATACCTGCTCCTGTTGCACCGCCAAAAGGTGACCTGACACGCCGTACTCACAGTGACCGCAGCCGTCGCGCCGATGCGCATTGCGCACGAGCGGCACGCCGAGCAGCCGTTCCACGAACTTTGCTTCCACTGCACAGGCTTCCGGGAACCGGTCCGCGATCTCACGCATGGCGCAGTTGTGAATGCGCAGCGTGAGCGTCGGCGTCGTGACCGGCTCCGCCATGTAGCCCTTGGCCGTCAACAACTCGGCCACCAACGCCACGCGCTCGTCGAGCGGCAGCGATTCCAGCACCGGGGCGGCTTCATCAGCCAGCCGCATCCACTCGGCTTCCAGTACCGCTTCCACCCCCGCATCTCCAGCCTGGGCGCGCAGGGCATCGAGTGCCGTCGCCAGGACCTTGAGATAGCTGCGGGGGAAGAGCGCCTCGCCAGCCGGCGAAAGTGAGTAGGCGTAGACGGGCGCGCCGACTCCCCGGACTTCCCGGAGATATCGCACCAGCCCATCTTCTTCGAGCGCCTTGAGATGTCGGCGCAGCGCGTTGGCCGTGAGCCCGAACTGTTCACCCAGTTCGTGCGCCGTCAGTGGTTGCGCCTTCTTGAGAGCAACCAGCAACTCGGCCCGCACACCGCGAAAGCCCCCCAGGGCGCCAACGACATCCTCCATCCCGGTAAATATACCGAGCGCGGCCGGCATACGTCAACGAAACTGTTCACGAATTCAGTGACTTCGTGATCACACTTGCCTAGCGCTGAAGTGTGTGACACCATCTGCGCTTGGGCATTCCGCGCCGACGGCGGCGGCGGTACTGTTCGAGTCTCACCACCCTCCGTTCCGAGGTCTCCGCCGCAGTGAGTGTCACTGTCTTTGTGGCCGTGGTTGTGCTGGCCCTCGGGCTATTCGCGTTGGCGCGCGCCCAGCGTCTGTTCCGCAAGTCCATCGAACGCGATGGACTGTCGCGGTTTCGCGATGCGTTCCGGGGCCGCTATCCCGAGATCCTGCTGTCGCAGGTCTACTCGTATCTGGCGGAGCGGCATGGGGCGGTGGAGCCGCACTATCTCGTCAACCCTGGCGATGACCTGCAGCAGGTGCACGGCCTGGCCGATCTCGATCTCGAGGATGCTGTCCTTGTGATCGCCGACCGGGCAGGTGCGCGTCTGCCGCGCGCTAACGAGCTCGATGAACTCAAGAACGGTGTGCGGAGTGTCGACGACCTCCTGCGCTATCTCGAACCGTACTTCCGCCCCGAAGTCGTCAAGGGCTGAAGCCCGCGCCGGCCTGACCGGCCGGATCCTGCTGACGCTGTTCCTCGCCGCATGCGGCGGCGGTCCCTCGCCGTCGCCTGTGCCCATGCCGGCACCGGTCCGCGAGCCCACCCAACCCCCGGTGGCGGTCAAGCCGCGCAAGGTCCTGCCGCCGACCCCGATTCACTACGGGCCGCGCGACACGGCCGTCACCATGGCCGATCTCGACTCCCTCTGGCAGCAGCAGCTGATGCTGCCGGTGGAGGGGCTGACCCGGAAGGCGATCAAGGACAACTACACGGCCGGGCGGGCCGGGCGCATCCATGCGGCGCTCGATATTTCCGCCCCGCGCTCGACCCCTGTCCTCGCCGCCGGGGACCTGGTCATCGGGCGCCTGACGACCGGGCCGGTGGGCGGCATTGTCATCTACGCCTCCGATCCGGACGAGCAGTTCACCTACTACTACGCCCACCTCGAGCGCTATCGGCGTGGGCTGGCAGTGGGGGACCGAGTCGCCAAGGGGTCCGTGATCGGCTACGTTGGAACCACGGGCAACGCGCCGAAGAATGCACCACACCTGCATTTCCAGGTGATGAAGCGCAGCACGGGGCGCGCCTGGTGGGATGGCCCACCAATCAATCCGTTTTCGTACTTCGCATCCGACGGGATTCGCCCCACGGGGCGCGATATTCCGATCGAGGATCTATGAGCATGACGGGGAAGGCGCGCGCCGCACTGCGCGCTGAAGCACACCATCTGGATGTGAAGGTCCACATTGGCCACGCGGGGCTCACTCCCTCGCTGATGCAGAGCTTCGACGATGTCCTGCGCACCCACATGCTGGTGAAGGTGCAGGTGGCGAAGGGAGGCGAGCTGTCGGCCAAGGACGCTGCCCACCAGTCGGCCGAGGCACTGCAGGCTGAAGTCATTCAGGTCATCGGCCGAACCTTCACGGTATATCGCGAGAACCCCGAGTTGATGCACGGTGAACTTCCGCCGTGGCGTCGCTAGAGTATCTTTTTCGCACCGAACCAATCATTTCCGGTCGTGTCCGACCCGAGACTTCGTACACATGCCCTACGTCATCACTGAAGCCTGCATCTCGGTCAAGGACCGGTCCTGCGTGGACGTCTGCCCCGTCGACTGCATTTACGAGGGCGAGGACCAGCTTTACATCAACCCGGACGAGTGCATCGACTGCGGCGCGTGTGAGCCTGAGTGCCCCGTGACGGCCATCTTCCCCGAGGAAGACGTGCCGACACAGCTCCGCAGCTTCATCGGCAAGAACAAGGACGTGTTCGAGGGCCCCAACCCGCCGGGTCGCCCGTCGCGCTGATCGCGATCGCAACACGCGTCAAAACAAACGGGCCGGGAGCATCCATCTGCTCCCGGCCCGTTGTTTCGTGTGGTGGCTTGTGATCAGAACTTCCAGCCGTTGCCCTTGAACCAGAACAGTGCGATCAGTGCTACGTACTGCAGCACGGTGGAACGCTCGCTCCAGATGGCTTCCTTCCAGTCGTGCGGGCCTTCGGTGCTGCCGGCGGGTGGGCGGCCAAACCAGCGCGGCGTGCGGGCCTTGTAGTCGAGATACTCCTGACCGAAGATCGACTCCAGCACGCCTTCTTCGTAGCGCACGATGAGCGTGTATTCGATCGCGAAGATCACGATGGCCACGGGAATGAACCAGAACACCCCTGACACCACCGTGAAACCGATCCACGCGAGAAAATTGCCCACGTAGAGCGGATTGCGGCACCACGCGAACGCGCCGTAGGTGACGAGGCGCTGTACATCGCGGGAGCGTCGGCGGGTGACCGTACCCGCGGCGGCCACACCGGCGGTGCGTACCAGTTCGCCGATGAGCACAAGCAGAAGACCGGCAATCCAGGTGTTGCGGGACTGCGTGCCCGGCACCAGCAGCGGCACCGCCAGAAACGGTACCGGCAGCCAGCCGCGGTTCTTGAAGAGCACCTGCCCGATACGGGCAGCGGTGGACCGTTCCGCGTCGCTGACGGGTGCGGAGGTTGGTGCAGTCATCAGGCTCCCGAAGCGGGACGTGGCCGCACGTCAGCACCCGCGGTACGCGCGTACTTACATGCTCAGCGTGGCGAAGAAGTCGGACAGCGCGTGGTTGGTCGCTGCCGGTCGCTCGAGGCAGGGGACGTGACCGGCGCCAGCAATGATCTCGAGGCGCACCCGCGCGGCCGCCGGCAACAACTCGGCGATCGTGCGGGCCTCCTTGATCGGCGTGAGGGAATCCTCCTCCCCCACCACCACCAGCGACGGAACAGTAATCGACCCAATCGTTTCCCGTGAGTCCGGCCGGTCACGGAGCGCCTGCAGCGCGCCAATGATGCCGGCCACCGGCTGGCGCCCCATCATGGCCCGCAGCCCGTTCACGACGTCGATGCGGCGTGCCCGCGTGGTGGTGCCCACCATGCCATCCAGCTGTGCCTCGCCGATCGCCCGTGCCCCGTCGCGCTTCACCACCGCGATGAGGTCATCGCGGCGTCCCTTGGCTTCCTCACTGTCGGCCGTGGCCTTGGTGTCGCAGAAAACCATCGCGGCGATGCGATCGGCATAGCGTCGCCACAGGGCCATCGACACATAACCACCCATCGACAGCCCGCAGATCACCGCGCGTTCGATGCCAAGGTGGTCGAGCAGTGCGACGACGTCGTCGGCGTACTGGTCCATCGAGAACGGACCATGGGTGGACGAGTGACCGAAGCCACGCAGGTCGGGCACGATGCACCGCACCTGCGATGCCAGGGACGCCTTTTGTGCGGTCCAGAGCGTGCGGTCGTGCGGGAAGCCATGCAGGAACACCACCGGCATGCCTTCACCGCTGTCGTCATACCCCATCTGGAAACCAGGCAGTTGTGCGATCATGAATCCTTCCCTTCTTCAGCGGCGTCTGCCGACAGCTTGGCCGCCTGGACCATCGCGCGTTCGCGCGCATTCTCCCGCTCCGCCACCATGCGAAGCGGCACGAGTACGGCGGCCGTGAGCGGCACGGCCACCATGAGTCCCACAAAACCGAAGAGCAGCGTCATCAAGGTCTGCGCCACCAGCGTGATCGCGGGCGGCAGGTCCATGCCGTCTCGCATCAGGTAGGGGATCAGCAGGTTGTTCTCGAGGAACTGGATGCCCCAGTAGGCCAGGGCCACGACCGCCGCCTTTTCGGGCGAGTCGACAAAGCCCATGGCGATGGCCGGCACGGCGGCGAGAATCGGGCCGACGGTCGGGATGAACTCCATCAGTCCGGCGATGAACGCCAGCGCGAAGGCAGCTTTCACGCCGAGGAGCAGCAATACCACCATGCTGACCAGGCCGATCACCACCATCGCGATCAGCTGCGTCACCAGCCACTTGCGCAGTACCGTCGCCACCTCGGCCAGCACGAGACGCACATGCGCGCGCGAGGTGGCCGGCACGGTGGCCAGCAGCCAGCCGCGATAGACATGCGGCTCCGCGCCGATGTACATGGCAAGGAACACCAGCAGGAAAAACGCCGCCAGCGCTGCGAGGGTGCTGGAGACGAACGAGAACAGGTATTGAGTGGCACCCGCCACGCCGTCACTGAGGCGCCGCTTGAGGGCCTCGGTGGGGGAGACGGCGCCGGAGTCGGCGCGCGACTGGACCACCGGGTTCTGGCTGCCGGCCGCCGCGGCCCGGTTGGCGTTGGCGCGTGCCGCCGGGGGGAGCGTGGCGGTATTGGGCGCCCCAGCCACCTGCGGATCGGCGCTCGGCGCCGGTGCGGCCTGCGTTGCGGCATTGGCCCCGGAATCGTTGCCGTTGGTGTGGGTGGCCGAGGCAATGATGGCCCCCAGCAGGCCGCCTCGCTTGCTGTCGATCCAGTTCTGGAGCTTGTCGAGTGCCGCCGGGAACTCCCGCTGGAGCTCCTTCCCCTGTTCGATCAGAGTCGGCGCGGTCCAGGCGAGCATCCCGCCGATGGCGCCCAGGGTACCGAGCACGATGAGGGCGGACCCGATGCCCCGGCGGATGCGATATCGCTCGAGGTAGTCCACCCCACGACCGACGGCGAGCCCGAACAGTGTGGCCAGGAAGACCAGAAAGACCAGCGAACTGACCGACCAGAAGAGTCGGAACCCGAACCAGACGGCCAGGACCACGACCGCCGCTCGTGCGATGTCGCCCGAACGCCAGCCGCGGCGCTTCGGGGGAAGGGATGCGGGAAGCAGAGACTCGTCGATGGTGGTCATGTCGATTCGAAAGTAGCACACAGGCCCCATCAGCGGGCCGCACGATGTACCTTACGCACAGTTATGCCTGCTCAAGCACCGCACTATCTCGACACGGTCGAGTCCGTCGACAAGTTCCTCTCTGGTCTCAACGGCGTCCGCGCACTCGCGCTCGACACCGAGGGGGCCAGCTTTCATCGATTCGTCGACCGCATCTATCTCCTGCAGCTGTCCACGGCCGATCACGAGGCCGTGATCGATCCGCTGCCGATCGGTACCCCCAAACAGCTCGGCGTGTTGCTCGAGGATGAACAGGTGGAGGTCGTGCTGCATGACGCCGACTACGACCTGCGTCTACTGCATCAGGACTACGGCTGGCGTGTCACGCATCTCTTCGACACCCGAGTGGCCGCGCAGTTGCTTGGGATTCGCGCCTTCGGTCTGGCCGCACTGCTCGAGCAGTTCTTCGGCATAAAGCTGGACAAGAAGCATCAGCGCGCCGACTGGAGCATGCGGCCGCTGACGGCGGACATGCTCGATTACGCGGCCCAGGACACACGCCACTTGTTGGGGCTGCGTGATCGTTTGCACGCCGAGCTGGTGAAGAAGGGCCGGTGGAGCTGGGCGCAGGAGGAGTTTGGCCGTGCTGAAGGCACACGATGGGAGCCGGAAGCGCCGGATACGAGCTTTCTTCGTCTCAAGGGCGCGCGCGATCTCAACCGCCGCGAGCTGGCGCGCCTGCGCGAGCTGGTGCGCTGGCGCGATGCCATTGCCGCCGAACTCGATCGCGCCACCTTCCGTGTGGCCGGCAATGAAGTGCTGATGGACCTGTCGCGTGTGGCACCGTCCACGCGCGAGGCACTGTTTGCTGTGAAGGGTTTTCCGCGCGGCATGTCGGATGCGCGTGCGCAGGAAGCCCTGCAGGCCATCGTGCGTGGCAACAAGGTCGCGGATGCCGATCTGCCGCGTTTCCCGAAGGCGACGCGCTGGGATCGCGAGCCCGATTTCGATGAACGGGTCGCTCGCCTCAAGTCGGTGCGGGACATCGCGGCCACCGAGCTGGATCTCGACCCCGGCGTGCTCTGTTCGCGCGACCGGATGGAGTCGGTGGTACGCCGCAAGCCGCGGCATGTGGACGATCTGGCCGAGCTTCCCGAGCTGCGAAAGTGGCAGGTGGAGGTGCTTGGCGCCGCCTTCGTGAAGGCCCTGAGCAGCTTCCCGTCGGACGATTCGCCGTACAAGCCCGGGTGATGTAGCGGGTCCGCGCCGGCTCGGCGTGGTTCATCTGTGGCGAAGGCGCCACGTTGCTGTGGGTCCGCGCTGGCTCTGGCAGAGCACGCCAGGCCGCAAGGGGAAAGTTCCGATCATTGTGACCTGTTCAGTCCGGTTTCTATCGTGTTGAGGATGAACGGTTTACGGGCATGATCCCGGTTCGGGTCTGGTTTTGACTCACGAATCGGCCCCCCTGATCGGTCCGGCACGGGGAGTGCACTGGAAATGGGCGTGCAGGGCTGCAGTCTCCCACCCATTCCCGACAGCACCATGCGATTCGATTCCTCGATCTCGCGCCCGGTCCTCGACCCGGTGATCCGCCGCTACTTCGGCATCGCGCTTCTCGCGTTGCTGGCGGATCTGTGCACCAAGGAAGTCGCGGTGCGCTGGCTGGGAGACCATGGTTTCCTGAACCTGACGGAACGGTTCACGCTGATGCTGGTCTGGAACACGGGCAGCGCGGGCGGCATCTCGATCGGACCGTTCACGACAGAGCTGAACGTCCTGATGACGGTGATGGCGATGGGCCTGGTCTACACGGTGGTGCGCCCGATGGCCGCCATCGATCCGCGGGCGGTGTTGCCGCTGGCGCTCGTCTCGGGTGGCGCGGCCGGCAACCTGCTCAGCATGCTATGGGGGCCGCCGGGCGTGGCCGACTTCATCGGCATCCGTCTCACGAAGGACACGACCATTGTCGCGAATGTGGCCGACTTTGCACTTTGGGCCGGCGCGCTGCTGCTGGCACCGGTGGCCATGACACTGGTGCGGATGGTGCGGGAAGAGCGGGCACAGGCGCAGATGGCGGCGACCACCGTCAGCTGAACTACTGAGGCGGTCTCGGGATTCCGGGGCAGGGTTCTGATGTCAGACATCTGAGATCAGAACTCTGACGGAGATAGATGGTGAGAGCCCAGACCAGGTAGATGTCAGAGGTCTGAGCACTGGCGCCGGCCGCCTTTCGTGTGCGCCGGATAGCAGGGCAGGGCGCTCTCGCGCGCGCCAAGTCTGACCGATGTGTCAGGTCAGAAGGCAGCTGGCCCCGTGCACTCAGGGCTCTCCATGCTGACAAAGCTGATCTCTCACCTTCTATCTCCGTCGGATCTCAGAGCTCGGATATCAGAACTCTGAGATCTGAGACCGGATCTAGAATCCCATGTAGGCCCGAACGCGCGGCTCGATGCGTTCCGGGGTCCAGGGCGGCGTCCAGACGAGATTCATCACGACATCTGTCACTCCCGGCAGCTCACGCAGCTGCTGCTCGGCTTCACCCATGATTTCAGGGCCCGAGGGACAGCCGGGGGACGTCAGGCTCATGTCCACGCGCACCGTCGAACCTTCGGTCTGCACGTCGTAGATCAGGCCGAGGTCGACGATGTTGAGATTGAGCTCGGGGTCCTTCACACGCCGCAGCACGAGGCGCGCCTGATCGGCGTTCACCACGGCATCGCCAGCGGGGGCGTCATCTGACGCCGGTTCCGTGGCGGGCACCTGGGGGGTCTGCTCTTCGGTCATACCCGAAGTATACCCCGGTGCCCTACTTCTTTGCCGTCGCCTTGCTCGTGGACTTGGACTTGGCGGAGCTCTTGACCGGCGCCTTCTTCGCCGCCGCCTTGGTGGCCTTGGCGGCGGTCGGCTTCGCGGTGGGCTTCTTGGAGCTGCTCTTGGAGCTGGACGACTTGCGGGCCGCCGCCGCGCGCTTGGCCGCGGCCGCCCGACGACGGGCCGCGGCACTCGCCGTGCGGCTCGAGCGCAGCGGCCGGTTCCAGTCCTGCGCCACGTCGGCGCGGAAGCTGGCCGGCATGGCACGCACACCATCGGGATCGTCCATCACCGCCAGCACGGCGGCGTCGGCCAAGTCGTTGCGCACATCGGCGATGACCTTGGACGGGCGGCGTGCCCGGGCCGCGTGCACCCGGTTGGTGAGCAGGATGACAAACATCTGCCGATCCGGGTCGATCCAGAGCGACGTGCCCGTGAAGCCGGTGTGGCCAAACGCACGCTCGGTCATGAACTGACCGCAGCCCGCGCCGCCGTCGCAGGTGTCCCAACCCAGCGCCCGACGGCCCGCCGCGCGACGGGTGAACAGCGTGACCGTGGAATCGGAAATCACGCGCACGCCGTTGTAGCTGCCGCCGTTGAGCAGCATCTGGGCAAACACCGACAGGTCGGCGGCGGTGCTGAACAAGCCCGCGTGACCCGCCACCCCGCCCAGTGCAAAGGCGTTTTCGTCATGCACCTCGCCACGCAGCGGATAGCCGCGCGGCGGAGCGATTTCCGTGGGCGCGGTGCGCGACACGTCGCCGGCCGGCACCTGGAAGTAGGTGTCCTGCATGTTCAGCTTCGAGTAGATCGCGCTCTGCAGGAACGTGTCGAGGCGCTGGCCACTCACCGACTCGGCGATGAAGCCCAGCAGGTCGGCACCCAGATCGGAGTACTCGTAGCAGGCACCCGGCGTGCACTTGACCGCCGACGCCATCACGGCGGCCCGCGCTTCGGCCGGTGTCTTGGCAATGCGCCACAGCTCACGCCCGGCCGGCAAGCCCGCACGGTGGGTGAGCAGGTGACGTACCGTCACCTTGTCACGCAGCCCACCCTGAAAGTCGGGCAGGTAGCGCGAAACGGGCGCATCGAGATCGATCTGACCACGGTCGTAGAGCACCATGATGGCCGATGTGGTGGCCACCACCTTCGTGAGCGACGCCAGGTCGTACAGGCTTTCCTGGGCCGTTACACGCGACTTGGCGCTCCAATCGAGCGTACCAAAGCCACGCGACCAGACGGTGAAGCCTTTTCGTCCCACGACCACGGCAGCGCCGGGATACCCACCGGCGTCCACACCGCGGCGCACCACACGGTCGATCGTGGACAGGCGCTCGGCAGACATGCCTACGGCTGCGGGCTCCCGTTCGGGAAGTCCACCACCCGGCAACGCGACATGGGTCACGTCGGCCGCGGCGAATACGAGGGCAGTAAGGAGGAACACCGGCAGCACCCGTTCGTAGGGTCTGGGCGAGCCGCGTCCGGCCACGATGCTTGCGATGCATCGGGTCCGCAGGTCCGCCCAGTGCTCAAAAGGCTAGAAAGTCATCTAAGGCGAATGGCGCCCTCCGTCAATGGTGTGACGGGCCTTTGCGCACTCTCTACACCACTACGACTGGAACGATCGAAAGCAACGGGGCAACCGTTCGGACGGAATCGGTGACAGAATTGGAGAACGCCATGGAGACCGACGCCGCAATCGTTCGTCGGGCGATCGAAGGCGATGAGCGCGCCATGCGGCTGCTGTGGAACCAGCACGCCCCGCATGTGGACGCCGTCGTCCGTCGCCTCGCCGGAGATCCCGACCTCGCGCAGGATATTGCGCAGGAGGTCTGGATCCAGATTTTTCGCGCCCTCCCCTCATGGCGTGGCGACGCGAAGTTCAGCACGTGGATCCATCGGGTGGCCATCAATCGCACCCTCAACGCCATGCGCAGCGTGAAGCGTTTATCGAACGTGGAAACCGGTATCGAGGAAGATTCGGCCGTGGTCGAGCAGGATGCCGAGCGCAGCATGCTCGCGCAGACCATCGCCGAAGCGACTCAGCGCCTGTCACCGGGCGCTCGTACGGTGTTCCTGTTGCACGACGTGGAGGGTTACACCCACGAGGAGATCGCGACCGAGTTGGGCATCACGGCCGGCGGCTCCAAGTCACAGCTCTTCAAGGCGCGCGCGAAGCTGCGGCGTCTTCTGGCGCCGCTTGTCGATATGGTCTCCCCGGATCTGGATCGCAGCTATGCAGCACCCTAGTCCCATGCCGATGTCCACGCACCTTTCTGCTGAACGCCTCGCGGCGTTCGATCATGAGCCGTTCACGCTGGATGAACTGGCCCATCTCGCGATCTGCGCGCCCTGTCGCGCCGAGCGGGATGCCATGGTCGTCCTGGTGAAGCGCGCGGCCGCCGAATCGCAGCAGGCTGCTGCAATCGCAGCGCCACGACTGGTCTCGTTCGAAGCCATCGCGGCCGGGCTGCGCACGGCACATGTCGATGACGGGGCGATGCCGGTCGCGGCGCACGCCGGTCGTGTCGCACCCGATGTGACGCGCATGGCATCGGCGGTCTCATCACGCAGCACGACTTCGCGTTGGGGCACGTCGACGATGCGCCGTGCCGCGGCGGCGCTGTTGCTGCTGTCCGGTGGTGCCGTGGTGGGCCGCGCGACGGCTGGCAGCCCGGTTGGACGTGCAGTGGCCAATGTGGCTGTTGGCAACGCGCTGGGTGACAGCGAGTTCACTTCGGTGGACAATGCCACGCAGGTGCTGGCCCGTGCGCAGCGCGACTACGAGCGCGCGTCCATGTGGCTCGCTTCCAACGACAGCACGGCACGCAACTCGGATGTGTATCGCGCACGCCTCGCGGCACTCGACCAGATGATGGCGGCGTCGCGCGCGGCGTTGCGTGATGCCCCGCAGGATCCCGTCCTCAATCACTACTATCTCGCCGCCTACACGGCGCGTGAGGCCACGCTGCAGGCACTCGGTGGAACACTGCCTGTGGACAAGGTCATCGAGCGGTACTGAGACTCATGCGGCACGAACGGATGAAATTCTTCGCACACGGTGCGATACTGATGTTACTCCTGCTGCTGCCTCTGTCGTCACAGGCGCAGAACGCGGCGCAGGGCGGCGGTGCAAGAGTACGCACGGTGGCGGTGGCCAACGCCTGTGCGGAGTTGGCGTCGTCGCCCTCGTCACTGGTGCTGATGCCGGAAGGCCTGGCGCTGCTGCGGCTCAAGCGTGAACTCGAGAGCGCGGCACTCACGCTCGAACGGCAGCCGGTGCGCACCAATGATGTGCAGCGCATCACACAGGTGCAGCGCGGTGTGGATTCGCTCATGCGCGTCATGGTGCGTGTGCAGCGCGATGACGGCATGCCGATGCCCTTTGGTCCGCCGATGCCGTCCGGTCCGATGGGCGCCACCGTCTCAGCCAGTACCACGCGCCGTGGGGACAGCGTGCGCGTCACGGTGAACGGCAGTCCGTTCGACGGGCGCATGTTTTTCGAGATGACCGACAGCGCGCGGGGCATGATGCCTCAGGTGGCCATGATCATCCGATCGCTGCAACCGCAGGTGGCCGCGGTCTCCGAGGCGGCCGAAGCGCGCCTGGCCGAGATGCGTCCGGCGATGGGTGTGGCGCCCATCATGGGATATGTCGGGGTGTCGCTCTCCGGCGCACAGCTGCGCGCGGTGACGCCGGGAGGTGTGATGACCAGCCACTGCGAGTATCCGCTGGTGGAGTCGGTTGACGCCGGCTCGCCGGCAGAACGGGCGGGCATCACCGCGGGTGATACGCTGGTTGCCTATAACGGCCGCGATGTGCTGCAGATCGCGGTGAACTATCCCGAGCTCTTTGTCGCCGGCCAGCAGGTGCGTGTGCGTGTGCGGCGCAGCGGGCGTGCCCGCGAATTGCCGGTGAATGTGGTGCCGCGCGCCGAAGAGCGTGCGATGGTGTTCGTGCGCTCGTTGAGTGGGGAGGGAGCATCGCCGACACCCGGACGCATCTTTGTATCGCAGGCGTCGGTGCCGCCGCTGCCCACGGCTGGTGTGTCGGGTCGCCCGGGGTTGCCTGGTGCTCAGCTGACCACGTTTGCCGGCGCGCAGTTCACCACCATCGACGATGATTTTGCGCAGACGATCGGGCTCGATGCCGGTGTCCTGGTGCTGCGCGCGCCCATGGGCACGCCCGCAGCCGAAGCCGGACTGCGTGGTGGCGAGATCGTGCGCGCGGTGAACGGGACGCCGGTGCGCGATGCCGGGGCGCTGCTCCGCATGCTGGTAAACAGCGGACACGAGGCCCGGCTGCTGGTCCAGTCACGGGCGAATGGCGAACGGGTGCTGACGCTGCGACTCAAGTAGTCGCACACCGTTTGCAGCCTACTTGACCGTTCCCGCCGGTACTGCGTAAACCAGCCGGGCGGTGGCCCGATCGGCTTCGCTCAATTCGCGCACCCGAACCCGTGCCGACATGATGTCCTCGGTGCCGGGCGCGTGATCGAGGCCGATGAGATGTCCCACTTCGTGCAGCGCGATGGCTCGCATCTGAGGCGGTGTGACGGTACCGCCGCCCGGGTGCGACACGGCGAGCTGGATGTCGCTGGATACCAGCCAATAGCTCGCGTCGCGGCTCCACACCGTGCGGCCGCTGATGCCGTTCGCAAAACGGTCCACGAAGCCCACGTGCACATCGGCACTGGCCGAGTCCAACACGAACGTGAAGCGCAGCGGCAGGCCGGCCTGTGCCCAGGTGTCGAACGCGTCGCGCACGGCGTTCATGAAGTCGGGATTCCATGTCTCCAGCTCTTCGCCATCCCGCACGAACACTCGCAGCGGTCGCGTGGCGCGATTGGGCCAGCGGGCGATGGACGAATCGCGGGCCACGAGCAGGTCGGCCAGATACGTGCCTTCCATGCCGAGGGCGAGGCGTCGGCGTACATCGTCACGCGCCATCGCGGGACGCTCGTTCGGCAGCAGTAGCGGCGAGCTGACAAGCAACTCCTCGCCATGCAGGCTCGGGCGCGCGAGGGGGGCTTCGCGTCCCGGGCGAAGCCCGGCACGCATTCCTGATCGCAGGTCGATGGCCCCTTCCGCTTCGTGGCGGGTGGGCGCCGAACCAGGCGCGTCGTCCGTCGATGCCATGGCCTGACCGCCAATGAAGCAGGCCAGACCAACCACACAGCAGGCGAGCAGGGTTTCGGCAGACTTCATCGTGGCGCGTCAGGGAAGTGGTGCGCCCCCAAGGAAGGTATGCACCGCAGCAAAGAACGCGTCGGGAGCTTCCCAGAAGGGATTGTGTCCCGCATCGGCAATGGGCACGACCTGCGCCTCGCCGAGCAACGCTGCGGTACGTTCTGCTTCCGACAACGGCAGCACATCTGCCGCTCCGTGAACGACGAGTGTCGGGATAGCCGCGTCACGCAGGAATTCGCCCAATCGGTCACGCCAGTCGTAGCCCTGTCGGCGGAGTCGCGCGGCAATGACCGCTCCCGTGGCGCTGTTACCCAACGGCGCGTTGACGTTGGCGGCAAACAGCTGATCGGCGAACCACGCCGGGAAAAACGCCTGCGCATACTCGGCGTGGTACGGAAGGTCAGGATCGGCGAGACGGGCCGGGTCGAGTGCGGCCAGTCGGTCACGGGCCGCGCCCGAGAGGCGCGCCAGTCCGGCCTCGTGCAGCGGCGGTAGCCAGTCGCCGGTGACACCCACGGCGTTCACCAGCACCAGGCGTCTGATGGGGGGCACCGCGTTCACGGAGCTGCGGGCCGCTTCCATTTCGGCGGCCGCGCCCAGCATGGTGATGCCGCCGCCCCACGAATGCCCCAGCACGTCCCACTGCGGAATGCCCAGGGCCACGCGCAGCGCCGGGATATCGCCGCCGTCGAACTCGATGCGGGACGCCTGCATGCCGGGTGGCACTCCGGTTTCACCACGACCGCGCTGATCGTAGAAGATCAGTTGTCGCGAGGTGGCCAGCGGCGCGAGGGCAGGCCAGAGCAACTTGTGATCGAACAGCAGGCCGCCGTTCACACAAAGCAGCGGCACCGCACCGTCGATGGCAGGCGTGAGGTATACCGCGAAGTCGATACCTCGCACGCGTACCGTGCGCCGCTCCAGCGGAGGGCGCGGCGGCAGCGAACGACGGAAGGCCAGGTAGCGCGCGAGCGCCGGTGAATTCGCGGGGGAGGTCACGGGCGGAAAGATTCACCCGCGAGCGCCTCTCGCCAAAGGGCTGTGTGATCGCAGCAGCGCGCGGCGTGAGCACACGCCGGACCTGACGCCGGTGGTGAAAGTGCGGTCCGTCGATCAGCATCAGGGATGCCGCAGGAATCTCCCTCTCACCGCCGTCTCACCAAGAAGCCTGTGCGCTGGCTCCTGGCGGCCGTCATTGTGATGGCTGCGGGTGCCGGGGCGGGCTGGTATATCGCGCGGCCGCAGCGGGTGGAGATCCCGCTCGAGGGATCAGTGGCACGGGCGCGCCCTGCATCGGCGCTGGGAGCACCGGTGCGGGTCGGTATCGTGGCAGTGGCAAACGGTGATTCCGTCGCGAATGGCGCACTCACCGCTGCCGCGGGCTTGCTGCGCGCGCAGCTGGCGTCCGAACGTGACCTGGTATTGGTCCCGATGCCCGACAGCGAGCGCTGTGGTGGCGCGGCGCCGGTACATCTGTGCCTCGAACTGGCTGCCGCGCGTGCCCCTGATGCGACCACACTGACGTTCTCGCTGCTGGACCAGCGCACGCACACGGTACTGTCCGATTTCCGTACCACCGTCGATGCGTCGAGTGGAACAGAAGACCTGCGCCCGCTGGTCTCGCGGGTGGCGTTGTGGAGCGCGCCGGGGGCGTTCCCATTGGTGGACGGCGCCGCAGCCGATCTCGCGGTCTATCGCGATGCCGTGCGCGCTTTCACGTCGTGCGATCCAGTCGCATTGAACGAGAGTCGGCGCGCCTTGCGTGCACTGGCCGAACGGCCGTCGCCCGTACGGCCTGCCGATGCCTTGCTGGTGTTGATGGACGCACTCGACATGCAGGCGCGCAACGACGCCGAGGGTATCGCCACGATTCGCGCCAAGTCGCAGGACGTGAGCGCGCGCGCGCCGGAGCAGGTCATGGCCCTGGCCGCGGTGGCGGTGTCACAGGCGAACCCCTCCGCACGCGATGCTGTTGCCCGCATTGCAGCCAACAATGTGCGTGCTCATTCGCCCGGTATCGCTGATGCCACTGAAGCCGCGGCGCTGTGTCTGGCGGCGGTGCATCAAGCGCGCTAGCCGAACTGACGCGCGGCGTCGGGCGGGGAAACGTTCAGTGGTCAGCGCTCCGTGGCGCTCCATGGCTGCACCGCGTCGGCGATGTGGCCGCTCTCGATGAGCGCATGCAGTTCGTCGCCCAGTGCGTCGCTTTGCTCCAGCACCTGTGTCCACCGGCGCATGCGCTCGGCTTCCGGCATATCGTAGAAGTCGCGGCGATCCGGAATCTTGCCACCGGGCAGTGACGCGACGAACTCCGCCGATGGCGCAATGAGCAACGCACGCGAGAAGTTCGCACCGGTGGCGCGTCGCCAGGGCAGCGCCTTGTCGAACCATCCCGGCACGACGTGGGGATAGAAGTGCGGGTACAGCACCAATCCATCGCCCGCGCCGAATGACAAGTCGAGGTGATAGTCGGTGATGCCGCCATCCCAGTGCACGCCCGGCGCACCGGCGATGTGCACACCATGCAACAGCAGCGGAATGGATCCCGACGCCAGCAGCACATCGCGCACGTTGTCCGCGGTGAGTGTGCGATAGACCGTGGGCAGGTCGCGCAGGGCGCCAAACGGTGTGGCGACATCGTTCGCGTGGAAGATCGTGCGGGTCATCTGCGCACCCAGCGACCGGCGCGAGACCAGGTTGGACGCCGCGGCGACGGCCAGCGCCGCCGCAACCACCCCCCGACGCGCACTGGCCGCCGCGCCACGCCCCTCGGCGGTGATCACATGCAGCTTGAGCCAGGGGTGCGCGAAAATCTCCGACGCGCCGGATGGTCCGAGCAGATGATCGAGGCAGGCGGAGAGCACGCGCGTGACTTCGTCGGGGCCGGGGCGCGGGGAATAGCGCTGGTGGTGGATGTAGGCCTCGTGACCACGGGCGAGCGCGGCCAGCGGATCACGCTGACCCAGCGCCGCGAGGCGCCAGCTGCCGATTGAGCTGCCGATGCCGTGCAGCGGGCGTTCACGCGGCGCCTTGAAGAAATGCCCGAACAAAAAACGGTCGAGTCCTCCGATGGCGAGCCATTTGGCGCCGCCCGACGCACCGGGGAGCACGTCCACGTCTTCCGAACGCAGTCCGCGTGCGCGGAGGAGCTGGATGGCGCGGGGGCCGCCCCGGAGGGTCAGCCATCGGGATCGTGAGGGCGCGCGATGCGGCATTCCTAAAATCTGTCACGACGGATGGATGGTCCCAATATCCGATTGACTAGGTCGGCATTGATGGGTTAGGGTCCAACGCTAGCTGAAATCCATTCTCAACAAAGCCTTGTCCGATGGCTCGCTTCCGCTCCATCCTGTTCTGGATTCACCTCGTGGCCGGCGTCTTTTCCGCCACGGTGGTGCTGATCATGTCCGTCACCGGCGTCGCACTGACGTACCAGAAGCAGATGACGCTCTGGGCGGATCTGCGCGGTGTGAACCTGACCCCGCCCGATGGAGTCGCTCGGCTGACCAACGATTCGCTGGTGGCCCTGGTGGTCGCCCGTGAGGGCAAGTCGCCGTCGTCGGTGGTGTGGCGCTCCTTTACGTATGCGCCAGTGGAATTTCAGTTCGGGCGCGAAGGACGCCAGTTCGTGAGTCCGTACACGGGCGAGGTGCTCAGCACCGGCTCCACTGGCATGCGCGAGTTTTTCACGAAGATGACCGACTGGCACCGGTGGCTGGCGATGTCCGGCGATTCCCGGCCCACGGGGCGCAAGATCACGGGCTATTCCAACCTCGCGTTTCTGGTCCTGGTGCTGACGGGCATGTACCTGTGGTGGCCGCGGACGCTGCGCTGGAATGCCTTCAAGCCGGTGCTGTGGTTCCGCCGCCGTCTTTCGCCCAAGGCGCGTGAGTTCAACTGGCACAATGTCATCGGTATCTGGAGCGCGATCCCGTTGGCGGTGGTCGTCGCATCGGGCGCCGTGATTTCCTTCCCATGGGCCAGCGATCTCGTGTACAAGGCTGCCGGCGAAGCCCCTCCTCCACGGGCCGAAGCGCCGGCACCGGCGCGCCCGGAGGCACGTGGTGGTGGCGCTGGTGGAACAGGAGCAGAAGGCGGCTCGCGCGGCGTTGAACCAGTGGCAGTGGGCGATCCGGCAGCGTTGGCGGCTCAGCAGATGGAAGACTGGCGCGCGATGAGCCTCACTTGGCCACGCAACGGCAAGGCACCGCTGGTGTTCTCCGTGGACCGCGGCATGGGTGGTGAGCCCCAGAAGAAGGGCTCGCTGACGGTGGCCCGCAGCGGCGAGATCGAGTCGTGGCAGCCCTTCGCCGAACAGTCGGCGGGACGGCGGGCCCGCTCGTGGATGCGATTCCTGCACACGGGTGAAGCGCTTGGCGTCGTGGGGCAGACGATCGCCGGCATCGTGTCACTCGGTGGCGCATTCCTCGTGTACACGGGCATCGCGCTGAGCCTGCGCCGTTTTGCGGCATGGCGTCGTCGCACGGCCGGAGCGGCATAAGCGGGACGGCCGCTCGTTAACAGCGGGGGGAACACAGAAAGCGCAGAAACAAGGCAGATCGCACAGATACAAACCACAAAAGAGAAATGTGGTATCCGTGCGATCTGCTTTTTCTGTTTCATCCGTGTTCCCCCCGCCTTTTTGTTGGCGCTTGCCACGCGACACGTGTCGCGAAGTGGAGCAAATGTCTCGGCGGCAGATGTCGCGCGACATCGGTGCCTGAGCGCCGACGAACACTCACCGCCCAACGCTCAAAGCCCACAACTGCCTGTCCGCAAACGAGTTCCCGTTCAACCTCTCCCAACCCGCCACCCGGAACTCTTTACCGCTTCACTCAGGCATTCGCATTGCCATGTAGGGGTTCATCGCCGGCGCTCCTTCCCGCCGGCCGACGGAATCTCCAACCGGGTCTTAACGACCGAGGCGAACGCAACATGGCATCGACCGCCAAGCCGGACCGCTCCGCCACCCTGCCGCAGGGCGCCGCGCAGTACGCCATCACCATTCCGATCAAGTCGCGCTACGACAACTGGATCGACGGTGCCTTCCGTGCCCCCGTGCGTGGGCAGTACTTCAGCAACCCGACCCCGATCACGGGGCAGCATCTCTGCGACGTTGCGCGGTCCACGGCAGAAGACGTGGAGCTCGCCCTCGACGCTGCGCACAAGGCCGCACCGGCCTGGGGCCGTACCTCGGCCACTGCGCGCGCGATCATCCTGAACAAGATCGCCGACCGCCTCGAAGAAAATCTCGAAGCGTTGGCCGTCATCGAAACGATCGACAACGGCAAGCCCATTCGCGAAACGAAGGCCGCCGACCTGCCGCTCGCCATCGATCACTTCCGCTACTTCGGCGGTGTGCTGCGCGCGCAGGAAGGCACGGCCGGTGAGCTCGACGCCGACACTGTCGCCTACCACTTCCACGAACCCCTCGGTGTGGTCGCGCAGATCATTCCGTGGAATTTCCCGCTGCTCATGGCAGTGTGGAAGCTCGCGCCGGCACTTGCCGCCGGCAATGCGGTGGTACTCAAGCCCGCCGAGCAGACGCCGGTGGCCATCATGGCGTTTGTGGAGCTGATCGCGGATCTGCTCCCGCCGGGTGTGCTGAATGTCGTGCAGGGCTTCGGCGTGGAAGCCGGCAAGCCGCTCGCGTCGAGCAACCGCGTGGCCAAGGTGGCGTTCACCGGCGAAACGACGACGGGTCGTCTCATCATGCAGTACGCGTCGGAGAATCTGTTGCCGGTGACGCTGGAACTCGGCGGCAAGTCGCCGAACATCTTCTTCCCCGACATCATGGATGCCGATGACGCCTTCTTCGACAAGGCGCTGGAAGGCTTTGCGATGTTTGCGTTGAATCAGGGCGAAGTGTGCACCTGCCCGTCGCGGGCCCTCGTGCACGAAAGCATCTACGACAAGTTCATGGCGCGTGCGATCGATCGGGTGCAGAAGATCAAGCTCGGTCACCCCCTCGATCCGAACACCATGGTGGGTGCGCAGGCGTCGAACGACCAGCTCGAGAAGATTCTGAGCTACATCGACATCGGCAAGCAGGAAGGCGCCAAGGTGCTCACCGGTGGTGCGCGGCAGGTGCACGACGGCGAGCTCGCCGGCGGCTACTACGTGCAGCCCACGATCTTCGAAGGGAAGAACAGCATGCGCATCTTCCAGGAAGAGATCTTCGGCCCGGTGGTGTCGGTGACGCGCTTCAAGGATCTCGACGAGGCCATCGCGCTCGCCAACGACACGCTGTAC
>NZ_DASWXE010000232.1:0-11546 GCF_036405635.1 Gemmatimonas sp. | reverse complement strand
TGCCGACGAACTCCGCGCCGATGACACGCGCTGGTTTGCGGTGCGTGTCGCCCCGCCTCCAACGGTGGCCATTCGTACGCAGGGCGGTCCGTTCCTCTCCGCCGCCCTGGGCACGCTGGTGGACGAAGGACGGCTGGCCCGCGGCAGCGAGAGCGACCCGCGCGTTGAGACCGTCTCCAGCGCCGAAGCCGACGGCACCCGCAAGCCGGTGCTGCTCACCGCCCCGGCCGACCCACTGCAGGTCGGTGGTGCCAACCGCCAACTCGCGCGACTGGGCATTCCGTGGCGCTTTGGCGCCATCGCGCGGGGCATGGTGGTGGCGCGTGTGCCGGCTCGCGGCGGAGTCACCGATTCCACCAGTCCGACCGCGCTCGCGTTCGAAGGCACTGCGGTGCGTTGGCGCTTCCCGCTGGTGTATTCGCCTGGTGCTGCGGCCGATGCTGGCGCACCGGCTGCGACCAGCACGACGGCGGCGGCTGGCGTGGATACCATCGCTACCGCCGGTGGCACGCCGTGGGTGGTGGCCGGCGACGGCTACGTGCTCCTCGGCTCTCCACTCGACACGGACGCCACCGACCTGCCGCTCAAGGCTGCCTTTGTGCCCTGGGTGCTCGAGGCGCTGGCCCGCCGTCTCGGTGACGATGGACGGCTCATCACGGCCGTGCCCGGGTCCGTCATCACGGGTGTGCGCGATGTGACGGCGCTCGAGCGCCCCGATGGCTCACTCATCCCCACCTCCGGCGACCGTGTCACGGTGCCGGCGCAGTCGGGGGTCTATTTCCTGCGACGACAGGCCGCGCGAGTGGGGGCGTTGGTGGTGAATGCCGAGCCCTCCGAATCCGAGCTCACGGCCGCCGACACGTCGGGCAAGGCCGGCGAGACCCTGATCGCTTCGCTCGCGAAGGGCGCCGATCTGCGCGCCGAGGCGACGAGTGCGGGCTGGCAGCGCACCGTGTTTGCGCTGGCCGAGGGACAGGCGCTGTTGTTGCCGCTGGTGGCGCTGGCGCTGCTCGCATTGATTGCCGAGGCGTGGCTGAGCGGTCGCTAGCTTTCGGCACTGGCCCGCGCGGGAAAGCGGGCCGGTTGACCCGGCAAGCGATGCTTCGGACTTCTCGATGAGTGGGTGATGGGACTACCGCGGTTGATTGACGCGATCGCCGGCCTGCCGGCGTTCGATCGGATGCTCAAGGCGTTGCCCGGCGCGGGCGCATCGCTGCGCATTGGCGGGCTGGCCGGTTCGTCGGATGCCGTGCTGATCGCCGGCCTCGCGCGCGCGTTGCCGCAGCGCCTGGTGGTGGTTATCGCCGACCAGTTGGGTGACGCCGAACGCTGGCTCGCCGACCTGCAGTCGCTGGTCGATGACGTGCCGGTGGCGCTCTATCCGCCGCGGGAAGGGTTCGGCGAAGTGGAGCCGCACGCGGAAGTGGCCGGCGAGCGCGTGGAAACGCTGGAAAAGCTCGGACGCAGTGCCGTGCGCATCCTGCTCACCACGTCACGCGCCGTACTCGAACGTACGGCGCTGCCGCGGGCGCTGAGTGGCGCGCGACTCGAACTGCGCAAAGGCGACCAGCGCCGCCTCTCCGATCTCGCGACCCATCTCGAGTCCATTGGTTTCGAGCGTGTGCCGATGGTGGAAGACGTGGCGCAGTTCTCGGTGCGCGGCGGCATCTTCGACATCTACTCGTTCGGCATGGCTGAACCGGTGCGCCTGGAGTTCTGGGGCGACGATATCATCGAGCTGCGGCACTTCGATCTCAACACGCAGCGCAGCACGCGTGATGCCGATGTGGCGCTCATTCTGCCGGTGGATGGTCGTGTGCAGACGGCCGAGGGCGACGACGAACGTGTGGCCCTGCCGGCGCTCTGGCCGTCGGACTCCATCGTGGTGATGCCATCGGGAAGCAGTGTGTTGCCCGAGCTGGTGCGCACGTGGGATGAGGCTGCGCACCATATCGAGCTCGCGCTGCGGCGTGGTGAGGACTACACCCACCGCGACCTGCTGTTCGTGCCACCGCCCGAGATGGCCAGCACGCTGGCGCGGTTCGGCACGTTGCGCATCAATCCGCCGCCGCAGAAGGCGGCCAGTGCCAACAGCAAGGATCTGCAGCCGGTGGGGCCGGAGCCGGACATCGCGTTTCCGGTGCGGCATCCGGAGACCATCTCGCGTGACCTGCGCGTGCTGCGCCGGCTGCAGCGCGATGGTCTCAACACGGTCATCCTGTGCGACAACGCGGGGCAGGCTGAGCGTCTCGACGAGTTGTTGGGCGAGGACGGGCCGGTCGCGGCGGCGTTGGCCATTGGTGTGCTCGGCGGCGGGTTTGTCGTGCCCAACGTGGTGCGTGTCCTCACCGACCACGAGATTTTCCGCCGTGAACGACGTCTGCGTCGCACGCGGCGCTACAGCACCGGAGCGTCACTCGACACGCTCGGCGCGCTCAAGCCTGGAGACTATGTCGTGCATCTCGAGCACGGCATCGGCATCTATCGCGGCATTGAGAAGATCTTCGTCCGCGAAAGCACCATCGAGAGCGCGGTCATCGAATACGAAGGCGGCGATCGACTGAACGTGCCGCTGTATCGTATCGATCAGATCGAGCGCTATCGCAGTGCGCACGATGTGAGCGAAGACGCGCCGGCGCCTCGCCTGCACAAACTGGGTGGCAACAAGTGGAAGGCGCAGCGCGAAAAGACGCGCATGGCCATCCTCGAGATGACGCAGGAACTGCTGGAGCTGTACGCGCGTCGCAAGGTCACCACCCGCCCCCCGCACGGAGCGGACGGCGCGTGGCAGCGCCAGCTCGAAAGCTCCTTCCTGTTCGAGGACACGCCCGACCAGCGCAAGGCCACCGAGGACGTGAAGCGTGACCTCGAGGGCGAGCGTCCCATGGACCGCCTGCTCGTGGGCGACGTGGGCTACGGCAAGACCGAAATCGCCATTCGTGCCGCGTTCAAGGCGGTGCAGGGCGGCAGGCAGGTGGCAGTGCTGGTACCGACGACGATTCTCGCCGAGCAGCACGCGCGCAATTTTGGGGATCGCCTGGCCGACTTCCCGGTGACGGTGGAAGTCATGAGTCGCTTCCAGACGGCCAGCCAGCAGGCCGTCGTGGTGGAGAAGCTCAAGAAGAAGCAGGTCGACATCATCATCGGCACGCACCGGTTGTTGAGTCCCGATGTGTCGTTTGCCGATCTGGGGCTCATCATCGTCGACGAAGAGCACCGTTTTGGTGTGAAGCACAAGGAGCGCCTCAAGCAGCTCAAGCTCAGCACCGACGTGTTGACGCTCACGGCTACGCCGATTCCGCGCACGCTGCACCAGTCGCTGGCCGGCCTGCGCGATCTCACGCTGATGCAGACGCCGCCGCGGGACCGCTCTCCGGTGCTCACGTTCGTCGAGCCGTTCGATGATGCGCTCATTGAAGAGGCCATCTCGCGCGAACTCGATCGTGGTGGGCAGGTGTTCTTTGTGCACAATCGCATCGAGACCATCGAAGCCATCGCCGATCACCTGCGGCGCATTGTGCCGCGGGCCAGCGTGGCCGTGGGGCATGGCCAGATGAAGGAGCGCGAACTGGAGAAAGTGATGCGCCAGTTCGTGGAGGGTGAGGTGGACATCCTCGTGTCCACCCTCATCGTGGAAAGTGGTCTCGACGTGCCCAACGCCAACACGATGTTCGTGAACCGCGCCGATCACTTAGGGCTCGCCCAGCTCTATCAGCTACGTGGCCGCGTGGGTCGCTCCCACCGCCGGGCGTATTGTTTTCTGCTCGTGCCGGACCGGGTGGACGAAGACGCGGAACGCCGTCTGGCGGTGCTCGAGCACCATACGGAGCTCGGGGCCGGGTACCGGGTGGCGCTCAAGGACCTCGAACTGCGTGGCGCGGGCAATCTGCTGGGTCCCGAGCAGTCGGGCTTCGTGCACTCGGTGGGCTTCGATCTGTACCTGCGCCTGCTCGACGAAACGGTGCGCCTGCTGGCCGACGGTGGCGGGCAGAAGCCGTGGATCCCTGCCGACGTGAACCTCGATTTCCCGTCCTACCTGCCGGACGACTACATCGGTTCGCAGGAGGCCAAGCTGGACGTGTACCGTCGCCTGACGGCCATGCGGGACCCGGCGGCCATCGAGGGGCTCAAACGCGAGGTGCGCGACCGGTTCGGCGCGCTCCCCGGATCGGTCGACGCGCTCTTCGGCAGCGCCATGCTGCGTGTGCTGGGCGCCATGCTGGGCGTGGACGGGGTGCTTGTGCGGGCATCCGAGGCGCGTATTACTTTCAGGGCTGACGCAGTTCCGCGGCTCAAGGGGTTGTCGGCGGCATTCCACGAGGTGCAGTTCCAGGTGGATGTCCGTCGCACTCAACCACTTGCGCTGAAGCTGACCCGACTTGGGGGAGCCGAAATGCTCGAAGGGCTGATTCGCGCCCTGCGGGCCTTGGTTCCCTGATGGCAACCATCCTACCCGCCATTCGGGTCTCACTTCTCCCATTCTCTCCGTTGCCGGAGTTCACCTGATGAAATCGTCCCGTTTGTCCGTTCTTGCGCTCGTCGCGTTCGCCGTCGCCTGTGGCGCGGCGTCCAACCCCGACGTAGCGGCCAAGGCCGGCGACCAAGAGCTCTCGTCGACGCGGCTCGCGGAGATCCTCGCGCAGTCGCAGGCGCCGCTCGAGAAGGACGTGGCGCGCAACATCGCGGAGCTCTGGGTCAACTATCAGCTCGTCGGCCTTGCCGCCGCGAACAATGATTCGCTGAGCGACGCGAAGGTCATGCAGGAAGCGCTCTGGTCGCAGATCGACAACATCCGCGTCAAGAAGTTCTACGAGAACGTCTCCAAGGGTTGGGATTCGATCTCGCCGGGCCCGGACGAGCAGCGCTACCAGAACGGTGAAGCCCTCGCGGCGCGTCACATCCTGGTGAAGACCGACCCGAACGCTTCGCCCGAGCAGATCGGCGCGGCCAAGAAGAAGGCGGAAGGCATTCTGGCTGAAGCCACGCCGGCCAACTTTGCGACCCTCGCCGCCAAGAGCGACGAGCCGGGCGCAAAGGAACGTGGTGGCAACCTCGATATGTTCGGCCGCGGCATGATGGTGCCGGAGTTCGAGAAGTGCCTGCTCCTGCTGCAGCCGGGCGAGATTTCCAAGGAAGTCTGCCAGACGTCCTTCGGCTTCCACATCATCTACCGCACGCCGTATGCGGAAGTGGCCGAGAAGTTCGCCCCGATCGCGAAGCAGCGGAATGTGGCCATCGCCGAGAGCACCTATCTCGCGAAGCTCGAAACGTCGAACAACGTGAAGATCGAAGCCAGCGCGCCGGTGAAGGCCAAGGCCATCGCCAAGAACCCGCTCGGCTACATCAAGGACAACGGAGCGCTCGCCAGCTACAAGGGTGGTTCGCTCAGCGCGTCGCGCTTTGCGCAGTGGGTGATGGCCTACCCGCCGCAGGCGCAGATCCGTCCGCAGCTGGTGGCCGCGCCGGACACGCTGGTCGACAAGTTCGTGAAGCAGATCGTGCGCAATGAGCTCGTGCTCAAGCAGGCCGACAGTGCCAAGTCGCAGGCCGATACGAGCGAGCTGCAGGTGCTGTTCATGAACTTCAAGTCCGACGTGCCGCGCGTGTGGGCCGGTCTGGGCGTTGAGCCGTCGAAGCTCACCGACAGCGCCAACACCAGCAAGCCGAAGGTCGCTGCCGCTCGCGTCGATTCCTTCTTCAACCGCCTGGTGAAGAACGAAGTGCCGTTCGTCGAAGTGTCGTATCCGCTCGCCCATGCCGTGCAGACCAAGTACTCGTTCTCGATCAACGAGGCCGGTCTCGACAAGGTGATCGAGAAGGCGAAGACCATCCGGTCGTCGGCTGACTCGAGCAAGGCTCAGGCGGCGCCGACTGGTGCTGCGCCGGTCGTCCCGCCCGACACCACCAAGAAGTAAGCCCTGAACCCCGGTCCGCTGATCGGGTACCAATTGGCATGAATCGTTCTCCGCTGTTCTCCATGCTCGCCGGCGTCGCGATCTTCGCGGCGCCGGTATCGCGTTCCCACGCCCAGGACACCACGGTCACCAAGGCGGCGAAGCCAGCTGCCCCGGTGGCACCGGCGGACACGTCCAAGACCATCCCGGTGGACGGCATCGCCGCCATCGTGGGGGATCAGGTGATCCTGGTGTCGGAGGTGATGGCCTCGGTCAACTCGGCGCGCGCCCAAGGGGCGAAGATCGAGAGCGCCAAGGATCTCGCGAGGCTCGAGCAGGACGCGCTCCAGCAACTCATCGAAGCCGAATTGCTGGTGCAGAAGGCCAAGATCGAGAAGATCGAAATCAACGATCTCGACCTGCAGTCGCAGGTCGACGGCCGTGAAAAGCAGGCGCGCGGTAACTTCTCGACGGACGCCGAGTTCCGTTCAGCGCTACGTGAAAACGGCTTCGGTACGGTCGAAGAGTGGCGCAAGATGCAAATCGACGCCGCCCGTCGGAGCAAGCTGCAGCAGGAAGTCATGCAGAAGCTTCAGCGCGACGGAAAGGTGACGGCGGTCAACGTCACGGAGGCCGAGATCAACGAGGCCTACGACGAAGCCAAGGCTCAGCTGCCCCGCAAGGAGGCGCGCGTGGGCATGCGTCAGATCGTGGTGGCCACCAAGCCGTCCGAAGCAGCCAAGAAGCGCGCGCGTTTCAAGATCGATTCCCTGCGCACGGAGCTCGACAAGCACCCCGAGGATTTCGAGAACATCGCCAAGCGCGAGTCGATGGACGGCACCAAGGAGCTGGGCGGTGATCTCGGCTGGAATCGTCGCGGCCGGATGGTGCCCGAGTTCGATCGCATGATGTTCGCGCTCAACCCCGGTACGATCAGCCCCGTGGTGGAAACGGGCTTTGGGTATCACATCATCCGCGTCGACCGGGTGCAGCCGGCCGAAGTGAAGGCCCGGCACATCCTCATCCGTCCCGCCGTTGACTCGGCCGACGAAGCGCGCACGAAGGTGCTGGCTGATTCGGTCGCTGGTGCGTGGCGCAAGGGCGGCAGCTACGACTCGCTGAGCGTCAAGTTCCACGACGAGTCGGGCGGTGAGGAAAAGACCATTCCCGAGTACCCGCGCAGCGAGCTGCCCGAGGCGTATCGCAACGCACTCGAAGGGACGAAGCTGAACGACATCATCGGACCGTTTGCCATCCCTGATCCGGCCGCTGGTGCGAACAAGTTCATCATCGCGCAGGTCACGATGTTGGACGAGGGCGGCGAGATGACGCCGTCGGAAGCGCGGACACGTATTCGTGAGCACCTGGCCGGTGAAAAGAAGATGCGCCGCCTGATCGACTCGCTGAAGCAGCAGACCTATGTGTCCGTGCGGTACGCTCCCGATCGGACGGGCGAACCCTGACGTGAGAACGGTTGACGACCGGACCGGCGTCACCCTCGGCATCACCCTCGGCGACCCACGCGGTATCGGACCCGAGATCGTTGGCAAGGCGCTCAGTGACTCCCGCGTGGAGGCGCTGGGCGCCTTCTGGCAGGTGATCGGGCCGTCGGAAGCCGGTGTGCCGGTGCACGTGGATCTTGGGCCCTGGCGGCCATCTGGTGACGCCGGGCGCGATCTCGCCGCCGGTGGACGGATGGCGGGGCTCGCCGTGGAGCGAGCGACTCGACTGGCGCTTGACGGCACGCTGGACGGCATGGTCACCGCACCGTTGGACAAGGCGGCTCTCAAGGCCGGCGGCTATGACTATCCGGGTCACACGGAGATGCTGGCGGCGCTGGCCGGCGTGCCCACCACCATGATGCTGGCCTCGGATCGGCTGCGAGTGGTGCTGGCCACCACCCACATCGCGCTGCGCGACGTACCCGACGCCCTGACCGCTGATGCGGTCCGTCAGGCCGTGCAGGCCACGACGTCCGGTCTGCGCCAGGATCTGGGCATCACGGCACCGCGCATTGCGTTGTGTGCACTCAATCCCCACGCCGGTGACCATGGCCGTTTTGGCCACGAGGACGACGAGTTGCTGGCGCCGCTCGCCAGGGAACTCGGACTGGCCGGTCCGCTGTCCGCCGACACCGTATTCGTGCGCGCGCTGCGGGGAGAGTTCGATGCCGTCATCGCGCCGTATCACGATGTGGGCATGACGGCGATCAAGGTGGCGAGCTTCGGCAGTGCGGTGAACGTCACGCTGGGTTTGCCGTTCGTGCGCACCTCACCGGATCACGGCACGGCTTTGGACATTGCCGGGCAGGGGATCGCCAGCGCCGAGAGTCTGGTGCGCGCGATGGAAATGGCGGTGGAGCTGGTGCTCCGGCGCCGGAGCGGCGCGGCGCGCTGACCCCGGGACGCGACAGCGGGCTGGCACGAAGTGGTGCGCCAGCCCGCTGCATCCTCAAGGGATGTGCAAGTTCTGGTGGTGAGAGGACCTGAGGGGGACGCCCTCAGGAGCTCTCTTTTGAACGTTCGCCACGGGTTTGCTCGTATTCCGGACGAGCGCTGTAGCCGTAGCCTCCGAAGACTTCGCCGCCACGCATGTAGTCGTGGCCGTAGCCACGACCGAGCGGGTACGCCGAGGATGTTTTGCCGGGCGAGCCCTGTTGGCTGCCCTGTGCGCTCCTCTTCCCGCCGGCCGTGCTGTTCTGCTGCTCATCGTGCATCGGTCCCTCCAGCAAGGGGTGTCTGTTCACGGTACGCCCGGACGGGGGGCTGGGCAAGCTGAACCGGGGCGGTGGCAGGTGGGATCGGGACGTCGGACTGTTTCTGGGGTCACGGACTGCCCGGAATTCCGTGTCGAACTCGTCCGGATCACGTCTCCCCCGTTGTATCAGACTCCGGGGGCTAGCTAGCTTTTGAGGCTATGGAAATTCGCAACGTCGCCATCATCGCGCACGTCGACCACGGGAAGACGACCCTCGTCGACAAGATGCTCCGTCAGGCTGGTGCCTTCCGGGAAAACCAGGTCGTCGAAGAGCGCGTGATGGATTCGAATCCGCTCGAAAAGGAGCGGGGGATCACGATTCTCGCCAAGAACACCTCGATCCGGTGGAAGGACACGAAGATCAACATCGTGGACACGCCGGGGCACGCCGACTTTGGTGGCGAGGTGGAGCGCATTCTGCGCATGGTGGACGGTGTGCTGCTCGTCGTCGACGCGTTCGATGGTCCGATGCCGCAGACGCGCTTCGTGCTGCGCAAGGCGCTGGAGCTTGGCCGCACGCCGATCATCGTGATCAACAAGATCGACCGCCCGGGTGCCGACCCGCTGCGCGTGCACGATGAAGTGCTGTCGCTGTTCATCGAGCTCGAAGCCAGCGAAGAGCAGCTCGAGTCGCCGGTGGTGTATTGCAGCGCCAAGCAGGGCATCTCCACGCTCGACATGGATGTCGAGGCCGTGGACTTCGTGCCGCTGTACGACACCATCGTGAAGACCGTGCCGCCGCCACCGAGTGATGCGGAAGGTCCGTTCCAGATGCTCGTGTCGACCATCGACTATTCGGCTTATCTGGGCCGCATCGCGATCGGCCGCATCGAGCGTGGCACCGTGAACATGGGCGATGCGATCACCCTCGTGACCACCGACGCCAGCAAGGCGCCGGTGCGTGGCCGCGTGACGAAGCTGTATGGCTACGAAGGCCTCGACAAAGTCGAAATCCCGACGGCATCGGCCGGCGAAATCGTGCAGCTGGCCGGCTTCGAGAATGTCGACATCGGCAACACGCTGACCGATCCGTCCACGCCGGTGGCGCTGGAAGGCATCAGCGTGGAAGAGCCCACGATCAGTGTCGACTTTGTCGTGAACAACTCACCGTTCGCGGGCAAGGAAGGCAAGTTCGTGACGTCGCGGCAGATTCGTGAGCGCCTGTACAAGGAGCTCGAACGGAACGTCGCGCTGAAGGTGGAAGACAGCGATACCACCGACGCGTGGAGCGTGTCGGGACGCGGTGAATTGCACCTCTCCATTCTCATGGAGACGATGCGCCGCGAAGGCTTCGAGTTCCAGGTCTCCCGCCCGCGTGTTATCACGCGTGTCGACGAGAACGGCCAGAAGCTCGAGCCGTTCGAGGAACTCTCGATCGACGTGCCCGAAGACTACATGGGCGTGGTCATCGAGAAGCTTGGCCCCCGCAAGGCCGAGATGATCGAGATGAAGAATCCGGGGCAGGGTCTGGTGCGATTGCTGTACCGCATTCCGGCTCGTGGATTGTTCGGCTTCCGCAGCGAATTCCTGACGGATACGCGCGGCACCGGCATCATGCACCATCGCTTCCTGGAGTATGGGGCGTGGGCGGGCTCGCTCGCGGGACGTTCGCGCGGCGTGCTGGTGTCGATGGAAGCGGGGACGATCATCGCCTTCGCGTTGTTCAACCTGCAGGACCGCTCCACACTCTTCGTGAGCCCGGGTGATTCCGTGTACGAAGGCATGCTGGTGGGCGAGAACTCGCGTCCGGGAGACATGGACGTGAATCCCACGAAGGAAAAGAAGCTCACGAACATGCGCTCGAAGGGCGCTGACGAAGCGATCGTGCTCGAGCCGCCCCGCCAGCTGACGCTGGAAAGTGCGCTGGAGTACATCGAGGACGATGAGCTCATCGAGGTGACCCCGCAGAGCATCCGTCTGCGCAAGCGTATGCTTGCGGCCAGCGATCGCAAGCGTGTCACCCGTGAAGTGAAGCGCGAGCGGGATCGCGCTTCGGCCTGATCCGTACACCGATCACACACGGATGAGAATGCCCGGACGGCGCGCCGTCCGGGCTGCAGGCACGGACCATTGCGGGAAGTGCGGAAGAGTCTGAACATTTCCCGCGCACATCCGTATCACAGGCATCGCGGGCGTCGATCCGGTTGCCTGTGCGTCATTTCGGGTTGCGGACCGGAGTTCCCCTGCCGATACTCCCGGTCGGTTCGCCCAATTCTTTCTTCACACTCGCAGGAGAATCGTCCCATGTTGGAGTTGTTCGGGTCGTCGTCGCTGGACGCGCTCGAAGAGAAGGTGTTGCCATCGGTGTTCGCGCTTGCGGCAGATGGCGACGATGAGGATTTCGATGACGAAGGTTTCGACGACGAAGAAGGCGACGACGAAGAAGACGTCGATTTCGACGACGATGATGATCTCGACGACGATGACCTCGATGACCTCGACGACGACGAAGACCTCGATGATGATGACGAGGACGACGAAGACGACGAGGATGACGAAGACTTCGATGATTACGACGGCGGTTACGGCGACGAAGACGATCCCGACGCCTGAGTGGTTGAGGGTGCAGGAAATCCGGCAGTGGGTACCCTGACCAGGGTGCCCTTGTCGGAAGGATGAGTCGGCGATACATTATGCGGCTCTGGTGGATCGACGTGACGAACTCGCTTGCGAGTCGTTGCGTTCCTCCGGGCCTGTAGCTCAGGTGGTTAGAGCGCACGCCTGATAAGCGTGAGGTCAGAGGTTCAACTCCTCTCAGGCCCACTGAAGGGTAAGTCATTATTCCTCCGTGGTTTCTGTGGTACGGCGACGGCGTTGCTTCGGCAACGCCGTTTGCCGTTTGCTCCGGATTGCTCCGGAAATGCGCTCCTGTTCGTCCGGCGAAATCGCTTCTTC
>NZ_DASWXE010000231.1:0-3436 GCF_036405635.1 Gemmatimonas sp. | reverse complement strand
CTTCCACGCGCCGTCGGGCGCCGGAAGAACGACCACAACAGATCCTCGATGCTGCGTTTCACGAGTTCGGTGAGCGCGGCCTCGCTGGCACGCGCCTCGATGACATCGCCAAGCGCGCCCAGGTCGCCAAAGGCACCATCTACCTCTACTTCCCGAACAAGGAAGAACTGTTCAGGGAAATGGTACGCTCCACGATAGTGGTGGCTTTGAGTGAAGCGGAGGCGTCACAAGAGGAGCACAAAGACGCCAGTGCAGAATCACAAATTCGTGAATTCGCCACCAAGTCCTGGAACTTCCATCGGACGGACCGAGTGCGAGTCCTCAAGCGCCTCGTCCACGATGAGCTCGTGAATTTCCCCGACCTCATGGCGTTCTATGCCCAGGAGGTCATCGCCCGCGGCCGCCGGCTCATGGCCAGTGTGGTCGAACGAGGCATCGCCCGAGGCGAGTTCCGGTCCATCGACCCGAACATGGCCGCCCGCATGTACTCGGCGATCCTCATCTCCCACAGCACCTGGTGCAACAACCGGGCGTTCCACCCACAGCTCGGCACCGATGAGCAGGTCCTCGAGGAAATGCTCGAGTTCTACCTCCACGCGCTCAAGCCCTGAACGGGTTTCAATCCATCCTCCATGACATACAGCATTCTTCAAAACGCTGACGATTCCGGACCGGAGCGACAGGGACGCGATGAGGCGGGCAGCCGACCACGTCGTGTCCCGATCTCCACCCCGCGGGTCCTCGTCGCGATTGGGGCAGGCCTCCTTGGCGCCGCGCTGCTGGCCGTCAGTGCCCGCCCCCTTCACGCCCAAACCCGCATCACGCTCGGCGATGCCGCCCGTCTCGCTGCCAAGCAGAACGGCGCCATCGAGATATCCAAAGCCCGGGTCGAGCAGGCTGCCGCCCGAGCGACGCAGCGCCGAGGCGCGCTGCTCCCGGATCTGGCCGGCGCGGTGATTCAGTCTGAACGCACGCTGAACACAGCCACCTTCGGCTTTTCCTTTGTGAATCCGGTGACCGGCGTGCCGATGATGCGCCCCGACGGCGAGTTGCTGGGCCCGGTGCCCACGGTCGACCTGCGGTATCGCGTGCAGGCGCCGCTGCTCGACCTCGGCAAGTGGGGCAGCTGGCGGGCCGCGCAGGCCACCACCACCGCTGCCAGCGCCGAAGTGAACGCGCAGGCGGAAGGTGCGGCGGCGGCCGCCGCCGCGACCTATGTGCGTGCCGCACGCGCCGAGGCGCAGCTTTCGGCCCGTCAGGCGGATTCGTCGCTGGCCGCAGACCTGCTGCGCATCGCCCGCGACCAGTTGCAGGCCGGCGTCGGTATTGCGCTCGACGTGACGCGGGCCGAATCGCAGCTGGCCAATGTGCGCGCGCAGATCATCATGGCGCGCAACGAGCGCGATCGCACCATGCTCGAGCTCAAGCGCGTCACCGGCGTCAGTGCCGATGCGCCGCTCGAACTCGCCGACTCGCTGGCCGGTCTGCCGCTCACGACGGCCGTGCCATCGGCCAATGAGGCGATGACCGCCGCGCTCGACACCCGGGCCGATGTGCGGGCCCTCAAGGCGCAGGAGTTTGCCCTGCAGCAGTCGGCCAAGGCCATTCGCTGGGAGCGCGCTCCTCAGGTGAGCGCCACAGTGGACCATGGCGTGGTGGGCCGTAACTACGAGCGTTTGCTGCCCACCTACACGTGGGGTGTGCAGCTCTCCATCGGTGTGTTCGACGGCTTCCGTCGTGAGTCCCGCCTCGAGGAACAGGTGGCCGCCGCCCGTGAAACCGATGCACGCCTCCGCGACCTGCGCGCACAGAGCAGTCTCGAAGTGCGCGCGGCCCTGCTCGATCTGAACGCGGCCCAGGAGCAGGTGGAGGCCGTGCGGGAACGCCTGCGCCTCGCGGAGCAGGAAGTCTCGCAAGCGCAGGAGCGCTTCCGCGCCGGTGTGGCCGGCAATGCGGATGTGATCACCGCGATGCTCTCACTGAATCAGGCGCGTACGCTCCGCAACGACGCGCTCGCCGGCTATCACGGCGCCCGCGTGGCCCTCGCCAAGGCGATGGGCGATGCGCAGAAGCTGCCCTGATCCGATACGTCATTTCTCCTCTGAACTCAGCTCACTCTCATGGCTCGCCCGAATATTCGTCTCCTGATCCCGATCGTCGCCCTGATGGGCGTGGGCATCTGGGGCTTCCAGCGCTGGTCCTTCGGTCAATCACATGAATCGACCGACAATGCACAGATCGATGGCCATATCGTCCCTGTGGTGGCCAAGGTGGGTGGCTACGTCACCGCGATCGACGCCACCGACAACGGGCACGTGGATGGAAAGCACGTGCTCGTGAAGCTCGACACCCGTGAACTCGAGGTGAAGCTCGCGCAGGCCGAAGCCGAGTTGGCGGCGGCACGCGCCACGGCAGGTGGACGCGGCCTCGAAGGCCAGGCGGTGACGGTGGTGCGCACCGCGTCGAGTCAGCGCGATGTGGGGTCGGCGCAAGTGGACGCGGCCAGGGCGCAGTTGGTGCGCGCACAAGCCGATCTCACACGCGCCAAGGAGCTCGCCGGCAAGCAGATCATCAGCGTGGCACAGCTCGATGCGGCGCAGGCCACGTTCGATGCGGCAAACGCCAATCTCGAGGCCACGCAGCGGCAGGTGCTGGCGGCCACCGGCAGCATCGCCAACGCGCAGGCTGGTGTACGCCTGGCGCAGGCCCGCCTCGCAGCAGCCGAGGCGGCGCGGGACAACGCCGCGCTGCAGTTGTCGTATGCCACCGTCGAAGCACCGCTCTCCGGCATCGTATCACGCAAGCAGGTGGAACTGGGTCAGCTCATTCAGCCCGGCCAGGCGATGATGTCCATCGTCGCGGACACGGGGCTGTTCGTGACGGCCAACATGAAGGAGACGCAGCTCGCGCGCCTGCGCGTGGGGCAGAAGGTCGATCTCGAGATCGATGCCTATGGAGCATCGGCCGAAGGCGAAGTGGAGAGCATCGCATCGGCCACCGGCGCCAAGTTCGCGCTGCTGCCGCCCGACAACGCCACCGGCAACTTCACCAAGGTCGTGCAGCGTGTACCGGTGCGCATTCGCGTGACCAAGGATCTGGGCAAGGATCGTCCGTTGCGCCCGGGCATGTCGGTACTGGCCAACGTCGTCGTCCGGTAACGACCCATGAGCACTTCGGTGGCCAACCCTCCGGCGTTGGCTGGCACCCCACCCACGCGTAGCGCTTCCGGGGGTTCTTCCGGCGCGGCGAAGGCAGTGGCCGACGACCCGTACAAGAACAAGTACCTCATCGCGATCGCGGTGACACTTGCGGCGGTGCTGGAGCTCGTCGACACGTCCATCGTGAACGTCGCGATCCCGCACATGATGGGCACGCTCGGCGCGACGCTCGACGAGATCGCGTGGGTGAGCACGTCGTACATCATCGCCAACGTCAT
>NZ_DASWXE010000230.1:0-8585 GCF_036405635.1 Gemmatimonas sp. | reverse complement strand
AGCGATTCCACGTCGGCCGTATCGATGCCAATGCGGACCGCTTCGCCGTCCTGCAGCACGATGGTCACTTCGTGTTCGGCGATGGCCATGCCTCGCCACGCGCCCCGCAGACGGCGCAATGCTTCGACCGTTTCGGTCGTCGCCTGGAATCGATACTCGCGCAGAAAACACCCCGACGTAGAGCCCAGCCTGTGCGACGGCCGCTGCAGCCGCACCGGGCCAGTCAGGCCCGCACTGGAATCTCGCTACTCGGCCCGTCGCAGCACATAGGCGTGGCGGAACGCGAAGGTGTCCTCGTCGACCTGTTCTTCGGTGACCATGCGCACCTCGCCGGCACTGACCACGAACGTCTCGCGCTGGCGGTTGCCGGGTACATCGAGGCCAAGACTGTCCGCTTCCTCGGTAGTCTGGAGCACCAGACGCAGTGGGGCTGCGCCCTCGCCGCCGCCGCGTGAGATCACATCGAACGCCTGATGCCACCGGGCGGAGCTGTTGCCCCAGCGAGCGGTCTCCATGGCGCCATCGAAATGCAGACGATCGGTGCGGGTGGCCACGCGTCCCTGGGCATCCTCGTACTGGAACTGCAACTCGAGGCCGTCACGATCGGGAGCTGGCACGACCTTGAGCTTGGTGTGCCGCGTCACGCGCACACCCAACAGGCTGTCCGGCGTCTCGAGCGTGCCCTGCCACTCACCCACCAGCCGGCTGTAAAGCTGGTCACGCTCGAGCGTGCGCGTGAGCCGAGCCGGTCGCATGCAAGCTGAAGCGACGGACAGGACCAACAGGGCGATTGTGAGGACGGATGTGCGGCGCATGGTGGGGACCTCCGGAGACGACTGGCGCACAGGTATGCCCATTTGACGCAGCGAGGGGCCAAAGGGTTGCATGGCGCCAACAGGCGATCAATCCCGCACCCTACCCCTAGGGACGAAGCGCACTCAGTTCCCGGAAACACGAGAGGCGCCGATCACTCGGCGCCTCTCTGCCTGCCTGGGTGATTGTGCGCCCGATCAGCGACCGGGCATCACGTCACCGACGATCGCGATCCTCGTCACGGTCTTCGTCGTCAGAGAAACCAAACGGGTTGCCACCAACGGCTGCCCCCATGTTCTCGACGCGCAGGCGCTGCTTCATCACCGTGCCGCCAACCTGCAGCACCACGGCGAAGTCGCCGGTGTTGGCCATGCCGCCGCCCGCACCGCCGCCGCCGAAGCCGCCGCGTCCGCCGGTGGCCGGCATCGGCAGGCCGATCAGGTCGAACACCCGACGCACGGCCGGATTGCTGCCGGCGTTCTGCAACTGCGTGGCGCGCTCCTGCAGTGCGGCCGCACCTTCTCCACCGCCCGTGGGCGCACCAACGCGCAACGTGGTGGCTTCCGCCGGCCTGGCGCAGAACGCCTCCCACTGCGTGAGCGGACGTTCACACGCGCCCGCACCAGCGCGGCCCCCACCGCCGCGACCTGCGGCAAAGCCACCCGCCGGCGGATTGAGCAGCTGCCGCGCCAACGCCAGCGCGGTGCTGTCGTACTTCGCCTTGCTGAGCGAATCCAGCACCTGCGGCATGCGCACCGCGCGCAGAATGCTGTCGCGCTTCTCACTCGGCGTCAGTGCCGCGCGCGCCGCCGGGCGCGCATTGAGCGCGAAGTTCCACGTCACCGTGTGCAGGCCCGCGGTGGCCGGTCCCGTCATGCTGCTCACTGTATCGCCGGTGGCACTCACGATGGAGATGCGCGCCTGCCCCGTGCTGCCCTGTGCGATGCGATAGCTGATCGATGCCCCGTACGCCGGGTTCTGCGTGGCGAAGAAGTTCTGACCGTTGCCGTTGCCGCTCGCGCCACGCAGGGGTTCCTCACCCCACTGCTGCGCAGGACGCGGCTCGAACAGGTGCACCGGCTTGGCCGCGATCTCCTTCGACATCTGCTGCAGCGGCGCCACGTCGAGGATCCAGATGCCACGACCATGCGTTGCGGCAATCAGTTCGCGATCACGCGGATGAATCTGCAGATCGTATACCGGCGTGCTCGGCCAATTGCCCGTCAGCTTGGTCCACGTCGCGCCGCGATCGATGGACGCATACACGCCGATCGACGAGCCCACGTACAGCAGGTCGGGATTGGTGGGGTCTTCGCGCACCACGTGCAGGTAGTCACCCACACCGCCCGTGGGCAGGTTGCTCACCAGCGACGTGAAGGACTTGCCACCATCGCGCGACACGAACAGGTACGGCTTGAAGTCACCCCAGCGGTGGTTGTCGAATGCCACGTACACCACGTTGGTGTCGAACTTCGACGCTTCCACGCGCGTCACGTACACTTCACCGCCATTCGGCAGTCCGGGAATTCGTGACGACAGGTTCTCCCACGAGCCGCCATCGTTGGCCGACTTCCACACGTGACCGTCATCGGTGCCGGCGTACAACAGGCCGGCGCGGGCCGGGCTCTCCTCGAGCGCCACCACCGTGCCATACGTCTCGGCGCCGGTTGCGTCGAGCGTGATGCCACCCGTCAGACGCAACGACGTGTCGAGCTTGGCCGTGAGCTTGCGCGACAGATCGGGCGAGATGAGCTGCAGATCATCACCACGCTTTACCGACTTGAGCACACGGTTGCCGGCGAAGTAGATGACGGCCGGATTGTGCGGCGAGATGAAGAACGGCGAATTCCAGTTGAAGCGCAGCGACAGGTCTGCCGAATCGGCCTTCTGCTGGGTGCGCAGCGCATTGATGGCCGTGGTCTGGGCACGCGTGGCCGGCGTCAGCGGGTTGCCGCGGATGACCGCGATGGAGTCTTCCCACGCCTTGTACTTGGCCTGCCAGCTCGGCTTCACGAACGGCGCACGCTCACCCGACTTGAGGTTCACGCGCGACGCATTGCCGCCCTGCGACTCACCGTACACGATGTTCGGATCGGTGGGATCCATCGCGGCATAGAAGCCGTCACCACCGGCGATGGTGAACCAGTAGCCCAGGCTCGTCGTGCCCGTGCGGCGGCGCGACGGACCACACCAGGTGCCGTTGTCCTGCGCGCCGGTGCAGATGTTGTACGGCACGCTCATGTCGTAGGCCACTTCGTAGAACTGCGCGACGGGGATGTTCTGCCCCTGCGAGAAGTTGCCGCCCTTGTCGTACGTGAACGCCACACCGCCGTCGTTGGCGAGCACCCAGCGCTCAGGATCATTCGGGTCGATCCAGATGCCGTGATCGTCCACGTGCACACCCTGCGCGGTGTTGCGCGACGTCTTGCCACCGTCGTCGGACACCTGCAGGTCGGTGCTCGAGAAGTACACGCGATCAGCATTCTTCGGATCGCTGCGCACCTGCGAGTAATAGAACGGACGCACGTTGTAGTTGTTCATCTGCGTCCACGTGGTGCCGCCATCGGTGCTGCGCCAGAGGCCGTTCAGCTTCGGGTTGCGCTCACCGACGATGGGCAACGTCGTCTTCTCCGACGCCTCGATCATCATGTAGATGACGTTCGGATTGCCGAGGTTGATGTCGAGGCTCATGCGTCCCTTGAGGCCCGCCGGGAAACCACCGCCCTTCACCTCGTTCCACGTCACGCCGGCATCGGTGCTCTTCCACAGGGCCGACCCCGGGCCGCCGCTCCACAGCGAGTATGGCGTACGGAACCGCTCCCAGCTCGTCGCGAACACGATGTTCGGATCCTTCGGATGCATGGCCACGTCCACAAAGCCCGCCTTGTCGCTGACGTGCTTCACGAGCGTCCAGGTGTTGCCGCCATCGGTGGTGCGATAGAGGCCGCGTTCCGGATTGGAGCGCCACGCGGCACCGAGGGCCGCCACGATCACGATGTTCGGGTTGGTCGGATGCACCGCGATGCGTCCGATGTGCTCGGTCTTCTCGAGCCCCTTGGCCTGCCACGTGATGCCACCGTCGGTGCTCTTGAAGATGCCGCCACCGGGCTCGATGGAATTGCGTGAATTCACCTCTCCCGTGCCGGCCCACACCTGCTGCGTGTCGCTCGGCGCGATGGCCAGAGCACCCATCGACACGACGCGCTTGTCGTCGAACGTGGGACGCCAGGTGATGCCATTGTTGGTCGTCTTCCAGATACCACCCGCCGCCGAGGCGGCAATGATGGTCTTGGAGGGGCCGGGGATACCGACCACATCGGAGAAACGGCCCATAAAGTTGGCCGGTCCGATGGTGCGCCAGCGCATGCCGGCGATGGTCGCGGAATCGATGGCCTGAGCCGCTGCGGTGCTCGCGCACAACAACGACCCGACCATCGTCACCGCGACACGCGGGACGAAACGGGAGATTTTCATGATTGGGGCGGGATGGTTGGGACCAATGGAACGGTGGAAAAGCTACGTCACGGCCGCCAGCTTTACAGGTATGATCCCCACAATCGGCATTGCCGCGTTCGACGCGGCCGGTCCCCTGGGCCCCTGGCGCTTCGATCGCCGCACGCCCGGCGCGCACGATGTCCAGATCCAGATCGAGTACTGCGGCATCTGCCACTCCGACCTGCACACCGTGCGGGGCGAGTGGGGCGGCATCGAATACCCCCAGGTGCCCGGGCATGAGATCGTCGGGCGCGTCGTGGCGGTCGGCCCGCAGGTGTCCAGGTGGGCCGTGGGCGACCGGGTCGGCGTGGGGTGCATGGTGGACAGCTGCCGCACCTGCGTCCCCTGCCAGGACGGCCTCGAGCAGTACTGCGAGGCGGGCAACACCGGCACCTACGGCGGCACAGAGAAAGAGACCGGCCGCCCCACCCAGGGTGGCTACTCCTCGGCCATCGTGGTCAACGAGGACTTCGTGCTGCGCATCCCGGAGAATCTCGATCCGGCGGCAGCGGCTCCCCTGCTCTGCGCCGGTGTGACCACCTGGTCGCCGCTCCGCCACTGGAAGATCGGCCCGGGCAAGCGTGTGGGTGTGGTGGGCATCGGTGGACTCGGGCACATGGCCGTGAAGCTTGCGGCCGCCATGGGTGCCGAAGTGGTGGTGCTCACCACGTCACCGTCCAAGGTGGAAGACGCCAGGCGCCTCGGCGCGCATCATGTGATCGTGTCGGGTGACGCGGCCGCCATGCGCGCGCATCGCAACACTCTCGACCTCATCATCGACTCGGTCAGTGCCCCGCACGATATCGAAGCCGAGATGCGGCTGCTGCGTCTCGATGGCACGCTGTGCCTGGTAGGTGTGTCGCCGGAAACCCACCCGATGCCGGCCGCGTTCACATTCATCGGCAAGCGCCGCTCGCTGGCCGGTTCGCTCATCGGCGGCATCGCCGAGACGCAGGAGATGCTCGACTTCTGCGGCAAGCACGGCATCACCGCCGATATCGAGCGTATCAGTGCGGCCGATGTGAACACGGCTTACGAGCGCATGCTCAAGTCGGACGTGAAGTACCGCTTTGTGATTGATCTCTCTACGCTGAGCGCGCCAGCAGTCTGAATGCCGGCGCGCCCACGCGACGAACGCCTCAGGGCGCCTGTGGTGCCATCTGGAAGCTGCTTCCGGGTGGCACCATGGCTTTCACGGTCCAGCGCACGTCGCGCGCGTTGGTGATGGTGACACGATCGAGTGTGGTGTAGCGCGCGTCGAGCGCTGCCCACAGGGCGTCGTTGCGCTCCTTGCCGTGCATGGAGATGAGCAGCACGCCGTCCGGCGCCAGCATCGACTCGTAGCGCTGCACACCGGTCAACGTGTCGTGCAGGTAGTAGATGCTTTCGTTGAACACGATCACGTCGAATTTCTCAGCGACCGTGAATTCGTTCATGTCACCCACCACGAAGCGGGTGGTGGCGTTCACCTTGTGCTGCGCTTTTTGTATGGCCTGCTCGAAGTCGACGCCCATGTAACGTCCCGCCGCACCGCGCAATTCCTCCTGGAAGACGCCCTCTCCGCATCCCACATCGAGCAGCGAGCCGCCCGGCTTGAGATAGGCGGCGTATCCGGCGAGTACACTGTGGTGCGCGCGCTCGTCGATGTTGCGCAGCCAATCCCAGCCGCCCGTGGCGTATTCGGTGTTCCAGCGTCGTTCACGGTCCATGCGCAGGGTACGTCGCACAGCGCGGGCGAGACGGGCACTCAACGGCAAGGCGGAAGAGTCCACGCCGACAGTCACATCGGCGGGTGCAGCACTCTGGCGGGAAGACATGGGCGGGAACGAGGGGGGCGGTGGGGAAATCCCGTGCGCGTCAGATGAGCGACGGGGTCAGTTGCAGCTTGGCGAACTTGAGCGCGAAGTGCGTGAGTGACAGCGGACCACCCACGCTCATGCGACCAAGGCGGAACGGGTCCGACCGGCGCCGGATCGTACGACGTTTGAGCGTGACGGCACCGGCGAATCCGGCTTCGCGTACGCGCTGCACGGTGAGCAGATCGTGGGATCCGTAGGGGAAAGCCAGGCTTTCACACAACGCGCCGAGTGCCTGCTCGAGGTCCTCGCGCGAGCCGGCAAGCTCTTCGTGCGCCGTGGGACCGTCGAGGCCACGCACCCGGCGATGATGCCGGGTGTGAGCGCCGACATCATGTCCCGCATGCAGCAGCGCGCGCAGTGCCGCAGCATCGAGCAATCGGGCCGGGGGTGCGGTGGGATCCCAGCGATTGCGATCACCCAGATAGGCACTCACCGCGTACACCGTACAGGGCCAGTTGTGATGCGCGAGGCGTGGTAGTGCATGCGTCACCACGCTGTCGTAGGCATCATCGAACGTGATCGCCACGGGACGCGCTGGCAGACTGTGCGTACCTCGCTGCCACGCGAGAATCTGTGCGACGGTCACGCCCGTGTACCCCATCCGCGCCAGCCAGCCAACTTGCTCGGCAAACGCGTCCGGCGTGACGAAGTTGGTGTCGCGGTGCGCCTCGACGGGCGGCGTTTCGATGCGATGGTAGCACAGCGCGGGAATCCACACGAGCCGATCAGTGCGTCGTGGGGAATGGCGAATCGAGCCCCGGCTCGTTCATGGGCACGGCAGCCATAGCGGCGTGCCGCTTGCGCTGTTCATCCCACAGCAGCGCGTACTTCGCAAAGCCGCACCAGGCATGCACCGCGGCAAAGACGAACCCGCGCATGCCTTCACGCCACATGCCCTCCATCAGGTAGGTCTTCACGAAACGCCACGCCGGTCGGAACACCACATCGGACGTACGCACGCGACGCCCCGACGACATCAGGTCCTGCGCGCCCCAGACAGAATACCGATGTCCCTTTTGGAGCTGATGGGCGAGGTCGCGATAGGACTCGTGCTCGAGTCGCGCCGTGAGATCGGCGACCGGTCCCTGCACTTCGAGGCGCTCGTGTACACGTTGCGACGTCCAGCGCGCGGAGGCGCGGTACAGCCGGATGTGCCAGTCGCGCGACCATCCGCCCAACTCGTAGGGTGCGCCGAGATAGCGATTCCGCATCTGGATGCGATACGCATCGGCTTCGGGGATCGCACCGGTGCCGTTCACGACAGCGGCCACCTCGGCCGCCAGTTCCTCCGACGCCCGCTCGTCGGCGTCCACCGACAACACCCAGCGATGACTCGCCCGCGCAATCGCGGCGTTCTTCTGGTCGGCGATGGTGGGGCCGCAGCCTTCCAGCACGACAGCGCCGAAACGTCGCGCGATCTCCCGGGTACGGTCGGACGAGCTGGCATCGGCGACGATGACTTCCGCCGCCCAATGGATGGAAGTCAGGCAGGCGGGGAGGCGGTCCTCCTCGTTGAGCGTCGGGATGACGACCGTGACGGGAACAGGCCCGGGCGCGTTGGTACGTGTCATGGGGGCGTGCGAGCGTTACGTTGCGGATACCGGCTCCACGCTCAGCAACTCCATCCCCGTTCGGGAGCGGCTCACCACCGCTTTAATACCTCCTTAACGCCGTCCCCCTCCCCGGTCGCATGGCCCGTTCGCCCATCGCCGAGTGGCCCGATCCGGACACTCTCCTCGTCGTCGAAGACGATGATGCTCTTCGTGAAACGCTCGCCCTGACACTCGGCACCATGTGCCGTCAGGTGCGCACGGCCAGCTCACTGACCGAAGCCGTGCGTGAGTGCGCGCAGGTGGCGCCTGAGCTCGTGCTGCTCGACCTGGGCTTGCCCGACGGCGACGGATCGGAGTTGCTGCGCCAGCTGCGCACCGTGACCGACGTGCCCATCATCGTGCTTTCGGGGCGCGATGATGAAGACGAGAAGGTGGCCATCCTCGATGCCGGTGCCGACGACTTCATCAGCAAGCCGTGTGGCGCAGCGGAATTGCAGGCGCGGGTGCGCGGGCAGATTCGTCGGGCGGCCATGTCACATGCATCGCGTGCCTGGTCCCTGCTCACCGTGGATGGCGTGGAGATCGACCTGCAGCAGCAGCGCGTAGTTCGGCACGGCACTCTACAGCGACTGACACCCACCGAATGGTCGCTGCTGCGCGCCCTCGTGCTGCATGCCGGCAGACCCATGTCGCCGCGGCAGCTGTGGGACATCGTGTGGGATCGTGAGTTCGGTGACTTTGCCACTCACGTCCGCGTGCACATCACGCACCTGCGCCGGAAGATCGAACCCGACGCGTCGATGCCTCGCCTGATCATCACCGAGCCAGGCGTCGGCTACCGGTTCAACGTGCCGACATGACCGAC